>NZ_VIVK01000001.1:4800000-5144321 GCF_007828865.1 Kribbella amoyensis
GCTGGCGATCCACCGGAACTCGCCGGGGAACTGTTGGCGACCGTGTCGCCGGTCTGCGGGTCGGCGGAGGTCCAGTGCCCGCCGGTGTCCTGATTGTCGGGGAGCGGGATCTGCTGCGTGGGCTCGTCCTGACCACCCTGCTGCCCCTGCGCGGCCCCCTCAGCCGCCCACCCACCAGTACCCGTCGCCTGCGAACCCGCCGCACCGGTCGCCGGCGAGCCACTACCGCCCGCACCCTGCGAACCGGCACCTTGCGTACCGGCGTTGGGTGAGCCCGTTCCCGCGGAGCCTGCCTGCGAGCCCGTGCCCGCCGCGCCCGCTCCTTGCGAGCCGGCATCCGACGAACCCGCTCCCGTCGCGCCCGCTGCTTGTGCACCCGCGCCTTGCGAGCCGGCGTCGGCTGAACCGGTCCCTGTCGCGCCCGCCGTTTGTGAGCCCGCATCCTGCGAACCAGCGTCGGGTGAGCCCGGTCCCGCGGTGCTCGCCTGCGGTTCCGTACCCGTTGCGCCTGCTGCCTGTACGCCTTCCGAACCGGAGTCGGACGAGCCCGCCCCCGCGGCATCCACCGGCGAATTCGTACCCGCTGCGCCCGTGGCCTGCGGGTCCGTCGTCGGGTCGGTGGCGAGGGTCAGGGTGCGGTTGAACTCGGGTGTTTGGTCGGTCGGCTGGGTGGGGGTCGGGGATTCGGTGGAGGGGTCGGCGGCCGGCTTCTGCGTCCAGTGGCTGCCGCCGGTGGGGGTTCCCTGAGCTTGGGTCCAGGTGGCCTTGGCTCGGTCGGCCGCGCTGCTCTTCGGGGTCGACGGGTCGGGCTCGGGCGTCGGCTGGTTGGTGCTGCCCGCCGCAGGGGCGCCTCCGTCGGCGGTCCACCCTGCCGCGGCGGCGCCGACCTGGCCCCAGCCCGGATCCGTACCGGAACCTTGGGCCGAGCCTTGCCCTGAACCCTGAGCCGAGTTCGTACCGCCCTGCGCCGCGCCACCGATCGAAGTCACAGGCGCACCGGACGACGACCCCGACGCCGGTCCGGACGACGACCCCGAGGCCGGCCCGGGCGACGACTTCGTCGAAGACCCGGACGACGACCCAGCCGACCCCGACGCAGCGTCAGACGGCCGGCTGGTCTTCGGCTCCTGGTCCGGGGTTTCCTTCTCGGTCTTGTTGGTCCATTGCGTCCCGTTCCACCAGCGGATGGTGTCCGGCTGTCCGGTGGGGTCCGGATACCAGCCGGCGGGAGGGTTGCTCATGGGTTCACCGTAACTTCGACTCGTGTCAATCCCGGCCCGTGCTCCGGCCCTCAGACACCGTCTTCCTGACCGAGGCTGAACGCGGCCTCCAGGTCGTGCGTCGAGTACGTCCGGAACGCGATGTGGGTCTCGGTGCTGACGACGCCGGGGACCCGGTTCACGTGGTCGGGGATGACCGTCGCGAGGTCGTCGTGGTGCGCGACCCGGACCATCGCGATCAGGTCGAGCCCACCGGTCACCGAGTACACCTCGCTGACGCCGTCGATCGCCGCGACCTGCTCGGCGACCTCCGGGATCCGCGCGACATCGGCCTTGATGAACACGATCGCCGTGACCATGTCGTCCTCTCCTCGGTGCAGGGGTTTACCGCCGTGAAGCATAGTGCGGGCGTGATGCCGGAGCCGCGTCCAGCCGTCGTCAGCTCGCCCGGGCCGCTCCGAGTGGCCGGAGCCGGCGGCGGCGTTCGCCGGGGTGGTGGTGCTCCTCCGACCTGGGTGGGTCGAGGCGGCTGAGGTGGCGGCCGGCGCCGCTGGTCGGGCAGGTCCAGGTGCCGTCCATCTCCACCAGGCGGATGCCGGGCTGGTCCAGCCAGCGGAGCACGAGGTCGATCTCCTCGGGCGAGGCGGAGGCGACCGGTCCGACACCGGGCAGCACCGTCTCGGCCGAGGCGCGCAGCATGTCGAGGTACCGGCGGGGGTCGGTGCCGCGGACCGCGATCCCGGCCGCGGCGAGCCGGCCACGCCGGATCACGTGCAGCTCCCAGCCACCGTCGTCGAGGCGTCGGGCCGCGCAGATCTCCGCACATCCCGTGACCGAGGCCATCCGCTGCATCCGCGCGCTGCTGCGGACGAACGCGCCCAGCCGGTCCCGGTGCACCGCGGCGTCCTCGTACCGCTCGTCGGCGGAGAGGACGTCGATCCGCTTGGTCAGCGCGGTGATCACCGGCGTCGGGTCCGTCGTCAACGCGGTCCGCAGCCTGGCCACGAACTCGCCGTACGAGTCCATGTCGATCCGGCCGTCGCAGGGCGCGACACACCGGTTCATCTCGGCGAGGACGCAGGGGGAGAGCCGTGGTGTCCGCGACATCCGGGCCGTGCACTGGCGGATCGGGAACGCCTCGTGCAACGCGGCCATCGCCCGCTCGGCCGTCTTGCGGGAGCTGAACGGACCCAGGTACCCCGCTTCGTCGTCGCGCACCTGCTTCACCAGGGACAGCCGCGGGAACGGCTCGACGGTCACCTTCAGCCAGTGCTGCCGCTCGGGGAACTTGGAGCGCCGGTTGTACCGCGGTTTGTGCTCGGCGATCAGCCGGAGCTCGCGGATCTCCGCCTCCAGCGACGTCCCGCACTCGATCCCGCGGACGCCGGACGCGATCCCGATCATCTCGCCGATCCTGGTCCGCGTCTCGGAGGCGGTGAAGTAGGAGCGCACCCTGGTCCGCAGGTCCTTGGACTTGCCGACGTACAGCACCTCGCCGCGGTCGTCGGTGAACAGGTACACACCTGGTGCGTGCGGCAACGACTCGGCCAGGTGCCGCTTGGCCCGGACCTGCGGCGCGACCCTGGCGGAGAACGTCTGCAGGTCCTCCAGCGTCTGCACGCCCAGCGAGCCGACCCGCTCGAACAGCCCGTGCAGTACGTCGACCGTGGCGCGCGCGTCGGACAGGGCGCGGTGGTTCGGCGTGGTGGTCGCGCGGAAGAGCTTCGCCAGCGTGCCGAGCTTGCAGTTGGGGGCCTCGTCGGGCGTGATCACCCGGCGGGCCAGCAATGCGGTGTCGACGACGGCGAAGTCGGGCCAGTCGTAGCCGTGCACCTGGCTGTCGTGCTTGAGGAACCCGACGTCGAACGGGGCGTTGTGCGCGACCAGGACACACCCGCGGGCGAACTCCAGGAACGCGGGCAGCACCGACCCGATCCGCGGTGACGTGGCAACCATCAGGTCGGTGATGCCGGTCAGCACCGCGATGAACGGCGGGATCGGCTCGGCCGGGTTGACCAGGGACTGGAACTCGCCGACCAGCTCGCCGGCCCGGACCTTGACCGCGCCGATCTCGGTGATGCCCGAATCGCCCGGCGCGCCGCCCGTCGTCTCCAGGTCGACCACGCAGAACGTGACGTCGCGCAGCGGAGTGCCCAGATCGTCGAAACTCGGTTGCACGCCGCGGATCGGCGGGACCGGGTCGGGCGCCGGGGCAGCGGCGGAGTCGGGCACGGGGCTGCTCATGCCGACGACGCTAGAAGGCGCCGCCGACAATTCCGCAGGTGACACGCGCGGCGACCGGCCAGGGACACCGCTATTGCCGACACAACTTCCGACGCGGGGCACTAGGCTCTGTGTATGCGTATCCAAGCGACCACCGCGTCCCCGGCCCGTGCCGTGGGTCGGTGTGGTCTGCCTCACTGGCGGAGCCAGGCCCCCGTTCCGGCCGGACTGCGGACCGGTGGCTGAGGCAGGCACCGCCGCCGGCTCCGCTGCCACGCCCCTGCCCGAACCGGTGCGCCAACGGGTACTCACCTTGGCCGCCCAGGCACTTGGTCAGCTGCCCGCGACCGACATCCCCGCGCCGCTGCGGCGGTTCGCCAGCTTCGCGCCCGGCAGGCGCGCCAAGCTGTCCGCGTCCGTCCTCGGTCCGGTGCTGGAGACCGACGAGCACTTCCGGCGGCTGGTCGCGTTCGAGGTCCGTCGCGAGCACCCGGAACTCGGTGACGCGGTGGCCGAAGGTGTCGCCGTGCCCGCGGCCGAGCCGGTCGAGGTGGCCGCGCTGGCGTACCTGCTCCGGCCGGACGACTGGGAGAAGCTGGTCGGCGCGGCCGCGCAGCTGCGGCCCGAGCAGCCCACCGTGGACGAGCAGGTGGTCGGCCGGCTCACCGAGCAGCTCGACCAGGCGCGGACCGAGACCCGCCAGGTCCGCGACCGGCTGCGCGAGCAGGTGGCCGAGCTGAAGACCGAGAACACGACGCTCCGCCGCAAGCTCAACGAAGCACGGCAGCGGATCAGTGCTCTGCAGGGCGACCTCGAGGTGCGTACCGCGGAAGCCGCGTCCGCCGACGAGCGGGTCGACGCGGCGCGCGCCGAGGTCGAGCGTGAGCTGCGCAAGCTCCGGGCCCGGATCACCGAGCTGGAAGCGGTGGAACACGCGGCCCGGCGTACTGCGGGACAGGAGCGCGAGCTGGCGTCGACACGGACCAGGCTGCTGCTGGACACGATGGTCGAGGCGGCCGCCGGTCTCCGCCGGGAGCTCGCCCTGCCACCCGGGGGAGAGCTGCGCCCCGCGGACACGGTCGCCGGGGTCGAGCCGTCGGCGGCTCCGGTCGGGCGGTCGGCGCCGGACGACGATCCCGCGTTGTTCGACGAGTTGCTGGCGTTGCCGCAGGTGCACCTCATCGTCGACGGGTACAACGTGACGAAGACCGCATGGCCGAACTCACCCCTGCACTCCCAGCGGCAGCGGCTGGCGACGGCCTTGGGCGCGCTCGCGGCGCAGCGACGGATCGAGGTCACCGTGGTGTTCGACGGCGCGGAGCTGTCCGGGCCGGTCCAGCTGAATCCACCGCGGGGCGTCCGCGTGCGGTTCAGCCCGGCCGGTGTGATCGCGGACGACGTGATCCGCCAGCTGGTCCGGGCCGAACCGCCGGGCCGGCCGATCGTGGTCGTCTCCTCCGACCGGGAAGTTGCCGAGAGCATCAAGGCCCTCGGCGCGCGCGCCCTCTCGGCGACCACCTTGCTCAGCCGGATCGCCCGCGCCTGACCTGCGCCTGACTGCGCCTGACCTGCGCAGACGTACCGCTGGGTGGCGCGGGCCGAGGGCAACGAGAAGGTGTCCGGCCGGGAATTGTCGGTGGGTGTCTCTAGCGTCCTTGGCAGCCGGATGCAAGTCCGGGGCTTCCCCACTTTGGAGGACGTTGTGCTGATCGACTGCGACGCTTGTGTGATGAGAGGTCCTGGGTGCCAGGACTGCGTGGTCACCGTGGTGCTCGGGCTGTCGGCCGAGCGTGCCGGTGTGCTGCGGATCGACGACGAGGAGGCGGCGGCCCTCGCGACGCTGGCCGAGTCGGGCCTGGTTCCACCGCTGCGCCTGGTCCACGCTGTCAGCAGCGTCGAGCCGGACGTGGCTGCCGACGGCGACGCGGCGGCGGATGCGGTCTGATCCGGTGGGGCGGCGCGGGCGGATCCGACGTTAATTTTGGATCAAACCCGAGGGGCGAATTGCACTGGTCACGAATCGGTTACTACTGTTACCTCTCGTTGCCTCAGCGTGTCGGCCGTCCTGGCCGGCCGGGCAGCACCAGCCGAGGGTGACCCGCCAGGTCGTCGGAGTACTGCGGTAGTGCTCTGCTTCCCAGCGTGGTGACGGGGACGGCGTCGCGCAGAGGAAGGGATCGACCGGAGCTGTGTCCATCGGCCGCATCAACCGCACCAAGGGAATCGCTCTCGCCGCCATCACGAGCACGGCAGTCGCCGCCGGGGTGATGTTCATCCAGGGAGCAGCCGACGCCGATCCGAAACCGACGATCGCGCAGGCCCGGGCCCAGGTGGCCGACCTGCAGCACAAGGCCGAGCAGGCCGGCGAGTCGGCGAACGACCTCCGGGGCCAGATCAAGTCGTCGAACGACCGGGTCAAGGCGCTCCAGGCCGGCATCAAGAAGCAGCAGGTCCAGGTCGACGGGGTGAAGCGGCAGATCGGCTCGCTCGCGGTCGCCGGCTACCAGACCTCCGGGATGACGACGACGGCGCAGCTGCTGCTGTCGACGAACCCGGACCAGTTCCTCAGCCAGGCCTCCACCGCGCAGGCGTACGCCGGTCAGCAGAACTCGGCCCTCCGCCGGTTCCAGGCCGCGCAGGGCAAGCTGAACGACCTGCAGGCCAGCGAGCAGGCCGAGCTGGCGTCCCTGCAGACCGTGCAGTCCAAGCAGGACGCGCTGAAGAAGCAGATCCAGACCAATCTCGACGCCGCCGAG
Organism: Kribbella amoyensis; assembly: GCF_007828865.1. Lineage (NCBI taxonomy): Bacteria > Bacillati > Actinomycetota > Actinomycetes > Propionibacteriales > Kribbellaceae > Kribbella > Kribbella amoyensis. The sequence goes on from NZ_VIVK01000001.1 coordinate 4,806,200, forward strand.
AAGGTGCTCGACAAGCTGAGCGACGCGGAGCGGGCCCGGATCCAGGCCGAGAACGAGAAGGAAGCCGAAGAGGCGCGCAAGAGCCGCCCGAGCCGCAACGGCGACCGGATGGACGACCTGCCGGACGTGCCGGTCAGCGGTCGCGCCGGCACCGCCGTCCAGGTGGCGCTGGCCCAGCTCGGCGACCCGTACGTGTGGGGTGCCGAGGGGCCGAGTTCGTTCGACTGCTCCGGCCTGATGCTGTACGCCTGGGGCAAGGCCGGCGTGTCGCTGTCGCACTCCTCGAAGGCGCAGGCCAGCGAGGGCCGGCGGGTCAGCAAGAGCCAGCTGAAGCCGGGTGACCTGGTCTTCTACTACCAGCCGATCAGCCACGTCGGGATGTACATCGGCGGCGGCCGGATCGTGCACGCGAGCCGCCCGGGCAAGCCGGTGAAGACCGACGACGTCGACCTGATGCCGTACACCACGGCCGTTCGACCGGGCTGAGCCCGGTCGCACTCCCGATCATGATCGCGGCTCCGGGGATTCCCCGGGGCCGCGTCGTTTCACCAACCGCGTGCTTCACTGTTGTCGGTGGAGGCACCTAGAGTGACTCCCCTGACTGGGGCAGGTGAGGAGCGAGGGGCCGAGGTGAACGACGACGAACGGCGGACCGCGCCGCCCCGCGCCTCGACGCGCGAGGGCCACGTCCCCACGTCCGCCGACCAGCCCACCGTCGTCCTCCCCACCCAACCCGACACACCCCACGAGCCGGCGCCGCGGGACCGAGCGTCGTCGGAGCGCACGTCGCGCGAGTCCGCGCCGCGGGACCCAGCGCCGCACGAATCCGCACCGGGGGACCCGAGGCAGCATGAGGGCACGCCGCAGGAGTCGCGCGAGGGTGTGGTGCGGCGGTCTGGGGCGCAGCCTGAGGGGACGCCGCCGGACCGCTCGACGGAAGGCGGGCGGGGGGAGCGGATTCAGCGGCTTGCTGTGCCGGTGGCCGCGTGGGGCTCCGAAGGTTCCGACGGGGACGGGGACGGGGCCGAGGCGCTCGGGCGGAAGCTCTCTTCGGATCAGACGACGATCATCATCCCGGCCCAGCACGCCGCCAAGCGGGTCGGTGGTGGCGGCAGCGGATCCTGGCCGCCGGGGGAGGTGCGGCTCGGGTCGTCCGTGATCTGGCCGATGCCGAAGCCGTTGGCGAAGCGGGTTGCGCTCGGCGCGGCAGTACTGGTCGTCGCGGTGGCCGCGTTCGCCGGGTTGCGGCAGCTCGCCGATGCGCCGGCCGCGCCGGTCGGGTCGCACTCCACCGTGCCCGGGCACACCAGCGCGACGCCGGACGAGGCTGCCGCGGGTGTGCAGCGCGCTACCGACGGTGGCGCCGTGCTGCGGAAGATGGTCGAGGCCGTACGGACGCAGGACCGCAGCGCGTTCCTCGACACGATCGACCCGCAGGCCAAGGACTTCGACGACCAGGCCCGGATGATCTACACCAACCTGGACAAGTTGCCGTTGGCCACGTTCCAGCTGCGGTACGTGAGCGACGACCCCGGCGCGCTCGAGCCCGACCGGCAGCGAACGCTCGGTGGCGAGAAGTCCTGGCTGGCCCAGATCGAGGTGTCCTGGCAGCTCAGCGGGTACGACGCGAAGCCGGCTCGGGAGACGCTGCCGGTCACGTTCGTGCAGCGCGGCGGGACGACGTACGCGGCGTCGTTCTCGGAGCGGTTCGTCGCCGGGCAGCGGCGGCCGATCTGGGCGCTCGGTGCCATCGACGTCGCGAAGAGCGACCACGCCCTGGTGATCAGCCTGAACTCGCAGGCGAACGCGGACGACTACGCCACGGTGACCGATCGCGCGGTCGACGCGGTCAGTGACGTCTGGGGCGACAACTGGCGGAAGAAGGCGGTCGTCTACCTGCCCGCCAAGCAGTCCCAGATGGAGTACGTGCTCGGCGCGCCGCAGGGGACGTACAGCCAGATCGCCGCGGTGACGATGGCCGAGCTGGACACGCCGGCGGCCGGCGCCCCGGTCCGGATCGTGGCCAACCCGAAGCTCTTCGAGGAGCTCGGCAAGCAGGGCCGGCGGATCGTGCTGACCCACGAGACCACCCACGTCGCGTCGACCGCTACCGCCTCGCCGGTACCGTTGTGGCTGGCCGAGGGATTCGCCGACTACGTCGCGTTCACCGCCGTCTCCGTGCAGGACGAGTCGGCGGCGAAGGAACTGTTCAAGGCGGTCCGGGCCGGCAAGGTACCGAAGACCCTGCCGCCGCCGGAGGCGTTCGCCGCGACGTCGTCCGAACTCCCGCAGGCCTACGAGTCGGGCTGGCTGGCGTGCCGCCTGATCGCCGAGCGGGAGGGACAGAGCAAGTTGGTCAAGTTCTACCGGACCGTGCACGCGTCGAAGAGCCCGACCGGTCTCGCCGACGCGTTCCGCACCGTGCTGGGCACCACCGAGCAGCAGTTCGTCGCGGACTGGCAGAAGTACATCCAGAGGCTCGCGGGTGTCTGAGCGGCCGTCCGGTCCCGCCACCGGGGCCGAGCCGCCGAGGTCGCGCGAGCTGGGCCGGCGCGTGCCCTGGCTGGCCGGTGTGCTGGTCGCGGCGGCGCTCGTCGTGGTGATCGTCACGACCACCCCGTGGCACCTGATCGACCTGCCCAAGCCGGATCCGGCGCTCGACTTCACCACGGCCGAGATCGACCGCCAGCAACGGTTCCGGGCCGAGTTGTTGCCCTGGTCAACGGCTTCCTGGATCGTCTCGCTGCTGGTCCCGCTGGTGATCGGGTTCAGCCCGCTCGGCCGCCGGATGTACGACGCGCTGCCGCTCCGCCGCTGGTACCTCGCCGTCCCCGTCCTGGTCGCCGGGCTCGTCCTGCTGACCAGCGTGCTGACGGCACCGTTCGACGTGATGGCCGAGCGCGTCACCCGCGACTACGGACTGTCCACCGAGAGCTGGGGGCTGTGGCTCCGCGATCGTGCCGTGAACTGGGCGTTGACCTCGCTCGCGCTGATCGCGATCGCGGTCGGCCTGATCGCCTTGGCGAAGCGCTGGCGGACGTGGTGGTGGGTGCCCGCCTCGATCGCGGCCGCGGTCCTGGTCCTCGGCGTCTCGTTCGCGTACCCGGTGCTGGTGGAGCCGCGCTTCAACGACTTCACGTCGCTCGCGCCCGGCCCGCAACGGGACGAGTTCCTGCAGATGGCGCGCGAGGACGGCGTCCCGGTGAAAGACGTGCTGGTCGCGGACGCGTCGAAGCGGACGACCGCGCTCAACGCGTACGTGTCCGGCTTCGGGTCGACCCGCCGGCTGGTCATCTACGACACGTTGCTCAACGGCGCGTCACCCGCTCAGGTCAAGCTGGTCGTGGCGCACGAGCTCGGGCATGCCGCCGAGGGGGACGTGCTGCACGGGACGGCGATCGGTGCGCTCGGCGCGGCGTTCGCGGTGATCCTGCTGCGGTTGCTGCTCGGAGCGAAGGTGGCCGATCCACGGCGTACCGCGCTGTTGCTCGCCTTGATCGTCCTGGGGACCACCTTGGCCGCCCCGGTGCAGAATCTGATCAGCCGCAAGATCGAGGCCCGCGCCGACTACCACTCGCTGCGGCTGACCGACGACCCGCGGACCTTCGTCGAGATGCAGCACGCGCTCTCGGTCCGGAACATCTCCGGCCTCGACCCGGCCCGCTGGCGGTACTGGATGTTCGCCAGCCACCCGACGCCGCCGGAGCGGATCGCGATGGGCCGCGCCTGGGGCGACGAGCACGGCGACCCCGTCCCGCCACTGGTCCAGCGATGACCGTTCTCGTTGTCAGCAACGACTTTCCCCCGCGGCAAGGTGGCATCGAGACCTTCGTCCGCTCCCTGTGCGACCAACTCGACGACCTGGTCGTCCTGACCTCGCGGGCCCAAGACGACAAGCAGTACGACGCGACGCTCCCGTTCCGCGTGGTCCGGGATCGCAGCACGGTATTGCTCCCGACGCCTCGCGTGACCCGGCGGGCCGTCCAGCTGATGCGCGAGCACGGCGCCGACCGGGTACTGTTCGGGGCGGCCGCCCCGCTCGGACTGATGGGACCGGCGTTGCGCGAGGCCGGGGCGGAGCGGATCGTGGGGCTCACCCACGGCCATGAGACCTGGTGGGCCAAGCTCCCGGCGGCCCGTCAAGCCCTGCGGCGGATCGGCGACGCCGCGGACACGCTCACCACGGTCTCGTCCTGGTGCGAGGAGCAGATCGCCCCCGCGCTCTCACCGGCAGCGGCCCGGCGGATCCGGCGGCTGACCCCGGGGGTCGACACGGCCCGCTTCCACCCGGACTGCGGGGGAGCTCTGATCCGCAAGCGGCTCGGTCTCGACGGCCGGCCCGTGGTCGCGTGCGTGGCGCGGCTGGTCGCGCGGAAGGGTCAGGACACCCTGATCCGTGCCTGGCCGCGCGTGCTCGCCGAAGTCCCGGCCGCGGTGCTGCTCCTGGTCGGCGGTGGACCGGACCGGGCCCGCCTGGAGAAGCTTGCCGACGGCCACGAATCTGTCCGGTTCACCGGCGCGGTGCCGTGGACCGAGATCCCGCCGTACCTCGACGCCGCCGATGTGGTCGCAATGCCCAGCAGGACAAGGCGATTCGGCCTCGAGCCGGAGGCCCTCGGGATCGCCACCCTGGAGGCGTCCGCCACCGGCAAGCCCGTCGTCATCGGTGACTCCGGCGGTACCGCGGACACCGTGCTGCCAGGCGAGACCGGGTACTTGGCCGACCCGTACAACCCGGTCGCGACGGCGGTCCGCCTGGTCGAGTTGCTCACCGATCCGGCGCACGCCCGCGAGCTCGGCGCGGCCGGCCGGGAGTGGGTCCGGAGCACCTGGACCTGGGAGCGTTCCGGCGCCCTGCTCCGCGAGCTGCTCGCGCTCTGATCCGGAACCCACGAGGACAACCGGCGCGGAGCGTGTACTCTGGGCTCCATGCATCAGATGTCGCGCCTTGCCGCAGCCGTACGAGCTCAGTGCTCACCGGCTGCCGCTGCCTGACGTCTTCCTCCAGAAACCGGCGACCGGAAACGGTTCGCCGGTTTTCTCGTTGCCGAGGCCAGGGTTCCGTTCCGGTCCTTCACCGACAAGGACACCTGCCATGGACCTCAGCAAGACCTTCATCGACTTCTTCCACCAGCGCGGCCACGTCCCGACCACCGGGTCCTCGCTCATCCCGCGGCCGGGCGATCCGGTGCTGTTCACGACCTCGGGCATGCATCCGCTCACGCCCTACCTGGAGGGTGAGCCACATCCGCTCGGCCCGAGACTGGTGGGGATCCAGCGATGTCTGCGCACCACCGACCTGGACGAAGTGGGCGACTCCACCCACCTGACCGTGTTCGAGATGCTCGGCTCCTGGTCGCTCGGTGACTACGGCACCGAGCAGACGCTGCGCTGGGGGTACGAGCTGCTCACCGAGGGATTCGGGATCGACCCGGGCCAGCTGTACGTGACCGTGTTCGGCGGTGACGACCAGGTGGAGCTGGATCAGGAGTCGCTGCGGACGTGGCAGTCGCTCGGGGTCCCGATCGAGCTGACCACGGACGACAACTGGTGGTCCAACGGCCCGACCGGACCGTGTGGCCCGGACTCGGAGATCTTCCTGTGGACCGGCGACGGCTCACCCGAGGGGACGCCGACCACCGACGACCGCTGGGTCGAGGTGTGGAACCACGTGATGATGCGGTACCGCCGGCTCGGCGACGGTTCGCTGGAACCGCTGGAGCGCCGCAACATCGACACCGGGCTCGGCCTGGAGCGGCTGACGATGCTGCTCGAAGGCAAGGACTCGGTCTACGACACCAGCTTGTTCGAGCCGTGGCGGCGGACGATCCCGCGGCTGTGGAAGCTGGACGAGACCGACGAGCGGATCGTGATCGACCACCTGCGGTCCAGCATCGTCGTGGTCGGCGACGGCGTGCACCCGTCGAACACCGGCCGCGGGTACGTGCTGCGCCGGCTGATCCGCCGGGTGCTGACGATCCTTTGGCGGACCGACGAGTCGCGCAGCCTGTCGGAGTTGCCGCTGGAGCTGTTCGAGCACACCCTGGAGCACTTCCACCAGGGCGAGCTGGTCACGCTGGTCCGGCGGATCCTGATCGACGAGGAGATCCGGTTCACCAACCTGCTGGAGCGCGGCCGCAAGGTGCTCAGCCACGACCGGTTCGACAAGACCCTCGACGACAGCGACTTCGAGTACCTGCACGAGACCCACGGCCTGCCCCGCGATCTCGTCGTCTCCCTGCTCGAACCGGCGATCTAGGGAAGGGTCTGGCCGAACACCTGGACTTCCCGGGCGGTCGCCTCGTACGGTGACCAGCCCGGGTCCCCGGTGGTCGCGAACGCCACCCAGGCGGCGTGTATCCGATCGGCCAGCTCCTGCGGCGGCTCGGTCCCGTAGAGCGGGGAGGTCGCCGTCGCGAGGTTGTCGAACACGAACGGCAGCTCCAGCGAGTGGCACGCGCCCATACCCTCCAGCGGTGACGGCCACGTGAACTGGTAGAGGTACGCCGTCCCGCCGGCCGCGCGTTGGGCCTCGGCCAGCTGGATCGTGGGCTGGGTGAAGAAGTACTCGCCGGTGATCGCCATCACGATCTCGCCCGGGGTCCGGCCGGGAGCGTAGGTCGCGGCGACCGCGGGATCGAGGCCGAGCCGGGCGAGCAACAGCGGCAGCGCCTCGGCGGTGATCGCGGCGGCCTGACCCGTCGGCACCATGAAGAAGTTGAACTCCTCCCGCGTCGTCCCGGCCAGCAACTCGAGTCCGGACGACGCACCGGCGGCGATCGCGGCCAACGGCTGCTCATGCAGGAGGTCCCCGTCGATCACCGGGAAGAACGGCATGATCCCGCCGCCCGCGCTGATCGTGGTCGCTCCCCACCGCTGCGGGTCGGGTGCCTGCCGCAGTTCGAGTGCGACCTGACGCTGAGCCGCGATCAGGTCCTCGACCCGGACCGATCCGAGTCCCGCCACCGTGGCCGGTACGCCGAGGCGCTTGGCCAGTTCGGCGGTGACCAGGGCGGCGTCGCTCTCGCTCGCGGTCGCATCGGCCTTGCCGCTCTGCACGATCGCGCGTCGGAACAGCCCTCGCGCGGCCGGGACGGCCATCAGCGTGGCCACGCTCATCGCCCCGGCGGACTGCCCGCAGATCGTCACCTGGTCAGGGTCGCCGCCGAACGTCGCGATGGTGTCCCGCACCCATTCCAGCGCGGCCACCTGGTCGAGCAGGCCACGGTTGCTCGGCGCGTCCTCGACCACGCCGAAGCCCTGCACCCCGAGCCGGTAGTTCACGCCGACCAGCACCACGCCGTCCCGGGCGAAGGCGGCTCCGTCGTACGCCGGGATCGCGTTGGAGCCGTTCCGGAACGCGCCACCGTGGAAGAAGACGAGCACCGGCAGCCCGGAACCACCGGGAGTCCAGACGTTCAGGTTGAGGAACTCGTCACCAGGGAGCAACGGGTTCGCCAGCAGCCCGTCGAACGGCGGCTCGTACGGTGGTTGCGGTGCCGTCGGACCGAGAACCGTTGCGTCGCGCACGCCGTCCCACGCCACCACCGGGCGGGGTGGTTCGAAGGCGGCGGGGCCGGCCGCGGCCGCGGCGTACGGGATGCCGAGGTACCGGGCGACTCCGTGGTCGGTGGCTCCGCGGACCTGGCCGCCCGGCACAGTGACGATCGATTCCATGGTCGTCATCCTCTCGGGCCGGGCCGGGCCGGGCCGCGGCCTGTCGACGTCAGAGGCCGGCGGGGTCCAGATCGGTCCGCCCGGTCTTGCCCGCATCGCCGAGCAGCGCGGCCTCGTCGTCGGCGTCGAACTCCTCTGCCGGTGGGATCTCTGGGGGCGCGACCTTGCCGACCGAGGACTGCGCGACGAACGCGCCGAGCAGCACGATCGCGCCGCCGATGATCTGGTTCGTCCGCAACGTCTCGTTCAGCAGCACGAGCGCGAACAGGCTCGCCGCCACCACCTCGACGTACGCCACCGCGCCGCCGATCGCCGCGGACAGCCGTTGTACCGCGGCCGCGCCGGCCAGGTACGCGATCACCGTGCTCATCACGATCAGCCAGGCGGCGAGTACCCAGCCGGGCGCGGACCGCTGACCGATCGCGATCGTGTCGGTCAGCGCGTGCCACGGGATCCCCCACGGCGCCGCGATCGCGGTCAGCAGGAGCGCGCCGACGATGCTGCCGGCCGCTGTCATCACCAGCGGATCGGCGACCCCGGTGAGCTTGTCGATCAGCAGGAAGTACGTCGCCTGGCAGGCGGCCGCGCCGAGTCCGGCGAGCAGGCCGATCAGGTCGAGCTGCAACCCGGACCAGATCTCGACCACCACGGCCAGCCCGGCCAGCGCGATTCCGACGCCGAGCGCCGCCGAGCGCGGGACGGCGACCTTGCGGCCGAACTTCAGCCAGCCGACCACCAGCACCGGGCCGGAGAACTCGAGCAGGATCGCGATCCCGACCGGCAGCCGGCTGGCCGCGATGAAGAACAGCGTCTGGCAACCGGCGATCCCGGTCAGGCCGTACAGCACGAGCTGCGGCCAGGACGCCCGGGCAGCGCGGATCCCGGCACTGCCGCGGAGGATCAGGGCGAGCGGGACGAGCAAGGCGGCGGCGCCCAGGATGCGCAGCCAGGCGGCCTGTTGCGGCGACATCCCGGCCCCGATCAGGGCCTTCGCGAACGGCCCCGACCCACCGAACGTGATCGCCGAGAACACGGCGAACCCCAGCCCGATCGACTTCCTGCGAGCCGCGTCCTGCATGTCCACTCCCACTACCTCATCCGGCCGCGCGAGGCCGGCGCCTGTACATGGGCATAACGCTCTCACACTCATTACACGCCGTCGAGAGCATTCTCAGCCGGTGAACCGCAAGATGGCGCCACGCACCACGGTCGTCGCCGCAGGTCAGGATCAGCCGACCGACGCGTCGACCACAGCCTGCCCGACCTCGGTCCGCCGGTAGTGCACCTGGTGACCGGTCCGTCGCCGCGCCGCGAGCCCCGCCCCGGTCAACGCCGCCAGGTGCTCGGCCACCGTCCCGAGGGCCAGCCCGTACTGGGCCGCGAGCGCGCTCGTCGTCGCCGGCGGGTCCAACGCGACCAACAGTGTCGCCCTCGTCCGGCCGAGTAACCGGGCCAGCGGATCCGGGGGAGCCGGCGCGTCCGACCACAGCCGGGCCGCACCCCGTGCCGGGTACACCAGGGTCGTTTGGTAGCTGGGTCCGACCACGGCGACGAGATGCGGCCACGCGAACACGCCTGGTACCAGCAGCAGCCCTTGTCCGGTCAGCTCGTGGTCGGGCTCGCGGTACTTGGCGGCGACCAGCTGATCGCCCTGCCAGGACAGCGTCGGGTGGAGATCGTCGAACAGCCGGGCCAGTCCGCCCGTGGTCAGCTGCTGTCCGCGGTACGCGATGTCGTCCTCGAGCACCCGGCTGAGCATCGGCCAGTCCGGTTCCACCAACGCCGTCCACGCGGTCTCGAGCTGGTCGGCGAACCGCTCCCGGGTCCCGGCGAGATCGGCCAGCATCCGGTCGATTTGCGGGCCGCCGGGATTGCCGAGCTCGTCCCGTGACCGGATCAGCTCGGACCGGACCAGGTCGAGCGGGGTCGCGCGGACCCGGGCGAGCTCCGTCCCGAATCTGGCCCGGCTCGCCTTCGGTGGCGGCGTCAGGAAGTCGGGCGTGAACCCGGTCCGTGGCTGGACCGCCTTCAGCATGCCCAGGTCGAGCTTGGCCGCCGTCTCCGCCTTCGCGGCCACCCATCCGGCGTACAGCGGCCGGTGCCGGCGGCTGTGCAGGACCCGGACCGCCGACATCGTCTCCCACAACGGGGACAGGCCGAACCGGCAGCGCAGTGTATCGGCCTGGCTGAACCGCAGCACGGTCATCGGGGCCACCTCGTTGTTTCGGCGTGACCCGAAAGTCTACTCCCGAGCGGCGAACGGCCCGAAGCTCGGAGCCATGACGACAACCCTGCCGGCGAACGGCTATCGCACGGTGCTCCGCATCGCCGGGATGCCGGCCGTCTTCGGCGCGCACGCGGTCTCGATGCTCGGTACCGTCGCGGCCCAGGTGGCGCTGTCCATCCTGGTGTTCGAGCGGACCGCGTCGCCGTTGCTCTCGGCCCTGGTCCTGGTCTGCTCGTTCCTGCCGTACGCGTTCGGTGGGACCGCGCTCTCGTCGCTGTCGGACCGGTTCCCGGCGCGGCGCGTGCTGGTCGGGTGCGATCTGGTCAGCGCGGCCGCGATCACGCTGATGCTGATCCCCGGACTGCCGGTGGCCGCGTTGCTCGGGCTGCTCCTGCTTACCGGGGTGGTCGCGCCGATCTTCGCCGGGGCCCGGGCCGCCAGCCTCGCGCACCTGTTGCCGGCCGACCTCTTCCCGATCGGCAGGTCGTTGCTCCGGGCAATCAGTCAGCTGACCGTGCTGACCGGGTTCGCCGTCGGCGCGGTCGCGGTCGCCGCGATCGGCCCGACCTGGTTGCTCGCGCTCGACGTGGTGACGTTCGTGGCCTCGGCCGCGCTGATCGGATTCGGGACGCCTTTCACCCCCGCGGTCCCCTCCGACCGCGGCACGGTGCAGGACTCGCTCGCTGGTCTGCGGTACCTCTTCGGCCGACGGCGGTTGCGCAATCTCATCCTGCTCACCTGGGTCGCACCGGCGTTCTCCTCGGTCCCGGACGGCCTCGCGGTCGCGTACACCGCCGAAGCCGGGGCCGCCGCGACCGCAGCCGGTGCGCTCTTCACCGGGTACGCCGCGGGGACCGTCCTCGGCGAGCTCGTCGTCGCCCGGTTGTCACCCGAGACCCGGCGCCGCCTGGTGCTGCCGCTGGTCCTCGCGAGCCAGGTCCCCGCGATCGCGTTCCTGGCCACGCCGTCGGTCCCGGTCGCGGCGGTGTTGCTGGCGATCGCGGGCAGCGGGTTCGCGTTCAACCAGGGCATCGACCCGCTCATCCTCGGCGCCACCGATCCGGCGTACCGGGGGCGGTTGTTCACCGTGCAGACCAGCGGGCTGATGGCGATCCAGGGGGTGAGCATCGCGCTCGCCGGAGTGGTGGGAACGCTGATCCGGCCGGGGCTGACGATCGCGATCGCGGGCGTGCTCGGGACCTGCGTGACGCTCTGGCTGGCCCGGCGCGCGCTGACCACGCCTTGATTGCCTGCCGCCCATACTCTGGTGGGGTGCCGGAACCCGAGATCCGCGAGCTGCGCTACTTCCAGGCAGTCGCCGAGGACCTGAACATCACCCGGGCGGCGGAACGGCTCGGCATCGCCCAACCCCCGCTGTCCCGCGCGATGCGCCAGCTCGAACGACGCGTCGGCGTGGACCTCTTCGACCGGTCCTCGGCCCGGCTGGCCCTGACCGAGGCGGGGGAGACGCTGGCCGCGGAGGCGGTCGCCGTCCTGGCGGCCCTCGACGCCGCCGTCCGCAAGACCCAGGACGCCGCGGTCAGGCGCTCGAGCGAACCACCAGCGGAGCCACTACCAGCTGACCCGGCTGGTCAGGATCCCCGCTGATCTCCCGCAGCGCCCGGTCGAACAAGCAGGACGCGATGTCCCGCAGGGGAATCCGGGCCGTGGTCAGCGGAGTGTCCAGCATGCTCGCGAACGGGAAGTCGTTGAACCCGGTCACCGCGACGTCCTGGCCCACCTTGACACCGCGCCGCTGGAGCGCCCGCATCGCGATCACGGCGAACGCGTCGTTGTCCGCGACGACCACGTCCGGGTGATCGGCGGCGTCGAACAAGGCCTCCACGTGCCCGGCCACGGCCGTGAGATCGCCGAACGACTCCATCGACCGCGGCGCCGGGAACGCCTGCAGGAAACCCTCCTGCCGCTGATGCACCCACGGCAGTGAGGTGTCCGTAGCCAGGTACGCAGCGCGCTCCCGGCCGGTCGACCGCAGGTGCTCGCCGATCCCGGCCATGGACGCCGCGTTGTCGACGTCCACCCAGCACTGCCGTTGCCCGGGACCGGTCCGGCCGAAGGCGACGAACGGGAACCCGCGCTGGCTGAGGAACTCGATCCGCGGGTCGTGCGGCATCGTCTCCAGTACCACGATCGCGTCCACCTGCCGGGCCGCGATCAGCTTCTCGTACAGGGCGATCTCGGTCGCGCCCTCGGTCGGCGTGGTCACGTGCACGCCGTACCCGGACACGGCCGCCGCCTTGACCAGTCCACCGAGCAGCCCGTGCAGGAAGCCGCCGAGGCCCGGGTTCTGGTCGCTGAAGGTGTCGTCCTCCTGGTACAGCGGCAGGCCGATCACCTGGCTACGTCCGGACGACAGCGCCCGGGCCGCGTGGTTCGGCATGTAGCCGAGCTCGTCGATCGCGGCCCGGACCACCTGGACGGTCTGGTCGCTCACCCGGTGCGGCGCGTTCAGCACGTTCGACACCGTCATCGCGGACACGCCCGCCTTCCGGGCCACGTCGGCCACGGTCGTCCGCCGTTGCGTCACCGTCTTCCTCCGCTCGGCCAAGGCCGGCCCCCTCCGTCAGACCCGCTCGATCCGGGCCACCCCACCGACCGGGACTCCGATCGGCCACAACCCCGGCGGCGGCGTCGTGGTCGTCCGCGACACCTCGGCCCCCGAGCAGTCAGACACTACGAGTTCGACGGGTCCAGGGCCGGCACCGTCGAGGAAGATCGCGGGCTCGTTGCCGCCGTTCACCAACAGGGTCACCGCGACCGGCGTGGCCAGCCGGACAACCGGATTCGAGTACACGGCCACGATCGCCTTGTCCTCGGACAACGCGGCGACCTGCGTGTACCGGGCATCGGGCCGCACCGGAGTCAGTACGCCGTGCAGCAACGTGTCCGCGTGCTCGCCGGCGAAGTCGAGCCAGTACCGCACGACCTGCTGGTGTTCGGCGGAATGGGACCGCAACTCGACCGACACCTGCGGCGTACTGAACAACGCGCCGATGAACTGCTCGGCCACGGCCACAGGTGAAGCCTCCGGATGCCACATCAGCATGTCGGAGTGGACCGCACGGTCACCCGCGAGCAGCCGCGCGTCGATGGTACGGACCCTGTTCTCCACCGCGTCCATCGCGCAGTCGCCGGCTCGGAGGAACGTGCCGAACTGCCACAGCCGCGGGTTCACGTAGTCCTGCCGGAACTCGATCAGCAGGTCCGGCCGCAACCGGCGCAGCTCGGCCGTGACCGCGGCGAGAATCAGCTCGACCCCTTCGTCGACGGTCGCGCAGTCGCCGTCCGGGGCGGCCGGGGGATTCGTCCACGCCCACGAGTCGATGAAGTCGATCTTCAGCCCGTCGACACCCCAGTCGCGGACCGGCCGCACGCAGCACTCGACGATGTGCTCGCGCACCTCGGGACAGCGCGGGTCGAGCACCCACGCGCTCAGCCCGTCGACGTAGCCGAGGACGCGGTCCCCGAACCGGTCCCAGGCCTTCGAGTGTTCGCCAAGGAGCGGCGGCGCGATCCACAGCACGTAGTCCACGCCGAGCTCGTGCACCCGGCGGACGTGCTCGGCCATGTCGGGGAACGTCGAACTCGTCGGCTCCCAGTCACCACAGTGCGCGTACCCACGGGCGGTGTCCTCGGTCTGCCAGCCGTCGTCGACGATCACCGCTCGGCACCCGTACTCCGCGCCCTCGGCGGCGTGCCGCTCGACCGACTCGGCCGAGACGTGCTGGTGGTCGGAGTACCAGGTCGAGTACATCGCCTCCCGGGCGAGCGCCGGCACCTCGACGACGCGGTCACCGAGCTCGGCGGACCAGTCGGCGGTGACGCCGCGGAGCGCCTCGGCGAAGTGCAGCCCGCGAAGGTCGATCCGGAGCACGAAGCGGTGCACCCCGTCGACCGCCTCGACGTCGTCGACCGTGAGCTGGACCAACTGCTCGGCGGATTCCTCGTTTACCCCGACGGCGAAGTCGCAGCCGCGTACGGCCGACGAGAGCGAGACGGCGAGCGGACTGATGTCGTCGGTGCCGACGAACGCGGCGACCGGCGCCGACCGGACGGACCGGATGTCGCGGTGCGAACCCCAGTCGGTCGGCAGCTCGCGGTGGGAGCCTTGGGTCGCCCGCCACAACGTCGCCGCGGTCTCGACCGGCCAGGTCCAGCGGATCCGCACCGGCTCCGTCGCGAGGTCGGTGGCGATCAGCTCGAACCGCAGCACACCGGGCTCCTGGACGGGCAGCTCGGTGACCGTGGCACCGGTGACCGCACCGGTCCGGCGCAGGGTCCCGGCGGGGGAGCGGACCTCGAATCCGGCCGCGGGCGGGGCAGGCGTCATGCTGGGTCTCCTTCGTCGTCACCGCCGACTATAGCGGTAAAATCCGTCCCGCCGAACATATTGACTATCGGGGATCGGATGCCTAATTTTAGCGCTAATAGTCGATTCCACGGAAGGTGGCCGGAATGGTCGCGCTGACCGTCACGTCGGACAACCCGCTGGTCGAGGAGGCGTTCTCCTGGGCCCGGAAGCGGGCCCTCGGCTGGGTCCAGACGGACGTTGCCAAGGGCAACCTGCCGTCGTACTGGGCGGGCTACCCGTCGCGGGACATGTTCTACTCGCGGGACGTCTGTCACCAGGCCGTCGGTGCGCACCTGCTCGGGCTGGACGCGGAGAACTTCGCGATGCTGCGGCACTTCGCCCGGTCCGCGACGGCGGCGCGCAAGTGGTACCCGCTGTGGGCGTTCCACTTCGACGGGACGCCGGCCGCGCTCGACTACCGGGGTGACGACGACTTCGTGCGGGAGATCCCCGCGGTGTTCGACCTGACCTGGCGGTCGCTGGAGCAGTACGCCTGGACCGGCGACCGGGCCTGGATCGACGACCCCGACCTGGCGGCGTACTACCGGCGCTCGGTCGAGGACTTCGTCGCCGGGCACGACGGCGACGGGGACGGAATTCCCGAGGCGTCCGGGACCGGCGACATCTTCGTCGGCACGGCGACGTACAACGAGCACTCGGAGGCGCCGCTGACCGTGGCGTCCGACGGGCTCGCGCTGCACTACGCCGCGTTGCTCGCGGTCGCCCGGCTGCACGGTGACTCGTACCGCGAGCAGGCCGAGCGGATCCAGCGCCGGTACCTGGACGGCTGGTGGAGCGAGTCGCTCGGCCGGTTCGCCCGCGGCCGCTCGGTGAGCGGTGAGCTGGACTTCGCCTGGGGGCTCGAGGCGAGCTGGATCGCGCCGATGACCGGCCTGACCGGCGACGGCCCGCGGACCGAGGCGTACCTGGACTTCGTGGAGCAGCAGCTCGAGCTGGCGCCGCCGGCGAACATCGAGGCGTTCAGCTACCTGCCGGAGGTCTTTTTCCGGCACCGCCGCGACGAGTCGGCCTGGCGCTGGCTGCGGCACCTGATCGACAGCCGCGACGACTACCCGGAGATCTCCTTCACGGTGGTCCAGCACCTGGTGGCGGGATTGCTGGGGCTCCGGCCGGACGCGGCGACGGCGACTCTGACCATCGACTCCCACCTGCCGGCCGCCGTCGGCCGGCTGACCGCGGACCACGTCCGGGTCGGTGCGTGGGACCTCCGCATCAGCCAGACCGGCCGGCACACGACGGAGCTCACCGTGCACAGCGGACCGGGGCCGCTGACGGTGCGGGTCGGCACCGCCGGACGGACGACCCTCACACCCGGCGAGACCGCCCGGGTGACCTCTCAGACGAAGGACCCCTCATGAAGCTTCGCAACCGCCTGCTCCCGGCCGGCGCCGGTCTGGCAGCACTCCTGCTCGCCGCCGGCTGCGCGACCGGCAGCCAGCCCGCCGCCAACAACGGCGGCAAGAACGACAGCGCCGAGATCAGCTTCTCCTTCTGGGGCACGAACTCCGAGGCGGCCTCGCTGAAGGCGATCGCGGCCGCGTTCGAGCAGGCGAACCCCGGCACCAAGGTGACCACGAACTGGATCCAGGCCGACTACGAGCAGAAGCTGCAGACGTCGATCGCGGCCGGGACCCAGTCCACCGTGATGGAGATCAGCAACACCAGCCTGGCCGGGTTCGCGCCCAGCTTCGCCGAGCAGCAGGTGGACCCGGCGAAGTTCGTCCAGCCGAACATCTCCGCGGCGCTGAAGTTCGACGGCAAGTACTACGCGACGCCGTTCACCGCGAAGCCGAAGGTGATGGCGATCAACGTGGACGCGTTCAAGGCCGCCGGGCTGCCGTTGCCCAGCGCGACCACGCCGCTGACGCTGGAGGAGTACAAGACGATCGCCGCCAAGCTGTCCCACGGTGAGGGCAAGAAGCGGGTGTACGGGGCCAGCAACCTGTGGTTCAAGGGCTGGCTGACCGCGGCCGGTGGCGGGTTCTACAACGCCGACGCGACCGCGTGCACCTTCGGCGACGAGCAGGGCGTACAGACCGCGCAGTACGTGGTGGACCTGCAGAAGGAGGGGTCCGCGCCGACCTCGCTGGACGTCGAGGGTCAGGACCAGGCGCAGTGGTTCGCGGCCGGGCGGCTCGGGACGTTCAGCGACTTCGGGCCGTGGACGGTCGCGGACTTCGCGAAGTTCACCAAGCCGAACTGGACCCTCGTCCCGGTCCCCGGCAAGGGGTTCCCGATGGAGGTCGGTGGGCTGGCGATCTCGAAGACGGCGAGCGGCAAGCAGGCCGAGACGGCGAAGAAGTTCGTCGAGTTCGCCAGCACCGCCAAGGAGGCACAGGACCAGCTGATCCAGGGCAACACCGCGCTCGGCGTACCGATCATCGCGGAGTCGACGGGAACGTTGGAGAAGGTGCTGCCGGCCGACAAGAACCTGGCCGCGTTCACCACCGCGATGAAGACCGGCCTGGTGAGCCCCTCGGTTCCGCGCGAGGCGCAGATCTCCGGCGACGCGGACAAGGGCATCACCAGCTACACCCCGCTCGGCAGTGGCAAGGACGACGTGGCCAAGGTGCTGCCCGGGCTCAACGACAAGTGCACCGCGGCACTGAAGCAGTGAGGTAGGACGTGAATCCGACCATCGGCTGGATCCGGCAGCTCGCGGAGTCCTGGGGTGTCCCGGGAGTCCTGGTGCCGCTGGTCCCGTTCCTGGTCCTGCTGGCCGTCCTGTACGCCGTCATCGGACTGGCGGCGTACGGGGCCAAGCGGAAGTGGCCGCGGGCCGACAAGACGATCGCGTTCTGGCTGTTCATCTCGCCCTGGCTGATCGGCTTCCTGGTCTTCACGGTCGGCCCGATGCTGTCGTCGGTGTACGTCAGCCTCACCTCGTGGGACCTGATCACGCCGCCGAAGTACGTGGGCATCGCCAACTACACCGAGGCGTTCCAGGACCCGCGGGTCGCCCAGGCGATCAAGGTGACGCTGCTGTACGCGCTGATCAGCGTGCCGTTGCAGACGGCGCTCGCGTTCCTGGTCGCGCTGCTGATGAACGTGGACCTGCCGGGGATCCGGTTGTTCCGGACGATCTGGTACCTGCCGAGCCTGGTGTCCGGGGTGGCGCAGATCGTGCTGTTCCTCTGGGTCTTCAACCCGCAGTACGGGCTGGCGAACGACCTACTCGGCAAGGCCGGGATCGAGGGGCCGGGCTGGTTCAACGACGCGTCCTGGGCACTGCCGACGGTGATCCTGATGAGTCTGTGGACCGTTGGCGGCGCGATGGTGATCTACCTGGCCGGGCTGAAGGACGTACCGAGCAACCTGTACGAGGCGGCGGCGCTGGACGGGGCGGGCGTGGTCCGGCTGTTCTGGCACATCACGTTGCCGCAGCTCAGCCCGATCATCCTGTTCAACGTGCTGACCGGGATCATCGGCGCGCTGCAGATCTTCACCCAGGGCTTCATCGCGAACGGCGGCCCGAAGGACTCGCTGCTGTTCTTCGTCTATTACCTGTACGACAACGCGTTCCAGAACTTCCGGATGGGGTACGCGTCGGCGCTGGCCTGGATCCTGTTCGTGATCATCATGGCGCTGACCGCGGTCACGCTGCGGGGGAGCGCCTTCGCCGTCTACTACGAGACCGAGCTGGGCGGCCGGCGCCGGCCGCGGCTGAGGAAGGGCTGACGTCATGGCTGTGCTGGTGGAGACCCGTCCGGCGGAGACGCCGGCGATCCGGCGCGCCGACCGCCCGTACTGGCGCCGGAACCTGCCGACGACGCTGTTGTTGTACGTCGTGCTGGTGCTCGGGTCGGCGGCGTTCGTGTACCCGTTCCTGTGGATGATCGCGACGTCGCTGCGCTCGCTGGCCGGGGTCGGCAGCGCCGGCGCGAGCATCTGGCCGGACGAGTTCCTCTGGGACAACTACACCCGGGCGATCACGTCGTTCCCGTTCTGGCGGTACACGCTGAACTCGGTGCTGACGACGGTGATCCCGATCGTCGGCACGGTCTTCTCGTGCGCGCTGGCCGGGTTCGCGTTCGCCCGGCTGCGGGTCCGGTTCTCCGGCGTGATCTTCGCCGTCGTGCTGGCGACGATGCTGCTGCCGGGGGAGGTGACGATGGTGCCGCAGTTCATGCTGTTCAACAACCTCGGCATGATCGACACGCTGTACCCGCTGGTCCTGCCGGCGTTCTTCGGCTCGCCGTTCTACATCTTCCTGTTCCGCCAGTTCTTCGCCCGGATGCCGGGGGAGCTGGCCGACGCGGCGGTGGTCGACGGCTGCGGCTGGTTCCGGATGTTCCTGCTGGTGTACCTGCCGCTGGCGCGGCCCGCGGTGGTGGCGGTGTCGATCCTGCTGTTCATGGGGTACTGGAACAACTTCCTCGGGCCGGCCATCTACATCAACTCCGACCAGTGGAAGACGTTGCCGCTGGCACTGGCCGGGTTCCAGTCGGTGAACGGCACCGACACCCCGTTGCTGATGGCAACCTCGGTGCTGATCACGCTGCCGTGTCTGGCGATCTTCTTCCTGGCGCAGAAGCAGATCACGAACGGGATCACGTTCACGGGCGGCCGGTGATCCCCGGGCCCCGGTCGTTCCCAAGTGCGTTGGACGGGCGGTAGGTTCGGCGGTATGGCAGCGGCTGGGCGCCCGGCGGGCGAGCGGATCCCGAGCGAGGTTGCGCGCCGGATCGCGCTGACGGCGCAGGGATTCGCCGAGCCGCGACCGGCTGGGCGGGTCGATCGACGGCACCTTCGGCGGGTGGTCGAGCGGCTCGGAGTCTTGCAGCTCGACTCGGTGAACGTACTCTGCCGCTCGCACTACCTGCCGCTGTTCGCGCGGCTCGGACCGTACTCGCGGGCGACGCTCGACCGAATGTGCTGGAGCGACGACCGGACGCTGTTCGAGTACTTCTGGGGTCACAAGGCGGCGTTGATCCCGGTCGGCCAGTACCCCCTGCTGCGCTGGCGGATGCGGGCCACCGAACGTCAGGACTGGGACGCCGAGCTCGACCCGGAGTTGTCGGCGCCGTGGTCGGTCGTCGCGGGGATGCGCCGGCTGACCGTCGAGCGGCCCGGGTTCGTCGACGAGGTGCTCGGGGTGGTGACGGACCGCGGCCCGGTCACCGCCGGTCAGGCCAGCCCGGACGGGGTACGCCGTGGCCGCGACGAACCGGACCCGGATCCGAGTACGGGCCGGATGTGGAACTGGCAGGACGCGAAGATCGCGGTGGAGTACCTGTTCAGCGCGGGCCGGGTGACGATCGCGGGCCGGCGCAATTTCGAGCGGCACTACGACCTCACCGAGCGCGTGCTGCCTGCGGCTGTCCTGGCCGGGGGTGACCTCGGTACCGACGAGGCGCTGCGGGAGCTGGTACGGATCTCGGCCCGCTCTCTCGGCGTGGCCACGGCGCGGGAGTTGTGCGGTGCCCAGGGTCACTTTCCTTTGCTCACGGCAACTGGGAAGCGGGTGATCGGGGAGTTGGTGGAGGCCGGGGAGCTGGTCCCGGTACAGGTCGAGGGGGAGAGCCGGCAGAGCTACCGATGGCGGGACGCGGAGGATCGGCCGGTCCACGCGCGCGCCCTGCTGTCGCCGTTCGACACGCTGATCTGGAACCGCGATCGGGTGCACCGGCTGTTCGACTTCTTCTACCGGATCAGCATCTACACCCCGGCCGCGCAACGGGTCCACGGGTACTACGTGCTCCCGTTCCTCCTCGGCGATCGCCTGGTCGCGCGCGTCGACCTGAAGTCCGACCGCCGCAACTCCGCGTTGCTGGTCCCGACCGTCACGCCCGAACCAGGAGTGGCCGATTCCGCGATCGCGCCGGAGTTGGCCGCCGAGCTGACCCTGATGGCTCACTGGCTGGACCTCGAACAGGTCCAGGTGACCGCGTCCTCCGAACTGGGTCGTCTGCTGGCGGAGTTGACCGGGCGGGAATCGGTTTGACCTGGGCGGAATGAGCGCTGAGGATCGGGCCATGCGAGAGCCCGTCGACGCGCTGCTGATCATCGATGTCCAGGTGGCCCATGTCACCGGACCCGGCGCGGTCCCTTCCGCCGATGCGCTGGTCGCGCAGACGACGACCTTGCTGGATCACGCTCGCGCGGCCGGTGCGCTTGTCGTCCATGTCCAGAACGACGGTGCCGAGGGCCTGTCCGATGCGCCCGGTACGCCGGGTTGGGACTTGCATTTCCCGGTCGTCGACGGCGAGCCCGTGGTACGCAAGGTGCATGACGACGCCTTTGCGGACACCGGGCTGACCGAGTTGCTGGCGCAGCGGGACGTGGGTTCGCTGGTGGTGTGCGGCCTGATGTCCGAGATGTGCGTGAGCGCGACCGCGCGGACCGCGTTGGCTCGAGGCTTCCGTGTCGTCCTCCCGCGCGACGCCCACGCGACGACGGGGATCCCGGCGATGAACGGTGCCGACCCGGTACCGGCCGAGGTGGTTTCCCGGGTCGCCGAATGGGCCCTCGGCGACGAACTCGAGTCGGTACCGCACGCCGCCGAGGTCAGCTTCCGCCCGAGCTGACGTTGCCCTAGCCGTCGAGGGAATTCGGCCGGTCGCGGTAGCGGAGCATCGCGCGGTGCAGGGCGAGGTTCATCGGTCCGGGAAGTGGCCGCTCCCACTCGCCGACGGTCTCGACGAGTTCGCCACCGGTGCCCAGCTTCCAGCGCAGCAGGCCGAACGCCGGGTCCTCGGGGTCGAGACATCCGGACACGCCGCGCATGTCGTACCGCTCGGCGCCGAGTTTCTGTGCGTCCCTCATCATCGTCCATTGCAGGATGTGACTCGGCCGGACCTCGCGACGATGACTGGCCGATCCACCCGTCTGGTACCAGGCCCGGCGCCCGACGACGTTCATCGTGTGGGCGGCGAGCACCTCGCCGTTCCAGCTCGACAGGTACAGCCGCATCCGGTCCGGCGCATCGCGGTTGAGGGCCCGGTACTGCCGCTGGTAGTACGCCAACGACCTGCCGAGGCGGAAGCCGTTGCGTAGTTCGGTCTGCCGCAGCAACTCGTGGAAGGTCGCCAGGTCGTGCTCGGATCCACGCCGGGTCCGGACGCCCACCTTCATCGCCTTGCGGATGTTGCGCTGCCACTCCTTGCCGAACCCGGCCAGCAGGTCGTGGTCCCGGCCACCGATCGGTACCTGGAACTGGTACCGCGGCTGGGCGTCGATCGCCAGGCGTCCCGCGCCGCATCGCTGCCAGCCAAGGGATCTGAGCCGATCGGAAGCAGCTGAGCCGGCCGGTTCGACGACGTCGGCCAGTACGTGATCGACGTGTCGCCGACGACCAGCGGCAGCTTTGAGGGTGGTCGCCTGCCACCGTCGGAGAGCAGCCGGCGGGCCGATCCGTACCGCGAAGGCGCCGCGCCGTTCCAGGTGATCGAGCAACGGGTCCAGCCAGCGTTCCAGCCAGGGATCGGCCCAGTCGATATCCGGTCCCTCGGGCACGTACGCGTACCACCGGGACAGCCCGGGCAACCGGCGGAACAGGACGAGAGTCGTACCGACGACCCGGCCGTCCGCATCCCGCCAAGCCAGCAGGTCGGACGACCAGTCGGGCTTGACCTCTGCCCAGGACGCGAGCTGCAGGAAACTCCTTCCACCATGAAGGTCCGCCGCGCCTTGGTACTCCGCCGGCTCGATCTCACCGATCGTCAACTCGCCCCGCACTGTTGCCGAGTCGAAGCCCTCTGGCGCAGAGCCGGTCCACCCATTCGCCCTCATCCACAAGCTCCCGTCGAAGTCGAGCCAACCTTCGGTGCCGTCCTACTGAGAAGACGGCAGCAGGCGCCGAAATAGTTCTGTTCGCGTTCGCCCTTTGACTTTTCAGACGCAGTGAGAGCAGGAATTCGTTACGCGGAGCGGGTGGGGACCGGACCGCGGACAGGTACTGGGGACCACGGACAAGGCACAGCTTGTCCGCGGTCCCGGCATCGTGGCCGAGGCCGGCGGAATCGGCCGGAACGGTCCGGGTCAGTAGCGGCGCCAGCGATCCTCGCCCGCGGCGCATTCACCGCGCCAGGTCCAGCCGGTGACGGTCTCCTCGCTCTGGAGGTGAGCTGCCGTGGTGGCGCCAGTTCCCTCCGTGAAGCTGACCGGGCCGTAGTGCAGGCAGATCCGCCAGCGCTCGCCGTTGTGCAAGGTCGTGACGGTGAGGTGGTCGGCGTCGGGATACCGCGTGCCGTTGTTCCGGACGAACCCGCCGTAGTAGCCGACGGTCTTCGCCGTCCGGAGGTTGCCCGCGGTCTGGTACATGAGGGAGTCGCTGTTATCGGGATTGGTCGAGTAGATGCAGCCGCTGCCCGAGTTGCAGGTGGCCGCGTTGGCCGCGGGTGTCACGGTGACCAGACCGGCCACAGCGATGCCCAACGTCACCACCGAAGTGGCGAGACGGCGTTTCAACATTTCTGTCCTCCTGGAGCGATGCGATGAGTCGCCCCGCGAACCGGCTTCGCGGGGCGTGCCATTACCCAACTCCGTCGCGCTGTCAGATCACTGACACCAACGGACAGCGGCTCAGCGCGGTGAGGTGAGCCCCAGGAGCGAGGAGGCGTCGTCGATGGCAGCGGTCAGGTTGTCCGTGGCGAGAACCGAGTCCACGGTACGGAACCCGGCTCGCTCGAGGAGGCGTTTCTCGTTGGTGACCCACTCGCCACGAGAAGCCAGTACTCCGTGCGCCGCCATGCAGGCCGCGGTCGCGATCGCGCCTGCCGTCTCGGTGACGAGGCCGCGAGCTGCGTACGCGGTGCGCGCGTAGTCGAGGGTCAAGCGCGCCTCGTCCCGCCAGCGCCGGCCGGCTTGTTGCTTGAGGAGCTCGGGGTATTCGGGGCGGGGGAGGGCCCTGTGGAGTACCTGGTTGAGGGCGAGCTCGGCGACCACGATGTAGGTGGGGACGCCGGCCAGATGGAACATCAGCCGCTCGATCCCGAACCGGCCCGCTCGCGCCTCGGCGAGCTGGTGCTCCACGTCGTCGAGGTCGCGGTAGTGCACGTCGACCCGGCGCCCGTCGACGGTCAGCCAGGCGCCGCCGTTGAAGATGCCGCCGCCCCATCCGCCGAGCTCGGAGACTTCACCCGGCCAGCCGATCGCGCGGAGGTCGCCGGGGGAGAAGGGGCCGCGGTAGTAGATCGCGAAGTCCCAGTCGCTGTCGGGTCGATGGTTGCCCACGGCCCGCGATCCACCGAGTGCCACCGCCTCGACGGCCGGCAGTGCGGCGAGGCGGGAGGTGACGTCGGCGAGGAACGCATCGTCGGTCGACATGGCCCCGACTGTACGGGCGGCGCGGTTTCAAGGAACGGCGCCTCGGCCGGCGGGAATCGGGGGGCCTACCGCCGGCCGAGGCGGTCTGTGGGTCAGTAGCTGTGCCAGCGGTCCTCGCCCGCGGCGCACTCACCGCGCCAGGTCCAGCCGGTGACGGTCTCTTCGTCCTGGAGCTTGCCGGCCGTCGCGACACCGGTCCCCTGGGTGAAGTTCACCGCGCCGTAGTGCAGGCAGATCCGCCAGCGAACGTCATAGAGTTTCGTGGTGAGCGTGATGTGGTCTGCGCCGGGGTACTTCTTTCCGTTGTTCCAGACGTAACCACCCCAGTACCCGACCCCGAGCAGGCCGTGGATGTTGCCGGCGTTCTGGTACTTGAGGGTGGCGGAGCCGTCGGTGTTGTACCAGTAGAGGCAGGCACTCCCCGCGTTGCAGGTGGCCGTGGCGGCTGTTGTCGCAGCGTTGGCCGGCTGCGTGACGGTGACCAGACCGGCGACCGCGATACCCAACGTCAACGCCAGGGCGGCGAGACGACGTTTCAACATGAGTCCTCCAGAGGCGAAAGGCGAGCAGCCCTACGAACGAATCCGCGGTGCTGCCCTCACCTAACTCCACCCCACTGTCAGAACACTGACAGATTCCGACAGCCTGAAGACCTCGGTCAGACCCAGCCGTCCAGCGCCGCCATGAACTCGGGGAAATGCCCGTACCAAACGCTGTGCCCGGCCCCGGCGATCGAACGAACCTCGAAGCCGAGCTCCCGCAGTACGGCAGCGCGCGCCGCGGACACGTACCGGCTCGGCTCGGCGCGAATCACCAATGACGGTCTGTCGGTACCAGGCGGCCGCGTGCGCGGATTCTTCGCGTACGCGAGCTCGACCGCGACCGCGGTACCGACATCGAACCGACGAGCCGCAGCCGCCTCGACCTGGCGATCCTGGTCGGTCCACTCCGGCCGGCTGATCGTGAGCGCCTCCACGGTGCGCCCCGCCTTTGCCGTGGCGAACGTCGCGGCCAGTTCCTGGGCCGACGGGGAGGACCCGCGATCATCGGCCAGCGGGACGTCGACGTACACGACCCTGGACGGCCGAAGAGCAGGCAGCGCCTCGGCGAGCACAACGGCACCGAGTGAATGCCCGATGGCCAACTCCGGCTCCGCGCCGACCGCTTCCACCACCGAGGAGGCGAACAACCCCAGGTCCGCGGCCGCCGCCGAAGGCGACTCACCGTGGCCCGGCAGATCGAGGGCAACCGCTCGATAGCCGAGCTCGGCCAAGGCCGGCCCGACCTGCCAGAACTGCTCGGCACACCCCATCATCCCGTGCAGCAGGACGACGACCCGCCCGCCGCCGTCCCAGACCGTGCTTGCCAGCTGCATCTACGGTGCTCCGAATGCGTTGGAGACAGGGTGTCGGCTGCCGGGCGGTGAGCTGAGCGACGGCGGAGCTGGGCGTGGGGGCTACTTCGCGTACAGCGCCTCGACGTCGGCTTCGTGTTTCTTCATCACGATGTGGCGGCGGAGGGAGAGCTTGAGGGACAGCTCGCCGTTCTCCTGCGTCCAGTCCGTGGGGAGCACCGTGAACTTCTTGATGCCCTCGGCCTTCGAGACCGCGGTGTTGGCTTCGTCGATCGCCTTCTGGATCTCGGCGAGCAGGTCCTTGTCGTCGACGAGCGCTTGCAGGTCGGTCGGCTTGCCGTGCTGGGTGGCCCAGGCCGGGATGGTTTCCGGGTCGAGGGTGACGAGGGCGGCGATGAACGGTTTGCCGTCGCCGACGACCATGCACTGGCTGACCAGCGGGTGTAGACGGATCGCGTCTTCGAGGACGGCGGGGGCCACGTTCTTGCCGCCGGCCGTCACCAGGATCTCCTTCTTGCGGCCGGTGATCCGGATGAAGCCGTCGGCGTCGAACTCGCCCAGGTCGCCGGTGTGGAAGAAGCCGTCGGCATCGATCGAGGCCGCGGTGGCTTCGTCGTTCTTCCAGTAGCCCTGCATCACCTGGCCGCCCTTGAAGCAGAGCTCGCCGTCGTCGGCAACCCGGACCGTGACCCCCGGAAGCGGCCGGCCGACGGTACCGATGCGGATGTCGTCGGGGAGGTTGACCGACAACGCGGCCGTGGTCTCGGTCAGGCCGTACCCCTCCAGGACGGGGACGCCGATACCGCGGAAGAAGTGGCCGAGGCGTTCGCCGAGCGGGGCGCCACCGGAGACGGCGTAGTCGACCTGGCCGCCGAGGACGGTCCGCAGCTTGCCGTACACGAGCTTGTCGAACAGGGCGTGCTTCGCCTTCAGCCCGAAGCCCGGGCCGCCGTCGTCCTGGGCCCGGGAGTACGCGATCGCGGTCTCCGCGGCGGCGTCGAAGATCTTGCCCTTGCCCGCGGAGTGCGCGGTCTGGCTGGCGGTGTTGAAGACCTTCTCGAACACCCGCGGCACGCTGAGGATGAACGTCGGCTTGAACTCACCGAGGTCGGTGACCAGGTTCTTCACGTCGGAACTGTGGCCGAGCCTGACCCGCATCATCACGCAGCCGACCTGGATGATCCGGGCAAACACGTGCGCCAGCGGCAGGAAGAGCAGGGTGGACGCGCCGTTCACGTCGAACAGGTCGTCGAGCACCTTCACCGCGGTCCCGAGCTCGTCCATGAAGTTCGCGTGGGTGATCCGGCAGCCCTTCGGCCGGCCGGTGGTCCCCGAGGTGTAGATCAGCGTGGACAGGTCGTCCGGGGTCACCGCGCTCCGGCGCTTGTCCAGCTCCGTGTCGGTGACGTTCTGGCCGATGACCGTGAGTTCCTCGATCGCGCCGGAGTCCAGCTGCCAGACCTCCTGCAGCGACGGCGCGTCGGACCGGGCGGACTCGACGACGGCACCGTGCGCGGCGTTCTCGACGATCGCGGCGACGGCCTCGGAGTCGGTCAGGATCCACTGGATCTGGGACGCGGACGACGTCTCGTAGATCGGGACGGTGACGGCGCCGATCGACCAGATCGCGTAGTCGACCAGGGTCCACTCGTACCGGGTGGCGCTGAGCAGGGCGACCCGGTCACCGTGCTGGACGCCGGCCGCGATCAGGCCCTTGGCCACCGCGCCGACCTGGCGGGCGAACTCGGCGGCCGACACGTCCTGCCAGCCGCCCTGGACCCGGCGGCTGAACACGGCGGTGTCAGGATGAGAGGACGCGTTCGCCCAGACGGCGTCGCCCAGCCCGCCGGTCGTCGGGGGCTCGATCACAGCAGGAACGGTGTACTCACGCATCCGCGTCTCCTCAGTCGGTCACGATTTGTCGACTCCGGCGCACGCTACAGTCACCTACCCGTAAGTAGCCAGACGAGTGTGACCCAGGGAACTAGGTACGTATGCCATCGCTCGACATCAGTTGCGACGACTTGGTCGTTGCCGAACCAGCCTACGTCGCGGACCGGCTCGGCTCGGACACCCTGTGGCGTGAGTGGTGGCCGGACCTGGTCCTGACGCCGTCCGAGCGCCGCGGCCTGGAGGGCGTCCGCTGGGCCGTCACCGGCGCCGCGACCGGTACGGCGGAGTGGTGGCTGGAGCAGGTCCGCGACGGCGTGGTGGTGCACTGGTACCTCCGGGTCGACCCGGCGCGGCCGTTGCGTCCGCGGGCGTTGCGCAGGCTCCAGGAGGAGTACGTCGCGCGGTACCGGGCCAACATCTGGCGGTTCAAGGACGAGATCGAGACGGGCCGCGCCGCGGGCGAGCGCAGGCCCGGCTGGGAACCCGCGATAGTCTCCGGTGGGGGCCCCGGCGCCCCGCGACCGGCTGTGCCGCCGACCAGGCCAGCGGCCGGAGCGTCAGAGCAACCGTCCCGGCAGCGAAGAGGTGAATCGATGGCAGAGCAGACCACCTCGACCATCGTCGTGAACGCGACCCCGAAGGCGATCATGGCGGTGATCGCGGACTTCGAGGCGTACCCGCAGTGGGCCGACTCGATGCGCGAGACCGAGGTGCTGTCCACCGACGAGGCCGGCCGGCCGAAACAGGTCCGGTTCAAGGTGGACGCCGGGGCGATCTCCGACGAGTACACGCTGGACTACGTCTGGTCCCGCAACGAGGTCACCTGGTCGCTCGTGCAGGCCAAGATGGTGAAGGGGATGGACGGGGCGTACGTGCTGCGGGAGGCCGGCGACGGGCAGACCGAGGTGACGTACCGGCTCGCGGTGGATGTCGCGATCCCGATGATCGGCATGCTCAAACGCAAGGCCGAGAAGGTCATCATCGACACGGCCCTGAAGGGGCTCAAGAAGCGCGTCGAGTCCTGATTCCAGTGACTCGGGTTCTGCTGTACACAGGTAAGGGCGGCGTGGGGAAGACCACGTCCGCGGCCGGCACCGCCACGCTGGCCGCATTGCGGGGACTGCGCACGCTGGTGCTGTCCACCGACGGGGCGCACTCGCTGTCGGACGCGTTCGACTCCGAGGTCGGCCAGGAGCCGACCGAGATCGACGACCTGCTGTTCGTCCAGCAGATCGACACGCAACGCCGGTTCGAGCGGTCCTGGGGCGACATTCAGGCGTACCTGCGGTCGGTGCTGCACGTCGTCGGGGTGGACCCGATCGAGGCCGAGGAGCTCACCGTGCTGCCGGGGGCCGAGGAGGTGCTCGCGCTGCTCGAAGTGCGCGATCACGTCCGCTCGGGCCGCTGGGACGTCGTGGTCGTGGACTGCGCGCCGACCGCCGAGACGCTGCGACTGCTGGCGTTGCCGGAGGCGCTCAACTGGTACATGGACCGGATCATCCACGCCGAGCGCAAGGTGATCCGCAGCCTGCGGCCGTTGCTCGGGCGGGCGTCCGGGTTGCCGATGCCGGACGACAACGTGTTCGACGCGCTCCGGCGGTTGCAGCGCGACCTGGCCGACATCCGGGCGCTGCTGGCCGGGCCGGACGCGTCCGTGCGGCTGGTGCTGACGCCGGAGGCCGTGGTCGTTGCCGAGGCGCGTCGGTCGCTCACGACGTTGTCGCTGTACGGGTACCGGGTGGACGGGATCGTCGCGAACCGGGTGTTCCCGGCGGCCGGCGCGGACAACTGGCGCCGGCAGTGGGTCGCCGCGCAACGCGGGATCCTGGAGGACGTGGCCGACTCGTTCAGCCCGCTGCCGATCTGGGAGTCGCCGTACCGCGCGTGCGAGCCGGTCGGCGTGGAGGAGCTGGCCGCGTTCGCGGTCGAGATGTACGGCGGGGACGACCCGTTCGCGCGGGCCTCGGACGCGACCTCGTTGCTGGTGGACCGGCACATCGACACCGACGGGCGGACGTACACGCTGACGATGCCGTTGCCGTTGGCATCCGCCGCCGATCTCGAGCTGGCCCGGCACGGCGACGAGCTGATCATCACGGTCGGGTCGTACCGCCGGGTGATCCCGCTGCCGGCCGCGTTGGCGCGCGGCGTGGTCGCGGGGGCGCGGCTGGACGACGGGCGGCTGCAGGTGCGCTTCGCTCCGCGGGAGCCGGCGCAGCGCGTCGGGGCGCCGGCGGCGGAGGTACCGACCGGGGCCGGGCCGTTGGAGTCCGCGCAGGAGCTGGCGCAGGAGATCCGCGAGCAGATGGACTCCGAGCTCGCTGCGGAGCATGCGGCGATGACGGAGGGCACCAGGTGAGCAAGGACCCGGTCGGATCCGTCGCCGAAGAAGCCGCCAAACTCTTCGCCGTCCTCCAGCAAGCCGCCGCCGAAGCCCGCGGCGCGCACGCACACGGTGCGGAAGGCGCTGAGGCGCCCGGTCCGGCGGCAGCCGGCGGTGCGGGGGAGGACGTGGCCGACCCGAGCGCGGGTCGCGCCTCCCGCGGCGGCGCGGGGCGGGGTGCCGACGCGTACGAAGGTGACGGCGGGGGAGAGGCGGATGCTGGGCGTGGTGAGGAGCATCTGCACGGGATCGGGCGGGGGCCGGAGTGTCAGTGGTGTCCGGTCTGTCAGCTGATCAACCGGGTGCGGAGTACCAGTCCTGAGACGATCGAGCAGCTGTCGACGGCCGCGGCCGGGGTGCTCGGGTCGATGAGATCTTTGCTGGAGGCGGCCGCCGAGGCGGCGCGCCAGGCCCGGACGGACGCAGAGTCGCGGACCGCCGGTCAGCCGGAGGCGGACGAACCGGTGCGGTCCCGGGTGGACCGGATCGACGTGAGTGAGGACCCCGAACCATGGGACTGAGCATCGGCATCGATGTCGGCGGAACGAAGATCGCGGCCGGCGTCGTCGGCCCGGACGGCAAGATCGGCGCCCGGACCCACCGGGACACGCCGGCCGACTCGGTCGACCAGACCGCGAAGGCGATCATCGACGCGGCCGCCGAGCTGATCGCGGACCACGAGATCGAGGCGGTCGGCATCGGTGCCGCCGGCTTCGTCTCCGCGGACCGTTCCACCGTGTTGTTCGCGCCGAACCTGGCCTGGCGGGACGAGCCGCTCGGCGCCCGCGTCGGCGACGCGCTCAAGGTCCCGGTGGTGGTGGAGAACGACGCGAACGCGGCCGCCTGGGGCGAGTTCGCGTTCGGCGCCGCGCGCGACGTCCAGGACATGGTCTGCATCACCGTCGGCACCGGGATCGGCGGCGGCGTGGTGCTCGGTGGCGAGATGCTGCGCGGCGCCCACGGTGTCGGCGCCGAGCTCGGGCACATGCGCGTCGTCCCGGGCGGACACCGGTGCGGCTGCGGTGCGCGCGGATGCTGGGAGCAGTACGCCTCCGGCCGCGCGCTGGTCCGCGAGGGCCGGGCGCAGGCGGACTCCGGGTCGCTCGCCGCGGCGCAGATGCTGAGCGTGTGCGGCATCACCGACTCCGCCGAGCTGACCGGCCCGATGATCACCACGGCCGCGACCCAGGGCGACCCGTGCGCGGTCGAGCTGCTGGACGACCTCGGCCGCTGGCTGGGCGAGGGTCTGGCGAGCATCGTGACCCTGTTCGACCCGAGCCTGATCGTGCTCGGCGGCGGGGTCAGCGCGGCGAAGGACCTGGTCACGAAGTCCGCGCTGGTCGCCTTCGAGCGGAACCTGCCGGCCAAGGCGAACCGCCCGCACCCGCCGTTCGGGATCGCCGAACTCGGCAACGACGCCGGCATCATCGGTGCCGCCGACCTGGCCCGCTTGGAGGCGCCGGAGCCGCGGCAGTGAGGCCGGCGCGGTTGGCGTGTCGTGGTTGGCTGGACCTGACAACTGGTTGGCTGGGATCTGGGGGTACCGCGAGGAGGCTCGGGCGATGGCTCTGACGCAGGCGTTGACGATCGGGATCGACATCGGTGGCACCAAGGTCGCCGCCGGGGTGGTCGACCCGGAGGGCAACATCCTGGACCGGCTCCGCCGGGACACGCCGACCAAGGACCCGAAGGAGACCGAGGACGCGATCGCCGAGGTCGTGCACGACCTGGAGTCGCGGCACGACGTGATCGCGGTCGGGATCGGCGCCGCCGGGTTCGTCGACGGGACGCGGTCGTCGGTGCTGTTCGCGCCGCACCTGGCCTGGCGGCACGAGCCGCTCCGGGACGCGGTGGAGCGCCGGCTCGGGCTCCCCGTGGTGGTCGAGAACGACGCGAACGCGGCCGCCTGGTCGGAGTGGCGGTTCGGCGGCGGCCAGGGCGAGAGCCACCTGGTCTGCGTCACGCTCGGGACCGGGATCGGCGGCGCCATCCTCAACGACGGAGCGTTGCAGCGCGGCAAGTTCGGGATCGCGGGCGAGTTCGGGCACATGCAGGTGGTACCCGGCGGTCATCGGTGCGAGTGCGGCAACCGTGGCTGCTGGGAACAGTACGCCTCGGGGAACGCGCTCACCCGGGAGGCGCGGGAGCTGGCTTTGTCCGGGTCGCCGGTCGCGCACAACCTGCTCCGCCGGGCCGACGGGGATCCGCGCAAGATCAACGGGCCGATGGTGACCGAGCTGGCCAAGGACGGCGACCCGGTCGCGGTCGAGCTGCTCGAGGACGTCGGCCGCTGGCTCGGCATCGGGCTGGCGAACCTGGCGGCCGCGCTGGATCCGGGGACGTTCGTCATCGGTGGGGGCGTGTCGGACGCGGGGGAGTTGCTGCTGGCGCCGGCCCGGGAGGCGTTCAAGCGGACGTTGACCGGGCGTGGGTTCCGGCCCGAGGCGCGGATCGTGCGCGCGGTACTGGGTCCGGAGGCCGGCCTGGTCGGCGCGGCTGACCTGGCTCGTGAAGAGGCGACCTGGTTGCGCCGGGTCCGCGTGAAGACGACGGCCGTCACGGCGAAGACGGCGGCCCGCAGCGGTCGCGGGGCGCGGATGGAGCGAGCGGCCCGCAAGTCCGCGAGCCGCCGGACCGGGATGCGGACGGCCGAGCCGGAGCTGCGCCTCGACGACCCGGACGACCTGCACCACAAGCACCCCGCCGACGTCCCGGGCGACCACGACGCATGACGACCAGCCCGCCCGACTCCGGCGACGCCGGCTCGGGGGACCGCCCGGCTGACCCGCTGGCGGAGGGGTCGCCTGATCGGAGCCTGGTGCCTGAGGGGCCGACCTTGCGGGTGCTGTCGTACAACGTGCATAGGTGGGGTGATGATCGGGCCGCGCTGGCCCGGGTGGTGCGGGCTTGTGCTGCCGAGGTCGCGTTGATCCAGGAGGCGCCGACCTGGTGGGGGACCCGGCGGAAGCGGCGGGCGATGGCGGCCACCTTCGGGATGACGTATGTCGCCGCCTCGGCGCGGAACGCGATCCTGGTTGCCAAGGGCACCGAATTGGCGGCGGCCCTGCACTGGCGGGTCTGGCGGCCGTTCGTCCGGCGCCGGCTCAACCTGATCGCCACCCAGCTCCCCGGCGGCGCGGTCGGCGGCCGCGTCACCCTCGGTGGTACCGAGCTCGCGCTGGTCGTCTGTCACCTGGGCCTGCACATTCGCGGTCGCCAGCACGAACTCGACCAGGTGCTCCGCGGCTGCAAGTCGTTCGGCCTGCCGTACCTGCTGGTCGGCGACCTGAACGAGGAACCCGACGGTCCGGTCTGGAAGCGCCTCGCCGACGAAGGCCTCACCGACCTCGGCCAGGACGCGGGGCCCACGTTCAGCTCCGCCGACCCGCACAAGCGGATCGACGGCGCCCACCTGGCCCCTGGACTCACCGGCCGCGTCGTCCCCCTGGACGAGATCGAGGGCATCACCCAAGCCGACCTCGCGGCCGCCTCCGATCACCTGCCGATGCTGATCGAGCTGACTACTCCGCGAACTCGAGCAGCGGATCGGTGACCACGTCCCGCCACCGCTCCCGGTGGCCGGCGGCGCTGAGCCGGTAGTACAAGGTCTCCCGGCGCTCGTCGTCGGACGTCCCCGAGTGGCCGCCGATGTTGTGCGCGAGCAGGTAGTGCGCGAACAACACACTGCCGGCCGGACCGCTGACCTGGGTCCGCTCACCGAGATCCACCTTCGGGTACGGGCCCTCGTTCCAGCCGTCCCGGTGGATCATCGCGTCGGCGCCACCGTGCTCGCGCAGGTACTCGCCGAACCGCAGGTGCGTCTCCGGCCAGACGTAGAGGTTGCCCCGGTCAAGCTCTTCGTGGTCGGTCAGCCAGATCCCCGCGAGCAGCGAGAAGGTGTACGGCGTCCCGTCGGGCGCGGGCGGGTTGAGTCCGTCGACATGGGGTCCACCTGGTCGGTGCGGCCAGGGCGGCGTCGTGGTCGCGACCTGCGCGAAGTCCGGCTCGTCCAGCCCGAGGTCGGTACGAACGAGCTGTGCGGCGAGTCCGCCGACACCGGTCTCGCGGTAGAAGTCGAGCAGCGCATGTCCGCCGTCCTCGAACCGCGGCCAGGTGAAGTGGATACCGACGTGCCCGGGTGGTGGTGGCTGCTGGTCCAGTTCGCGCGTGACGAGGGCCCGGCCGGCGGCGATCTGGTCGTCGGTCAGCACACCTGGTACGACCACGAAACCCTGGGTACGAAAGGCTTTCCGCTGGTCGTCGCTGATCACTGGCATCGGACCAGTGCACCAGTGACGACGCGGTGGGACAACCGAATTACCGGGCCATCGCCTCGGTGTCGACGGGGCGCTGGTGCAGGTAGTCCTCGACGCCGAACAGGTGCGCGGCCATCCTGGTCCGGGCCCGGTCGGGGTCGTGGCCCTGCAGCGCGGCGAGGATCGCGCGGTGCTCGCTGTGGGTGGACTCGTCGGCGCCCTTCTGGCTGATCGAGCGCCACAGCCGGTCGCGGGTGGTCCGGCCGCCGAGGGCCTCGATCAGCGCCTCGAGTACCGGGTTCGCCGCGGACTTCGCGATGATCCGGTGGAAGGCGATGTCGTTGTCGATCAGCACCTCGTGGTCCGGTTCGCCGTCGGCCAGCTCGGCCTCCGTCCGGCGCAGGACCTCGTCCGCGGCGGCCAGGTCGTCCGCGCTGATCCTGGTCGCGGCGAGCGCGGCCGCCTCGGTCTCCAGGATCCGGCGGACGGCGTGCAGATGCGGCGCGCCGCTCCGGTCCTGGAGGTCGACCACGAACCCCATCGGGGCCAGCAGCAACGAGGAGTCGAGCGCGGTGACGTACGTCCCGTCACCCTGCCGGGTCTCCAGGACGCCTAGCATCGACAGCGCCCGAACCCCTTCTCGCAAAGGGCTTCGGGACACGCCGAGCGCCTCGGCGAGGTCCTTCTCGACCGGCAGCCGGTCGCCTGGCCGCAGGGTCCCCTCGATGATGAGGCGTTTGATCCCCTGGACGACGACGTCGGTCTGCGAACCGCCGCCGCGGCCCTCCTCCGCCGTCCGCGGCGCCTTCGGGCTCACGCGACCGACTCCGTGCCGTCGCGCGAGGCCCAGTACGTCCCGTGCGGGAACGCGTACTCCGCTAGTGACAGTGCGTGCATCTCGGCACTGTACCCGGCCGCGGAGGGCAGGACGTACGCTCCGTTGCGCACGACGCACGGGTCCGTGAAGTGCTCGTGCAGGTGGTCGACGTACTCCGTGACCCGGCGGTCCAAGGACGCCGAGACGGCCACGTAGTCGAAGATCGCGAGGTGCTGGACGAGCTCGCACAGCCCGACCCCGCCCGCGTGCGGGCAGACCGGGACGTCGAAATGTGCGGCCAGCAGGTACACGGCGAGGACCTCGTTGACGCTGCCGAGCCGGGCCGCGTCGAGCTGGCAGTAGTCGATCGCGCCGGCCTGGAAGAGCTGCTTGAACAGCACCCGGTTCATCCCGTGCTCACCGGTGGCGACGCCGATCGGCGCGACCGCGGTCCGGATCGCCGCATGGCCGAGGATGTCGTCCGGGCTGGTCGGCTCCTCGATCCAGAGCGGGTCGAACCGGGCCAGTTCCCGGACCCACTCGATCGCCTCCGGGACGTCCCAGACCTGGTTCGCGTCGATCATCAGATGACCGTCCGGTCCGAGCACCTCGCGGGCGATCCCGCAGCGGCGGATGTCGTCGTCCAGATCCGCGCCCACCTTGAGTTTCACGTGCTTGTAGCCCTCGGCAACAGCCTCTTCGCAGAGCCGGCGCAGCTTGTCGTCGGAGTAGCCGAGCCAGCCCGCGGACGTGGTGTAGCAGGGGTACCCGCTGCCCTCGAGTTCCTCGATCCGC
The DNA here is from genome assembly GCF_007828865.1 of Kribbella amoyensis. Lineage (NCBI taxonomy): Bacteria > Bacillati > Actinomycetota > Actinomycetes > Propionibacteriales > Kribbellaceae > Kribbella > Kribbella amoyensis. Next base: position 4,841,262 of record NZ_VIVK01000001.1, read on the forward strand.
GCGGCCCGGCCGGGTACGCGGTCGGCCAGCAACGCGATCGCCTGCTCCGGCGTGAGGACGTCGGACAGGTACCGCAGGTCCGCCGCGGCCACCAGTTCCGCGGGGGACATGTCGGCCAGCAACCGCCACAGCGGCTTGCCGGCTCGCCGGGCGGCCAGGTCCCACAACGCGTTCATCACCGCGGCGAGCGCGAGATGGACGACGCCCTTGTCCGGGCCGAGCCAGCGCAACTGCGAGTCGGACTGCAGTTCGCGGTAGACGCCGCCTGGATCGGCGCACAGCGCGTCCACGTCGCGCCCGACCAGGGGGCGAGCGCGCTGGGCGGCGGCGGCGACGCAGAGGTCGTTGCCGCGGCCGATCGTGAACGTGAAGCCGTACCCGCTCAGCGCCGGGTCGTCGGTGCGCAGGACGACGTACGCGGCGGAGTAGTCACCGTCCTTGTTCATCGCGTCGGAACCGTCGCGGGTCAGCGAAGTCGGGAAGCGGACGTCGACGACTTCCACCGACGTGATGCGTGCCATGGAGCCCCCTCTGGGCGGTCGAGAGAAATAGATCCTATGATTTCGACGATTTTCGATGGTCTCAGTCTGGACCACAGCGAGCCTCCTCGCTACGATCCCCGTCATTCATATGACGATTATCTCCTCATCATCGACGGAGGTCCTGGAATGAGCAACCTGGTGGGCTCGGACCGGACGGCGGGAACGCGGTTGAGCTACGACCGTCCGGCCGGCACCTGGCTCGAAGCTGTACCGCTCGGCAACGGCCACATCGGCGCGATGTGCTTCGGCGGCGTCGGGCACGAGCGAATCGGGCTGAACGACGAGACCTGCTGGTCCGGCAGTCCGGAGACCGCGCGCCGGCTGGCCGAGTCGCACGGGGCCGTCGGCGCCGAGGCCGTGGACGCAGTCCGGGCGGCGATCGCAGCCGGCGATGTCCGGACGGCCGAGGACCTGGCCAAGGGCTTCCACTCCGGCTACTCGCAGGCGTACCTGCCGCTCGGCGACCTGCTGATCGACCTCGAGGTCAACGGCACCGCGGCCAGCGAGGCAGACCTCACCCGGTACGGCCGGGTGCTCGACCTGGACGCGGCGACAGCGGTCGCGGAGTACGAGATCGGGGGAGTGACGGTCCGGCAGGAAGTCTTCGTCAGCGCACCCGCCGGGGTCCTCGTCTACCGGATCACCGCGTCGCAGCCGGGCGCCCTGTCGCTCGCCGCCCGACTGACATCACCGCTGCGATCGGAGCCGCAGGTCGTCGAGGACGGCCTCAGCCTCCTCCTGCAGGCGCCGGCGAACGTGGCCCCGCCGCACGTCCGGGAGGACGAGCCGATCCGGTACTCCGAGGGCGCTGATCGTGGCATGGCGGCCGCCATCGCCCTGCGCGGCAAGACCGACGGCGTACTCCGCGGCGCGGGCCAGCTCACCGTGGAAGGCGCGGGCGAGGTCGTCCTGGTCCTCTCCACCGCCACCGGGTACGACGGGCCGCTGGTCACCCCGACCCGGACCGGGTTCGAGTGCTGGTCCGCGGCCGACGAGAAGGTCGTCGCCGCGCTCGGTCGTGAGCACGCGGACCTGCTGGCCGAGCACCAGGCGGACCACCAGGCGTTGTTCCGGCGGTCCGCGTTGGAGCTGGTGATCGAGGCCGAGGCCGAGGCGTTGCCGATCGACCGGCGGCTGGCCCGCGCGGTCGAGCACGACGATCCCGGTCTCGCCGCGCTGGTGTTCAACTACGGCCGGTACCTGATGATCGCCAGTTCGCGGCCCGGTGGGCTGCCGACGACCTTGCAGGGCATCTGGAACGAGGAACTCCGGCCGCCGTGGAGCTCGAACTACACGGTGAACATCAACACCGAGATGAATTACTGGCCGGCCGAGTCGACCGGCCTGTCCGAGTGCCACGAACCGCTGCTCACGTACCTGGAGCACCTCGCCGAGGCGGGCCGGAGTACGGCCCGGGAGCGGTACGGATGCGGTGGCTGGACGGCGCACCACAACGCCGACGCGTGGTGCTGGTCGATCCCGGTCGACGGCGACCCGCGGTGGTCGAACTGGCCGCTCGCCGGTGCCTGGTTGAGTCGCCACCTGTGGGACCACTACGCGTTCACCGAGGACCTCGACTTCCTCCGCCGGGCCTGGCCGGTGCTGCTCGGGGCCGCCGAGTTCTGCCTCGACTGGCTGGTCGAACTCCCTGACGGCAGCCTCGGTACCGCGCCGTCCACTTCGCCCGAGAACGACTACATCGCCGCCGACGGCAAGCCTGCCTCGGTCACCGTGTCCGCGACGATGGACCTCGCACTGATCGCCGATCTCTTCCACCGCTGCGAGCTGTCCGCGGACCTGCTCGACATCTCCGACCCGTTGGTCGAGCGGTTCGCCGCGGCCCGCAAGCGGATCCCGGAGCCGAAGGTCGGCGGCCAGGGGCAACTGCAGGAGTGGGCCGCCGATCTGCCCGAGGAGGACCCGCACCACCGGCACACGTCCCACCTGGTCGCCCTGCACCCCGGCGAGGCGATCACCCCGGACGGTACGCCGACACTCGCCGCCGCGGCCGCGCGCACGCTGGACCTGCGCGGTGACCAGTCGACGGGCTGGTCGCTGGCCTGGCGGGTCAACCTGCGCGCCCGGCTCCGCGACGCGGCCGCGGCGCACCGGCTGATCCGCGGGTTCCTGATGCCCGCCGACGACACCCGGACCGGGTACGTCGGGATCGGGGCCGGCGTGTACCCGAACCTGTTCTGCGCGCATCCGCCGTTCCAGATCGACGGCAACTTCGGTGCCACCGCCGGGATCGCGGAGATGCTGCTGCAGAGCCACACCGACGAGGTCGACCTGCTGCCGGCGCTGCCCGCCGAGTGGACGAGCGGCCGGGTGACCGGACTACGGGCGCGCGGCGGCCTGACCGTCGACCTCAGCTGGACTCCGGACGGCATCGACGCCGTCCTCACCGCCGACCGGGACACCGAGCGGATCGTCCGCCACGGTGACCGGCGCGTCCCGGTCCGGCTGACCGCAGGTACCGGCCACCGGGTGACCTGGAGCTGACCGCAGACCCGGACGAGGAGGCCCCATGACGACACTGACCCCCGTACGGCCACCGGCGCCCGACGTCCCGCTCGGACGCGACCGGCGCCGCCGAAAGCGGGAACGCCCCGGGATCCGCGGTCTGCGCCGCAGTCTGCGCAGACACTGGACCCTGTACCTGCTGATGGTCCTGCCGCTGATCTGGTTCGCGGTGTTCAAGTACATCCCGATGTCGAACGCGGTGATCGCGTTCAAGAACTACAACGTGGTCCGCGGGATCTGGGGCAGCGACTGGATCGGGACCAGGAACTTCGAGCTGTTCTTCGCCAACCCGGTGTTCTGGACCCTGGTGAAGAACACCTTCCTGCTGTCCTTCTACACCGTGCTCGCGAGCTTCCCGATCGCGATCATCCTGGCGCTGGCGCTGAACGAGATCCGGGTCGGGCTGTTCAAGAAGACGGTCCAGCTGGTGACGTACGCGCCGTACTTCATTTCCACGGTGGTCGTGGTGTCGATGACGATCCTGGTGTTGTCGCCACGGCTCGGCATCGTCAACGAGGGCCTCGGGTTCTTCGGGATCCCGGCGATCGACTTCCTCGGCAATCCGGACTACTTCCGGCACATCTACGTGTGGTCGGAGGTGTGGCAGACAGCCGGGTACTCCGCGGTGATCTACCTCGCCGCCCTGGCCGGGATCGACCCCGCGCTGCACGAGGCCGCGAAGGTGGACGGGGCCGGCCGGTTGCGCCGGATCTGGCACGTCGACCTGCCTGGGATCATGCCGACCGCGGTGATCATCCTGGTGCTGGCCGTCGGCAACATCATGGCGATCGGGTTCGAGAAGGCGTTCCTGTTCCAGAACCCGCTGAACCTGAGCCAGGCCGAGATCATCGCCACCTACGTCTACAAGACCGGGCTGCTGAACGCGGACTTCAGCATGGCGACCGCGGTCGGCCTGTTCAACTCGGTGATCAACCTGTTCCTGCTGCTGTTCGTCAACGTGATCGCCAAGCGGGTCACGGGGAACGGGCTGTGGTCATGAGGGCCGGGGTGCTGGAACGGCGCGCGGCCAAGGCCCGCCGGATCCAGGAGTCGAAGACCGACCGGATCTTCCTGTTCGGCGTCTACATCCTGCTGATCGGGTTCCTGCTGGTCGTCCTGCTGCCGCTGCTCTACATCGTGGCCAGCTCGTTCAGCAGTCCCGAGGCGGTCTCGGCCGGCCGGGTGCTGTTCTGGCCGGTGGACTTCTCGCTGCGCGGGTACGAGGCCGTCCTGAGCAACCCGCAGGTGATCCAGGGGTACGGGAACTCCTTGTTCTACACGGTGGTCGGCACGATCGTGAGTGTCACGCTGACGATCGCGATCGCGTACCCGATGTCGCGCCGGACGCTGGTCGGCCGGAACGTCGTGATGAGCCTGATCCTGTTCACGATGCTGTTCACCGGCGGCCTGATCCCGACGTACCTGGTGGTCCAGTCGCTCGGCATGCTCGACACCCGGTGGGCGCTGATCGTGCCGCAGGCGATCGGGGTCTGGCAGGTCATCATCGCCCGCACCTACTTCCGGACCGCGATCCCGGAGGAACTGGTCGAGGCGGCCGAGCTGGACGGCTGCGGCGATCTGCGGTTCCTCTGGTCGGTGGTGATCCCGCTGGCCAAACCGATGATCGCGGTGGTCGCGCTGATGTACGCGATCCTGCAGTGGAACTCGTACTTCGACGCGCTGATCTACCTGAAGAACCAGGACCTCTTCCCGCTCCAGCTGGTCCTGCGCAACGTGCTGATCCTGAACACCTACAGCGGTGGCGCGATGGACGCGTCGGTCGCGTTGCAACGCCAGCAGCTGGCCGACCTGCTCAAGTGCTCGCTGATCGTGGTCTCGAGCCTGCCGGTCCTGCTGATCTACCCGTTCGTCGCCCGCTACTTCACCAAGGGAATCCTGATCGGCGCCGTCAAGGGCTGATCCTCCGCACCGTTTCGACCCCTGTGAGGGACCTATGTCTGTGCACCTCGGAAGGAAGAAGTCCGCGGCCGTCGCCGGCCTCGGCGTACTCGCCCTCGCGCTGGCCGCCTGTTCCGGCGGATCCGACGCGGCGGACCAGAGCAAACCGCTGCCCACCATCACCGGCAACCCGGCCGTCACGCTCGACGTGTTCTCCCAGCAGGGGCCCGACACGGACCTGGCCAAGAACGAGTTCACCCAGAAGATCGGCAAGCAGTTCAACGTCACCTTCAAATGGCAGACCGCGACCTGGGACGCCGGTCCGGCCAAGGAGAAGCGGCAGATCTCGCTCGCCAGCGGCGACTACCCGGACCTGTACCTGCTGATCCCGTGGGTCGACCAGTTCACCCAGGCCGATCTGCTCAAGCTGTCCGGCCAGGGCGTCGTGGTCCCGCTGAACAGCTGATCGACCAGTACGCGCCGAACATCAAGAAGGCGCTCGACGGCAACCCGGACTTCAAGGCGATGGCGACCGCGCCGGACGGCAAGATCTACGGGATGCCGCAGTGGGTGGACTGCTACCACTGCTCCTACCAGGGCAAGCTCTGGATGAACTCGGCCTGGCTGAAGAAGCTCGGCCTGGAGCAGCCGAAGACGACCGAGGACATGCGCACGGTCCTGCGGGCGTTCAAGACCCAGGACCCGAACGGCAACGGCAAGGCCGACGAGATCCCGATCAGCGCCAACGTCCGGGACTCGCTGATCCCGTACTTCATGAACGCCTTCATCTACGACCCGCAGGGCACCAGCGGCAACAACAACTCGACGCTGGTGCTGAAGGACGGCAAGATCGACCTGCAGGCGAACAAGGACGGCTGGCGCGAGGGCCTGACGTACCTGAACTCGCTCTACAAGGAGGGCCTGATCGACAAGGGCGCCTTCACCCAGAACTCCGACGCGCTGCAGCAGCAGGGCGACAACGCCGGCACCGTCGTGCTCGGCTCGGCCACCGTCCTGCACCCCGGCATCTTCGTGACGATCGGATCGCCGGACGGCCGGGACAAGCAGTACGACGCGGTGCCGCCGCTGACCGGGCCGAACGGGTCCGCGTTCACCGGGTACAACTTCCCGAGCGTGCCGGGCGCCACCTTCGTGCTGACCAGCAAGGCGACGCAGGAGGAGCAGATCCAGGCGATCAAGATGCTCGACTACATCTTCACCCCCGAGGGCGAGATCAACGGCATGTTCGGCACCGAGGGCAAGACCTGGGCCAAGCCGAAGGCCGGCGAGGTGGCGCTGGACCAGAGCATGAAGCCGCTGTACCGGCAGATCCCGACCAAGGCCGGCGCGACACCGCCGAACGCGTCCTGGGGTCCGCTCGCGCAGTACAACAACACCGCCGACTTCCGCGCCGCCGAGTCGATCAGCACCGACCTGTACGCGCAGTCCGGCTACGAGCGGCGGCTGTTCGAGGCGACCAAGCTGTACGACGGCAAGGAGGACAAGGCGCAGGTCTACCCGTACTGGAAGGTGTGGATCGACCCGTCGCTCGGCACCGAGGTGGCGACGCTGCAGACGAACATCGAGAACTACGTCCAGCAGAACGCGCTGCAGTTCATCACCGGCTCGAAGGACATCAGCAAGGACTGGGACGCCTACGTGAAGGGGCTGGAGGGTCTCGGCCTGAAGCGGTACCTGGAGATCCAGCAGACCGCGTACGACAAGGTCCCGAAGTAGAGTTCAGCCCCTCTTGCGGCTCAGGAAGGCCAGCATCGCTTCCTGGGCCGCCGGGCTGCCGAAGAGCGCGGCGGAGAGCTCGGCGAGATCCTTGCCACGGGCATCGATGTCGGCGAGCAGCTCGCGGGTGAGCAGCTTCTTGGTCTCGTGCAGACCTTGCGGCGCGCCCTTCAGCAGGGACTTCAGGACGGCCGCGACGGCGGTGTCGACCTCCTCGTCCGGGACCGCCTGGGTGACCAGCCCGAGCTCGGCCGCCTTCGCGCCGTCGAAGGTGTCGCCGGTGAGGAAGGTCAGCGCGGCGGCCCGGTCGGTGAGGCGGGGGAGGACCGTCAGCGAGATGGTCGCGGCGGCCAGGCCGAGGCGGACCTCGGTGAGAGCGAAGCTGGCGCCGGTCCCGGCGATGCTGATGTCGGCCGCGGCGACGATCCCGATGCCGCCCGCGCGGACCGGGCCGGTGACCCGGGCGACGACCGGCTTCGGGTTCGCCACGATCGCGCGCTGGACGTCGACCATCCGCTGCGCGCCGACCCCCATGCCGACCGTGGTCGCCTCGGACAGGTCCGCGCCGGAGCAGAACACGTCCCCGGCCGACCGGATCACGATCACCCGGGTCGCGTCGTCGGTCCCGGCCGTCTCCAGATGCGCGAGCAGCTCACCGGTCAGCTGCTGCGACAGCGCGTTCTTGTTGTGCGGCGAGTCCAGCGTGATCGTCGCGACCCCGTCCGCCACCGCGACATGCACCAGTTCGGTCATGGCCTCATCCTGCCTCATCGTGGAGACATGGCACTGCGAACGAAATCTCACTGGTTCGGGGTTGCGCTGGACGCCCCCGACGCCCGCGAACTCGGCCACTTCTACCAGCGCCTGCTCGGCTGGCAACTGTTCGCCGACGACCCGAACTGGGTGACCCTGGCGCCGAGTAGGGACGCCGGGTACAACCTGGCCTTCCAGACCGAGACCAAGTACGTCCGCCCGGTCTGGCCCGCCGAGGACGGCAAGCCGCAGATGGCGATGCACCTCGACCTGCAGGTGGACGACCTCGACGAGGCCGTCGCGCACGCGGTCGAGGCGGGTGCCGAGCTGGCCGAGTACCAGCCGCAGGAGAAGGTGCGGGTGATGCTCGACCCGGCCGGGCACCCGTTCTGCCTCTACCTCTGACGGCTACTTCCCGGCGGCGTACTCCCGGCAGAGCTCGCGGGCCAGGTGCTCGATGAACAGGCCGACGTCGGTGACGATGCCGCGCGCCTGGGACGAGCCACGGTCGGCCAGCTTCGTCACGGTGGCCGGGTTGATGTCGACGCAGCTGAGCGGAACCGAGGCCGGCAGGATGTTGCCGGTGGCCACCGAGTGGAGCATGGTCGCCGCCATCAGGCAGTACCCGACGCCGGGCAGCTCGGCGCGCATCGCCCGCTGACCGTCGAGGACGTCGGTGTACACGTCCGGCAGCGGGCCGTCGTCGCGGACCGAGCCGACCAGGACGAAGCGCTTCCCGTTCCGGACCAGCGCGTGCATCACCCCGGAGGTGAGCACGCCCTGCTCGACGGCGGCCGCGATCGACCCTGCCTTGCGGATCGTGTTGATCGCCCGGATGTGGTGCTCGTGCCCGTGCTCGACCCCGCGGCCACGGGACAGGTCCACGCCCAGCGAGGTGCCGTACAACGAGGACTCGATGTCGTGCGTGGCCAGTGCGTTCCCGGCGAACAGCACGTCGACGAAACCGGCCTCGACCAGCGCGACCATGGCCGGCGCGGCCCCGGTGTGCACGATGCCGGGACCGCCGACCCAGAGCACCTTCTGGCCGTTCGCCTTGGCCTCGCGCATCCCGTCGGCGACCTGCATCACCAGCACCCGCTGCGGCTTCTCGCTGGACACGTCCGACTCCATGAAGCCGAACGACTCCTCGGTGTTCGCGACGATCGGCGGCGTCACCCGGACGCCCTGGGCGCTGGAGATGATCCGCATCCCCGCCTTCACGTCCGACATCGGGATGGTCCGCACCGCATCACCCTCGACCACCAGCCCGCAGTCCATCTCCGGGTTCCGCACCTGCACCCAGCGACCGCCGAGCCGCACGCTGGTCGGCAGGTTCGTGGTCGAGTAGAACCCGTCCGGGAAGACCCCGTCCTGGGTCACCTCGGAGATCTCCGGCGTGCCGGGATGGACCAGGTTCGCGCCCTTGGTCTGGATCCGCATCAGCAGCCGCTGCAGGGACTCCTCGTCCTCGGCGCCGACGGTCATCCGGACCGTGGACGGATCGTCCTTGTCGTAGCCCAGGTCGAACTTGTCCAGCGTGTACTCGCCGCCGTAGCCGCGGATGTCGTCCAGCACCCGGGACAGTAGCCCGGAGTCCATCAGATGGCCGGTGATCTCGACGGTCTCGGTGACCTGCACGGGGACCTCCCTCGGAGTTCGTCGGATTGTCCGACGATCCGCACTGTAACTCAGACGACCGCACCGTCGTCGGGCGTGTCGTCCGGGGGCAGCCGGTCCTTCATCCGGATCACCAGGGTGAGGAAGCCGGCGATGAACCCGACCACGCCGAGCAGCTGGATCCGGCTGGTGCCGAAGTCGAAGACGGCCGCCACGATCAGCAGCAGCGGGCCACCGAGCAGCCCGAGCCAGGCGGCCCGGGTGATCCAGTCCAGCCGCGGGCCGCGGGTCGGCTCCGGCGGGACGTAGTGGTCATGCGGGTCGTCGGTCCTGCGGGCCGGCGGCTCCTCCGGCGGGTCCTCGTCGGCGTCGCCGACGATCAGCCCGGCGGGGACGTCGATCAGCGGTTCGTACGAGTCGTCGTCGACGTCCTCGCTGGCCGGCCACCGGGGGACCGGCGGCGTGTCGTGGCCGGGCGCGGACGGCGCGTTGAACTGCTCGACCAGCGACGCCCACTCGGCGTCCTCGGTACTGCGGTCGATCACGCCGCGGGCCGCCTCGACCGACTCGGCGTCGACGAAGATCTCCTCGAACCCGGCGGGGATCTTCTTCTCCGGCGCCTCGGTCTTCTTGTCCGGGGCCTCGGCCGGCGCCTCCGCCTGCCCCTCGCCGGTGGCCGGCTGGTCCGCGGGGTCGCCGCTGTCGGCCTGGTCCGGTGCGGCCGGGTCGCCGGTCGCCTCCGCCTCACCGGGCGGACCGCAGTACGCGGCGATGCCCGATTCGGCGAGCGCGGTCAGCACCGGCTCGGTGACGAGCGGGTCGATGCCGCCCATCGACGTGTACGCCGCGGCGGTGAGTCCGTTGTCACGCATCGGCGGCGATCCGTCGCACGAAGGCGGTCGAGTCCGCGAAGATCCGCGGTGCGTCGTTGTCCAGAGTGGCCACGTGGTAGCTGTCCTCGAGCAGGGTCTCGGTCACGTCGCGGGACGAGATCCGGGCCAGCACCGTCCGGCCCGAACTCGGCTCCACCACGTGATCGACAGTACTGCGGAACAGCAGCACCGGCTGCGTCACCTTGGCCAGATCCTCCCGGGTGACCTTCCACAGCTGTGACAGCGAGTACAGCGCGCGCAGCGGCATCCGGTCGTACGCGCCCTCGTCGACGCCCGGCTTCTTGATGTCGTTCGAGATGCCCGGGAACGACGGGACGACCCGCTGCAGCGCCGGCAGCAGGGCCAGCCGCTTGTCGTCGGTCTGCACCGACGGGTTGACAAGAATCACACCCGCCACGTCCGCACCGTGCTCCTCTGCCAGCCGCAGCACCAGGCAGCCGCCCATCGACAGACCGGCCAGCACCACCCGGTCGTGCTCCTTGCGAAGCCGCTCCAGCTCGTTGTCGAGCACGGCGTACCAGTCCTGCCAGCGGGTGTTGTTCGCCTCCCGCCAGTGCGTACCGTGCCCGGGCAGCCGCGGCACCGACACGCCGAAGCCTTCGGCGGCCAGGTGCTCCGCGAACGGGCGCATCGACTTCGGCGATCCGGTGAAGCCGTGGCTCAGCAGCACTCCGGTGGCGGCCTCCGGGCCGCTCCCGGGACTGCGGAACTCCTCCGCGTGGGCTTGCACTGGCACAGGTCACTCCTCGGCAGTGAAACTCGGTTCCCGAGAGGCCATGGTCGCAGCCCGGGGCCGCCTCGCCCAGCCCCGCTCGGGTGTCGCCGGTCCCGGAGTGATCGAGGTCGCACCGGGTCCGGAACCCAGTCTGCAACCACAGTTCAACACAGAGTGCAACCCCAGAATCCCTGGCGGTGACATTGCCTGAGGAGGAAGCTGGAACGTAGTGTCCTCCCTCGGCGGTGCGGATGGCCTGTGGACTACCGCTGTTGGACACTGGATGTCAGCCCGAACGGCGGAGGTGAAGGGCGTGCTGTACCTGTTCCTCAGACGGTTTTTCGTCGCCCCGATCGTGAAGCTCCTGTTCCACCCCAAGGTGACGGGGCTGGAGAACATCCCGAGTGAGGGCCCGGCGCTGCTGGTGAGCAACCACCTCGCGTTCTGCGATTCGATCTTCCTGCCGGTGGCCGTGCCCCGGCAGATCGTCTTCCCGGCCAAGTCGGAGTACTTCACCGCACCCGGTCTGAAGGGCAAGCTGGTCGCCACCTTCTTCCGGTCCGTCGGGCAGATCCCGATCGACCGGTCCGGTGGCCGCGCCTCGCTGGCCGCGCTGAACACCGGCCTGGAGATCCTGGACAAGGGCGAGCTGTTCGGGATCTACCCCGAGGGCACCCGCTCACCGGACGGCCGGCTGTACAAGGGCAAGACCGGTGTGGCCCGGATGGCGATCGTGGCCGGCGTCCCGGTCATCCCGGTCGCGATGATCGACACCGAGAAGCTGCAGCCGCCCGGCACGCTCTGGCCGCAGTGGCTGATCCGCGAGCCCGGTCGCCGGCTGCCGCGGCTGGTCCGCCCGGGCGTGGCGATCGGCAAGCCGCTGGACTTCTCCCGGTACGAGGGCATGGAGAAGGACCGGTTCGTGCTCCGCTCGGTCACCGACGAGATCATGTACGCGATGATGGAGCTGTCCGGCCAGGAGTACGTCGACATGTACGCCGAGAAGGCCAAGGACCTGATCAAGGCCGGCGAGAAGGTCGACGACCACCTCAAGCCGCGACTCGACGACACCAAGGCCTCCTGACCCCGAACTCCGCGCCGCCGGGTGAGGATGGGCGGGTGGAGAGCGAGCGGAACGTCCTCGGTGGGCCGTTGGACGAGTGCGGGACCGAGCCGATGACCGGGTTCTTCCGGACCGGCTGCTGCGCGACCGGCCCGGAGGACCAGGGCAGTCACACGGTCTGCGCGGTGATGACCGCGGAGTTCCTGGCGCATCAGGAATCGATCGGCAACGACCTGACCACGGCGCGCCCCGAGTACGACTTCCCGGGACTGCGGCCGGGGGACCGGTGGTGCGTGGTCGCGGTGCGCTGGCTGCAGGCGTACCACGCGGGGGTCGCCGCGCCCGTCGTGCTGGCCGCGACCCACGCCCGGTCGCTGGACACGATCCCGTTGTCGGTGCTGCAGGCGCACGCGGTCGACGTGCCGCCGGACCTGAGCACGCTGAGCTGAGCGGTCAGCGGAGTCGGCTGAGGTGAGACGGCCGCGCACGGTCCGGAGCCGCTCGAATATGGTTGGCCCATGCATTTTGCGACATTGAGCGCGGGGGTCGTACCGGGAGTCCCGACTCTGGACGAGCTGCGGGCCCTGAAGCCGCTGCAGCAGCCCGAGTGGCCGGACCAGGCGGCGCTGGAGGGTGTGATCGGTCAGCTGCGGACCTTGCCGCCGCTGGTGTTCGCCGGCGAGTGCGACGACCTGACCACCAGCATCGGCGCGGTGACGCGCGGCGAGTCGTTCCTGCTCCAGGGCGGTGACTGCGCGGAGACGTTCGACGGCGTGACCGCGGACAACATCCGGGCCAAGCTCCGGGTGCTGCTGCAGATGTCGGTCGTGCTCCAGTACGCCGCCAGCGTGCCGGTGGTGAAGGTCGGCCGGATCGCCGGCCAGTACGCCAAGCCCCGCAGCTCCGGCGACGAGACCCGCGAGGGCGTCACGCTGCCGTCGTACCGCGGCGACGCGGTGAACGGGCTGGACTTCACCCCCGAGGCCCGGATCCCGGACCCGGAGCGGCTCCGCGGCGTCTACAACGCGGCCGCCGCCACGCTGAACCTGACCCGCGCCTTCACCACCGGTGGGTACGCGGACCTGCACCAGGTGCACGCCTGGAACACCGACTTCGTGAAGTCCTCGCCGGTCGGCCAGAAATACGAGCGGCTGGCCACCGAGATCGAGCGCGCGCTGGCCTTCATGCGCGCCTGCGGGGCGAACTCCGAGGAGTTCCGGACGGTCGACTTCTACGCGTCCCACGAAGCGCTGATCCTGGAGTACGAGCACGCCCTGACCCGGATCGACTCGCGCACCCAGCAGCCGTACGACGTGTCCGGCCACCTGCTCTGGGTCGGCGAGCGGACCCGCCAGCTGGACGGCGCGCACGTGGAGTTCCTGGCCTCGCTGAGCAACCCGCTCGGCGTCAAGATCGGGCCGACCACGACCCCGGAGTACATCCGCGCCCTGATCGACAAGCTGAACCCGAAGGGTGTCGAGGGCCGGCTGACCTTCATCACCCGGATGGGCGCCGGCAAGATCCGCGCGGCGTTGCCGCCGTTGCTGGAGGCCGTCCGCGACCACGGTTCGCCGATCGCGTGGGTGTGCGACCCGATGCACGGCAACACCTTCGAGACCCCGAACGGGTACAAGACCCGCAACTTCGACGACGTCGTGGACGAGGTCCAGGGCTTCTTCGACGCGCACGAGCAGGTCGGCACCTGGCCGGGCGGCCTGCACGTCGAGCTCACCGGCGACGACGTCACCGAGTGCCTGGGCGGCGGCGAGGAACTGGTTGCCGAGGATCTGGTCAACCGGTACGAGACCGCCTGCGACCCGCGGCTGAACAGGCACCAGTCCCTCGAGCTGGCGTTCCTGGTCGCCGAGCGGTTGCACGGCGCCCGGGCGTGACCGTGATCGACCTCCGGTCGGACACGGTGACCCGCCCGTCGGCGGGCATGCTGGCCGCGATGACGAGCGCCCCACTCGGCGACGACGTGTACGCCGAGGACCCGACGGTCAACCAGCTCGAGGAGACGGTGGCCGACCTGCTCGGGCACGAGGCCGGGCTGTTCACCGTGACCGGCTCGCTCGCGAACGTGCTCGGCGTTCGCGCCCTCGCACCGCCAGGGACCGAGGTGTTGTGCGAGGCGAGCGCCCACATCGCCCGCGCCGAACTGGGTGCCCACGCGGCCGTCAGCGGGGTCACCACGCGGACGTGGAGCGCCCCGGCCGGCCAGATCGACCTGGAGCAGGTCCGCGCCCTGATCGCCCCGGACCTCGGCCCGTACTTCGTCACCACGGCGGCCGTGTCGGTGGAGAACACGCACAACTTCGGCGGCGGCGCGATCCAGCACGGCTTCGACGCCCTCGCCGACCTGCTCGACGAGGCCGAGTTGCCGTTACACCTCGACGGCGCCAGGCTCTGGAACGCGTCGGTGGCGTCCGGCGTACCGGTCGCGGCGTACGCGTCCCGGGCGGCCGCGGCGAGCGTGTGCTTGTCGAAGGGGCTCGGTGCTCCGGTCGGCTCGGTGCTCGTCGGATCCGCCGAGCTGATTCGCGAAGCCCGCGTCTGGCGCAAGCGTCTCGGCGCCGGCTGGCGGCAGGCGGGAGTCCTCGCAGCGGCCGGCCTGTACGCCCTGGAGCACAACGTCGATCGCCTCGCCGAGGACCATGCGAACGCCCGCCTGATCGCGGCGGTACTGGCCGACGCAGCGCCTGGTTCGGTCAAGCCGGACCAGGTGGAGACGAACATCGTGGTCGCCGACCTGGCTGCCACCGGCAGGTCGGTCGCCGAGGTGGTCGAGGCAGCGCGCGCCGAAGGCGTCCTCGTGGGCGGCGTCGGTGCCACCCAGCTCCGCCTGGTCACCCATCTCGACGCGTCCACGGCCGACTGCCGTACCGCCGCCCAGACCCTGGCGCGCCTGCTGACCAGCTGACGCTGGGCTGTGGACGCGTGGTCGGGGACGGGACGCGATCGGGATAAGCTGCGGGGCGTCGGGTCACAGCGTTCGGGGAGAGCCGTGCGAGAGATCGTCGTGTTCAGCGGAAATGCCCATCAGGAGTTGGCGGAGCGGATCTGCGCCGAGCTCGGCGTGGAGCTTTCGCCGGTGGAGATCAGCAGGTTCAGCAACGACTGCCTGCAGGTCCAGCTGCAGGCGAACTGCCGGCAGCGGGACGTGTACATCATCCAGCCGCTGGTGCCGCCGACCCAGGAGCACCTGATGGAGCTGCTGCTGATGACCGACGCCGCCCGCGGCGCGTCGGCGGCCCAGATCACCGCCGTGATCCCGCACTACGCGTACGCCCGGTCGGACAAGAAGGACGCCTCCCGGATCTCGATCGGCGGTCGGCTGGTCGCGGACCTGCTGGTCGCGTCCGGCGTCGACCGGGTGCTGACGATGGCGCTGCACGCGCCGCAGGTGCACGGGTTCTTCTCCGTCCCGGTCGACCACCTGACCGCGATCGGCGAGCTGGCCGAGCACTTCCGCGCCACCGACCTGCGCGACACCGTCGTGGTCAGCCCGGACCTGGGCAACGCGAAGACCGCGACCCAGTTCGCCCGGTTGCTCGGGCTGCCGGTGGCCGCGGGCAGCAAGCAGCGGCTGGCCGACGACCGGGTGGTGATCGACGCGATCGTCGGTGACGTGGCCGGCCGGAAGGCGATCGTGCTGGACGACGAGATCGCCACCGGCGGGTCGATCATCGAGCTGCTGGACCGGCTGAAGGACTTCGGCTGTACGCAGGCCGCGATCGCCTGTACACACGGGCTGTTCGCGGGCCGGGCGGTCGAGCGGCTCCGGTCGCACCCGTCCATCACCGAGGTGATCAGTACCGACACGGTGCCGCGGCCGCACGGGTTCCCGGAGCTGAAGACCCGTTCGGTGTCCACGCTGTTCGCCGAGGCGATCAAACGGATCCACGTCGGCGAGTCGGTGAGCAGCCTGTTCGACGGTGTGGACCCGACGCACGGGCCGCCGCAGCCGAAGCTGCCGTTCTGATCCGGTGACGGCCTGACGACAGCCCGTCGTTCTGGGCCGACGATGTAGGGAATGACGGCTTGGCAGGGCAAAATGCAAGAGTGGCAGAGCACATCATCGCAATCGCGCAGGAGCTGGCCGAGGTCAGCCGCCTGGTGGAGACCGACGACGTCGCGGCGACCCTGGACCGGTTCGTCCGCCGGGTCGTGGGCGGGGTGCCCGACTGCGACGAGGCCGAGATCGTCATCGGCACCGAGCAACGCTTCGAGGTGATCGCGCGGCATCACTCGACCGCACCAGAGGCGATCGAGCCGGCCCGGGCGACCCTCGGCGACCAGCTGCTCCGCCTAGACGGCCCGCTCCAGGACGTCCTCGCGTACGGCGAACCGCACCGGATCGGCGACGCGGCGGGGGACCGGCGCTGGCCGGAGTTCACCGCCGCGATGCTCAACGCGGGGTACCGCAGCGCGTTGCTGCTGCCGCTGCCGGCGCGCAACGGGTCGGGCGCCGCGTTCGTGCTGTTCGCCGCCAAGCCCGAGGCGTTCGGCGACATCACGTACGACCTGGCGCTGCTGTTCGCGATGCACGCCGGGGTGGCGTTCGACAACGCGCAGATGTTCCTGGACAGCCGGTCGCTGATCGACCAGCTGTACAAGGCGCTGGACACGCGGACGGTCATCGGCCAGGCCGAGGGCCTGCTGATGCACCGGTACGAGGTGGACGCCAAGGTCGCGTTCGAGGTGCTGAAGCGCGGCTCGCAGAACTCCAACCTCAAGCTGCGCGACCTGGCCGCCGAGCTCGTCGCCGCCCAGGAGCGGGGCACCCTCGCGGATGCCCTGGCCAGCCGCGGTCTGGCCACCGACCGCGTCGAACATTCCTGACCAGGGCGTCCCGATCGGATCCGGTGCCCGGGCTCAGCCCTCGCAGCAGACTCGGTGCAACCACTCCGGCTCGTGCCACCAGTACTCGCTGTCGTGCGCATGCGCCTTGGCTCGCTGCAACGGCCTCGGCCCGGCCGCCGTGGTGCGCGCGGTGCTCGTAAAGGGCTTGAGCAACTCGTCGACCGTGTGCAGCTTGCCCGCGATCATCACCTGCTGGACCGCGGCCGCCGCGCGGATATCGGCGAGCGGGTTTCCCTGGACGAACGCAAGATCCGCCTGGGCACCCGGCCTGATCACGCCCAGCTGGTCCTCGAGGTTCAGCCAGCGGGCCGGGTTCCGGGTCGCCGTCGTCAACGCCTCGTACGGGGTGAACCCGCCGGCCACCATCGACCGGAGGTTCGCGTGCAGCGAGACGGCGACGTTGTCGAGCGGCGCGTCGGTCCCGGCGATGACGAACCCACCACCCCGGTGGATCCGCAGCACCATGTCGACGTTGCCCCGCAGCAGCTCGCGCGTCGTCACCCCGGCCGGTCCGGATGCGGTGTCCACCTCGGCCTGGAACGCGGCGTACTCCCACTCGGGGAACAGCGTCGTCGTCCGCCGATCCGTGAGCAGCGACGGGTCGTCCACGTGCGCCATCGTCGAGTTGAACAACGTCGGCGTGACCGACAGCCCGGCCCGGGTGAACAACGTGACCACATCGGCGTATGCGCGGCCGAGCCGGCTGACCGTGTGCGAGTACCCGAGCCGGTTGGTCGCGCCGGTGTGCTCCATCCCGTCCATCCCGAAGTGCTCGGCCGGGTAGAGGTAGTGCGACGACAGCTGCAGCCCGAGCCGGTGGACGGCGGCGACCGCGCGACGCTGGTACTCGACCGGCAGCCGCACGTACGTCTTCACCAGGTCGTACCCGAGTCCCTCGACGCGGTCCAGTTCCAGCTCCAACTGGCGCAACGACAGGGTCGGCCGCATGAAGTTGTAGTAGACCCGCGACCCGTCGATCGCCTCGCCGGTCGCGAAGTACCGCGGACCGGTCAGCGTGCCGTGCGCCAGCGCTTCCCGGGTCTCCTGCATCTGGTACACGGGATCGCCGGGTGAGCGCGTACTCGTGATCCCGTAGGCCAGCCAGAGGTTGCCCTGGCGAGCTCCCCAGGCGCGACCGCGGAGATGCCAGTGGTTGTGCGCGTCGATCAGTCCGGGCATCACGGTCAGCCCGGACGCATCGACGTCGGCGGTACCCCGGTGCGGGCGGACCGCGGCGATCTTCCCGTCGTCGATCACGAGGTCGACGTCGTCGCGCAGTTCCCCGGCCCGGCCGTCCCAGAGGGCGCCGGCGTGGATCGTCAGCCGCTGGTTCACCTGGGCGCGTTCCCACTGCAGGTCGAGCTTCACGGTCCGCGGCCGGGCCCCGTCCACATCGGTACGCCGCAACCGGCCGTTGTTCAGGTAGAGCACCGTGGTGTCGTCGAGCCAGAGCGGCGAGTCCGTGACCTCGGACGTCACCGCCTTCGGCTCACCGGTGAACCGGCCACGCGCGTCCACGGGTACGACGTACAGGACGCTCTCGACCACGAACGCGAGCCGCTCGCCGTCGGGCGAGAAGACGGGGCCGTCGTCGCCCCGGGTCGCGAGCGAGCGGAACGGCATCGGCGCGACGTACTCGAACTCGGCGGTCGCCACGTCCACGTACAACAGCTGGCTGGTGCCCTCGCGGAACCGCTTCGAGAACGGCTTCACCGCGGCGAGTACGAGGGTCCGCCCGTCCGCCGACCAGCTCACCCGGCCCGGCTGGAACAAGGTCGGTGACACCTGCCGCGGCTTCCCGGAGGCGAGGTCGAGCACCCAGGCGATGCCGTCCTGGTCCTGGTACGCCACCTGCCGGCCGTCCGGCGAGAACCGCGGCGCGGTCTGGGCCCCGGGCAACGACGAGAGCTTGCGGTCGGCACCGGTCGCGAGATCGTGCAGCCAGAGGTCCGCGGTACCATCCCGGTCGCTCGCGTAGAGCAGCTTGCGGCCGTCGGGGGAGAAGTCCGGGTCCGAGTTGAAGTAGCCGTCGGCAACGATCTTCCGGGGCCGGCCACGTCCGTCGGCCGGTGCGAGCCAGAGGGCGTTGAGCGCCCGGAACGCGAGCCACTTGCCGTCCGGCGAGGCGGTCGGACTCGCGATCCCGAGAACGGGCCGTCGCCGGCCGGAGTCGAGGTCGGGTGTCTTCGGACGCGGGCGCCGTGACGTCACCGGAACGCTCGCGGTGAACGGTACGACCTCGGCCGCACCACCGACGGTGTGCTTCATCACCAGGCCGTCGGCGGTGAAGTAGAGCGCCTCGGCCGACGCCCACGACGGCGGTACCGCGAACACGTCCTTGCCACTGGTCACGGTCCGATCGCCGATCACCAGGTCGCACATCGGTCCACCGAGCCGGACGTAGGCGAGCTCGCCGGTCGGGGAGTACGACGGGCCGAAGAGGGTGACGCCGGTCTGCGCGGCGACGACGGTCCGCCGCTGTCCGGTGGTGAGGTCGAGTTCGGCGATCGAGGCGGTGTCGACGGTGAACGCGATCTTGCCGCCGTCCGCCGAGACGGTCGGCTCGGCCTCTTCGCTCGGCTCGTCGGTCAGCGCGACGATCTCGCCGGTCGCCAGGTCGAGCCGGTGGACGCCGTAGCTGCCGCCGCGGTCCGACGAGAACACGATCGAGCGACCGTCCGGGGTGAAGTGCGGTTCACGATGGTCGTACCTGCCGGTGGTGAGCTGGCGTAGTCCGCTGCCGTCGGGCCGGATCGTCCAGAGCTGGAAGTTCCCGTCCCGGTACGACTGGAACACCAGCTCGCGGCCGTCCGGCGACCAGCGCGGCCGGGTCGCGTCCTGCAGGTCGTCGGTGAGCCGCCGCGCCGCTCCACCCGCGGCCGGGATCACCCAGATCGCCACGACCAGGTCGACCGCGAGCCACCGGCCGTCCGGCGACACCGACACCATGAAGTTCGTGCCTTGCGTCAAGGTCGCGGGGCCTGCCTGAGCCGACTCGGTTGTACCGGTTGCGGACGCGGTCGAGGTCGCCGTCGTGGTCGAGACGGTGCCGGCGGCGGCCAGACCGCCGGTGAGCTGGAGGGCACGGCGACGCGAGATGCTCCAGGGGCCTGGGGTTTCGGGGACGTCGTTCACAGACTGGTCCAATCCCTCGGGGGCGGGTGGGACGACACCGACGAATCTGCCAGCAGCGTCCGCACTGGTTGAACCTGTACCCGGATCGGCGCGCCGAACGGCTGGTTCGCTGCGACGAACGGTGGCGCACTATCGTCTGCGCCCATGACCTCCCTCTCGCCGCGCGCCCGCGCGGGCCTGGCCGCCGCGGCCTGTCTGGTGATCGCCGTCGTCGCCGCTCTGGCGGTCGACGTCCGCCTCGACCGGCACTGGGTCCTGCGAGGCCTCACCCTGGCGATGGCCCTCGGGTGCGCCGGGATCCTGGCCGCCGACCGGGGCCGGCGTGCCCGGCAGATCATCGCGGTCGTCGGGCTGGTGATGTTCGGCGTGGTCTTCCCGGTGACGTCGACGGTGTGGTCCGAACCGCCGGAGATCGCTTTCGCGCTGGCGGTCGCCGACGACGCCGAGGCCGCCGCGGCGAAGGGCGGGTCGAGCGCCGTCACCGTGGAGGACGTTCGCGCCGCCGCCGAAGCGCGCGGCGGTGCCGTCGGCTCGCTGAAGACCGAGCGCAGTCCCGAGATCCGCGGCGCGGACGCGTACCCGCTCATCGTCCGAGCCAAGGCCGATCAGGGCCGCCCGTGGGCCTGCCTCTCCTTCGTGCACGGCTTCACCGCGGAGGTCCGGCCCTGCTGATCGGCAGTACCCAGGTCGGGTACTCCGGGGCGAACCATCGCGCTGGAAATCGATTTCTTGTTAGGGTCGCTGGCATGACTCTTGGGAACCTGACCGGTATCAGCGCGATCTCGGCCGCCCGGACGCGGTCCATCAGCGCGGAGAACCCGACCGGCGAGCCCGGCCAGGGCGGGCGCCGTACCGAAGGCACCGGGGCGCGGGCGGCGCGCGACCTCGGCCAGGGCTGGAAGGTGTCGCCGTCGATCGAGATCGGAGCGGGCGAGACGGTCACGCTGGCCGACATCGCCGGCTCCGGCGCCATCACCCACATCTGGCTCACCACCCACCGCAACCACTGGCGCCAGCTCGTCCTGCGGGCGCACTGGGACGGTGACGAGGCGCCCGCGATCGAGGCACCGGTCGGCGACTTCTTCTGCTCCGGCTGGGGCCGGTTCGCCCAGGTCAACTCGCTGCCGGTCGCCGTCAACCCGAACGGCGGCTTCAACTGCTACTGGGAGATGCCGTTCCGCTCGCAGGCCCGGCTGACCCTGGAGAACACCCACGACGAGCCGGTGATCGTCTACTTCCAGGTGGACTACTGGCTCGGCGACGTCGCCGAGGAGTCGGCGTACCTGCACGCGCAGTGGCGCCGGAGCAACCCGCTCCCGTCGAAGACCACGCATGTGCTGCTGGACGGCGTCGAGGGGCCGGGGCACTACGTCGGCACGTACATCGCGTGGGGCGTGAACAGCTCCGGCTGGTGGGGTGAGGGCGAGGTCAAGTTCTACCTGGACGACGACGAGGAGTTCCCGACCATCTGCGGCACCGGGACCGAGGACTACTTCGGCGGCGCCTGGAACTTCGACCTCGGCGTCGAACGCGGCGGCTACGCGGAGTTCAGCACGCCGTACCTCGGCATGCCGCAGGTCATCCGGCCCGACGGTCTGTACGCGAGCCAGCAGCGGTTCGGCATGTACCGGTTCCACCTGCCCGACCCGATCCGCTTCAGCAGCAAGCTGCGTGCCGACGTCCAGGCCCTCGGCTGGCGCTCCGGCGGCCGCTACCTGCCGCTCCAGGACGACATCGCCTCGACCGCCTTCTTCTACAGCTCCCGCACGAGCACCAACCGCCCCGAGGCGCCGACCCACGACGTGATGGAGATCTGCTGACCGGGCACCCACCACTCACTAACCTTCGCCCCACCGCCGCCCCACCGCTGAACTCCGCGGTGGGGCGGCGGTCGTGCGCAGCTTGGTGAGTGGTGGGTGACCGCTACGGAGTCGGTAGCGGTCGGTCGAGGGCGGCGACGGTGAGGACGACGATCGCGGACGTCCAGCCCAGCGGCGCCTCGCCGGCCGGCTGGAGATCGCGGTTGACCTTCTCCGGGATCGCGCCCGACGGCGTCCGGTGATCATCGATCCAGCGCAGCAGGTCCGTGGCGGTTTCGCGGTCACCACGGGCCGCCGCGCTCAGCGCGAACAACGCGGTCTGCGGAGTCCACGCGACCCCGTCGGCCCGCCACTGCTCGCCCGGAGTCACGCCGCCGTTCGGCAACGTCAGGACTCCGTGCGTCCGCTCGATCGCGGTACGGACCTCGGCGCGCTCCGGTGCGAACGGCGGGCCGAGCACGGTCACGATCGCGTCCGCCCCACCACCGATCCTGCTCCGCCCGAGCCCCGGCTCCAGCGCGGAGACCGCCCGGGCCGGCGTTCTCGGGTACTCCGGGCCGAAGGCGGTGTCCGTTGCCTTGGACAACCGGTCCAGCGCGTTCTGCCAGCTGTCCAGCTCGGTCCGGTGACCGAGGGTCCGCGCGATCGCGATCCCGGCGCGCAACCCGGTGAGCAGGGGAGCCACGGTACCGAGGGTGACCTCGTTCTCGGGGCGCTCCCAGTAGTCGGGGGAGGCGGCGGGCAGGCCGTCCGGACCGAGTTCGGCGACGATCTGATCCGCCGACTGCTTCACCATCGGCCAGTACCGTGACAGGTCCCGCCCGCAGAACCACGTCGCCCACGGGACCCAGCCGGACCCGTCCAACTGGTCCTCCCGGCCGTCCTCGATGACCTTGCCGTCCTCCGCGGAGTACCGAGCGGCCCAGCGCCCCGCGGACGGCCGCACCTGATCGAGGAACCCGAGAACGCCGGCCGCCTCGGCGTACCGGCCGACGGAGCAGTACGCGGCGGCGACGAACGAGGCGTCCCGCGGCCACACGTACCGCCAGGGTCCGTCCCAGCCGGCCAGGGTCGCGCCGTTGGGCAGGGTGAGCGCGTCCAGGTCGGCGAGTGCGTACCGGACCAGGTCGCTGGACGCGGACAAGGGGCTGGCCGCGGTCAACGTGCTTGCCGCTGGCAACGGGCGGCCGGGGATCCCGTCGGCGACGAGCTGAGGCTGCGGATTACGGCGCAGGTTGGCGACCGTCCCGGCCGCGAGCACGGCGACCAGGACGGCGATGACGGCGACCGGGTACCACCGGATCCGCCGCGCGCTGTCGTCCCGCATCACTACCCTCCTACTGCCCGAGATGCTGGACCTCGGCCTCGATCTTCCGTCGCGGCGCCAGCTCCACCAGGTACATCGCACTCACCACCAGGGCACCCCCGATCAGCAGCCGCGCGGTGACCTGGTCCGCCCCGAACAGTACGGCGAACACCGACGCGAACACAGGTTCCATTGTCATCGCGATCGCGGCCCGTGTCGGGGTGAGATGAGCCTGCGCCCAGGTCTGCACGATCAACGCGAGCGCGCCGGCGACGAGGGCCATGTAGATCACCCGGACCCAGTCACCACCGCCGCTGGGCAACGAGAACCCGCCCGGGATCGCCCCGATCGCGCAGACGGCGGTGATCACGACCATCTGCAACGCGGACAGGCCGAAGGCGTTCGACGGGGTGGACCAGGCGCCGAGCCCGATGATGTGCAGCGCGTACAGGCCGGCCGAGGCGAGGGTGAGGATCTCCCCGGTCCCGAGGCTGAGCCCGCGCAGCGAGAGCACCCCGAGACCGATGGTGGCGAGACCTACCGCGATCCAGGCCCAACGGCCGATCCGGTGCCGCAGGATGACCGCGGCGAGCAGCGGGGTGAACACGACGTACATCCCGGTGACGAACCCGGACACGCTCGCGGACGTATGCCGCAGGCCCTCGGTCTGGACGAGTTGCGCGATGCCGTAGGTGACACCGAGCGCGACCCCACGACCACGGTCGAGCCGGGACAACTTCGAGATCGCCGGCGGGTGCACCAGGATCAGCGCGACGGCGGCGATCAGGAACCGCACCGCGAGGTAGTCGGCGACGTCCATCCGCGTGAGCAGATCCTTGGTCAGGAAGAACGTCGATCCCCAAGCGGCGGCCACCGCCAGCAAGGCAAGAACAGCAACCCGCGCCCGATTCACGGCCAAAGCTAACCAGACCCCGAACCGGCCCGAACCGCCCACCTGCACCGGACGTAGCCGGCATCACGTTCCCCGCGGCCGCGGCTGGGGTCAGAGGATGGTGACGGTGATGGTGGTGCCTGGTTGGGCCTTCTGGCCGGCGGCGGGGTTCTGGCCGGCGACCAGGTTGAGGCCCAGGTGGAAGGGGGCCTTTTCGACCTTGACCTTGAAGCCCGCGTCGGTGAGGAGCTTCTGGGCTTCGGCGAGTTGTTTGCGGCGGACGTTCGGGACCTCGACCAGGGGCGGGCCCTTCGAGACGACCAGCTTCACCTTGTCCCTGGCGAAGAGGGTGCCGTCCTTCGGCGTCTGGCTCACCACCGACCCGGCCGGGACCTTCTCGTCGTACGCGTCGGTGCGCTCGATGCCGAAGCCGGCCTTGCGCAGCGTGCGGTTGGCTTCCTTGAACGGTTTGCCGGTCAGGTCCGGGACCTGGATCGGTTTGCGGCCCAGCGACACCCAGAGATTGACCGTGTTGCCCGGCTTCATCACCGTGTCGAACTTCGGCGTGAACGTGATCACCCGGCCGACCGGCACCGTCTCGCTGTACGCCTCGGTGACCTTGCCGGTGACCAGCTTGAGCGCCTCGATCGCGCGCTTGGCCGCGTCCGTCTCGAGACCGGCCAGCTGGGGCACCCGGTACCGCTCGGGACCCTTCGACACGATCAGGCCGACCTCGCCGCTCTTGCGGATCCGGTCGCCCGGGCCCGGCTCGGTGCTCATCACCTGACCGCGCGGCACCGTCTCGGAGAAGTCCTGGCCCCGCAACGTCGTCCGCAGGCCGAGCTCGCCGGCCTTGGTGTTCGCTTCGGCGGCGCTGAGGTTCAGCAGGACGGGGGTCGCGGTGTACCGGTGGATGCCGTAGTACCACGCGGCCGAGCCGACGCCGAGCGCCAGCGCGAGCACGACGATCAGCGCGATCAGGCCGCGTCCCCGGCGAGGCTGGATCGGCTGCACCCGCGGCGTCGAACCGGAGCCGGAACCACGACCGGAGGCCTGACCGGGATCACGCCCACGGTCGACCGGCACGATGATCGTGTCGTTCCGCCGCGGCCGCTCCTGCCCCCGGCCGTACCCCTCCGACTCCGCGTACCCGTACCGACCGGGGCCGTACTCGTCGGCGTCGTACTCGTTCGGCCGGTGCTCGACGTACCCCGCACCGCGCGTGTACCCGTCGTCGTCGTACCCGCCCTCTTCGCGCAGTTGCTGCAGCGGGATCGTCAGGTCCCCGGTCAGCTCCGGGTCGTCCGGCAGGCCCTCCTCGAGCGCACTGCGGACCCGGCGGACCTGGCGGCTCAGCACCCGCGCGTCGGACGGACGGTGGTCCCGGTCTCTTGCTGTCGCCCGCTGGACCAGCGCGTCGACGTACGGCGGGATGTCCGGCTGCACCTGGCTCGGCGGCGGGACGTCCGTGTGGACGTGGGCGTACGCGACCTGGATCGGGGTCTCGCCGGTGTGCGGCTTGGACCCGGTGAGGAGTTCGTACAGCAGGATCCCCGCGGAGTACACGTCGGACCGGGCGTCGGCGCTGCCGTCGGTGACGAGCTCGGGGGCGAGGTAGGAGACGGTACCCATCAACAGGCCCTGGGTCGCCGTCTGACCGGTGGTGGTGACGGCGCGGGCGAGGCCGAAGTCGGCGACCTTGACCGTGCCGTCGTGGGAGATCAGCACGTTCTCGGGTTTGATGTCGCGGTGCACGATGCCGGCGTCGTGGGCCGCGGACAACGCGGACAGCACCGGCAACAGCAGGTCGAGCGCGCGACCTGGGGAGAGCGGGGCGTGCTGGCGGATCACGTCCCGCAGGGTGCGGCCGGGGACGTACTCCATCGCGAGGAACAGCGTGCCGTCGTCCTCGCCCTGGTCGAACACGGCGACGACGTTCTGGTGGGACAGCCGGGCGGCGGCCCGCGCCTCGGCCACGAACCGGCGGCCGAACTCGGCGTCGTCGCCCATCCCGAGGTGCATCACCTTGAGCGCGACGACCCGGTCCAGCCGCATGTCCAGGGCCTCGTAGACGGTCGCCATCCCGCCCTTGGCGACGCGCGCACCCACGCGGTACCGCCCGTCGAGCACGCGCCCGACCAGGCGATCGCCGACCTGGGTGTCTACGTCGTCCGTCACGTGCGGTGAGCCGCCTCTCGAAGCCTGTCTGCTCTGAGAGTGTAAATAAGGCGCCCACGCCGCTCCGGGTCGCCGCGCCGGACCACGCTCAGTCACAGCCTCCGGGCGACCCGGCCACGCCGCTGACGCCCCGTGACCGGGACCCGCTCAGGCGGCCGGGTTCCAGCCGGACTCCAGCTTGGCCTTGATCCGGAGCACGTTCTGCACGTACACCTTCGTGTCCGCGTACATCCCGTTCTTCCGGACCCCGCCGAGCCCCTGGTAGTACGCCGCGACCGCCACGTCGAGCGGGGCCGCCGCGGTGAGCCGGTCGAGCAGGACCACGCCGGCGGTGATGTTGTCCTGGGTCCGCAGCAGGTCCAGGTCGCGGCCGACGATGTCCGACGCGAACCGCCCGGTCGACGAGATCACCTGCATCGCGCCGACCGCGTTGGCCGGGGAGACGACCCGCTGCTTCCAGCCCGACTCCTGCCAGGAGATCGCCAGCGCGAGCTCCGGGTCCACGCCGTGCTTCTTGGCGGTGGCGATGATCATCGACCGGACCTGGCCACGGCCGGGCAGCTTGCGCTTCTTCAGCGTCGCCCGGTTCCGGTCGGCGGCCTCGACCACGTGGTCGGCGTACGTCCGGCCGGCGAAGGTGTTGTTCTTCTTCTTGGGCTTCGCGGCCGGGACCGGCACCGGGACCTGGATCGGCTTGCCGATGAAGATGTGGTCCGAGGGCTTCATCCCGTTCACCGACAGCAGGTACCCCTGGGTCACGTGGTACCGCTTGGCGATGCCGCTGATCGTGTCACCGGACTTCACCACGTACGTGATCCGGCCGCGGCTCGACTGCGCGGGGGCCTGCTTCGGCTGGTTGTGCGTGCTCCTCGGGCCGGGGACCTGGAGGACCTCGCCGGCGTAGATCGCGTTGCCGTTGCCCGGCAGGTTGTTCAGTGAGACCAGTGCCTTGACCGTGGTGCCGTGCCGGGCCGCGATGTGGCTCAGGGTGTCGCCCTGCTTGACCCGGTACTGGCCTAGTCCGGGGGAGCCCGCGGTCATGACGGCGGCCGCGATGACCGGGACCGCGAGGCCGGTCAGCACTCGCGCGATCGTCCGTCGGCGGCTGCTCGGGTGGACGTCCTGGCCGGGTTCCGGTGTCTGCTCGCTCGGGTTGCTCATCATCCATCTCCCCGTGTCAACGTCCCTTGACCGTAAGTGGTGGTGCTGATGTGACAACAGGTGCGAGTGGGGCTTTTGTTACGGCTGTTATCCAACCTTGACAGTTGACGCCTGAACTACATCGGTGTTGTTCACCCCCACATAAAATTGCTCTCGGCAACAGGTGCCGAGAGCAACCGATCGGGGTACGGATCAGAACGAGGCGCGGCCTTCGAGCGGGGACGAGGCCTGCGCGGCGTGGAACCGGCGGGGAATCCGGCCGGCCAGCCGCGCACCGCGTCCCGCCGTGACCGCGTCCCGCATCGCCGCGGCCATCAGGGCCGGCCGCTCCGCGCGGGTGACCGCGGTCGCGAGCAGGACGGCGTCGCAGCCGAGCTCCATCGCCAGCGCCGCGTCGCTCGCCGTCCCGATCCCCGCGTCGAGGACGACCGGAACCTGCGCGGCCTCGACGATCATGCTGATGTTGTGCGGGTTCCGGATCCCCAGGCCCGAACCGATCGGCGAACCGAGCGGCATCACCGCGGCACACCCGGCCTGCTCCAGCCGGCGGGCCAGGATCGGGTCGTCGTTGGTGTAGGCAAGTACCTGGAAACCGTCGGCGGCCAGCGTCTCGGCGGCGTCGAGCAGCTCCACCGGGTCGGGTAGCAACGTGTGGTCGTCGGCAACGACCTCCAGCTTGAGCAGGTCGGTCTGCAAGGCCTCCCGCGCCAGCCGCGCGGTGAGGACGGCCTCGCCCGCAGTGAAGCAACCGGCCGTGTTCGGCAGGACGGCGATGTCGTGCTTGCGCAACACGTCCAGTACCGAGCCCTGCTGGCCCGGGTCGAGCCGGCGCAGGGCGACCGTGGTCAGCTGCGTGCCGGACGCCACCAGGGCCTCCTCCAGCACCTCGAGGCTGGGGGCACCGCCGGTCCCCATCACCAGCCGCGACGTCAGCTCGATCCCGGCCAGGACCAGGGTGTCGTCACTCATCGGATCCTCCTCACCCGCCCTGGACCGCGGTGAGAATCTCCACCCGGTCCCCATCGGCCAAGGTGGTGCCGGGCCACTCCGCCCGGGTCACCACCGCTTCGTTCACCGCGACCGCGACCCCGATCGGGCTACGGGCCCAGCGGTCGACGACCTCGGCGACCGTGGTCCCCGCGTCCAGCTGCTCGGCGCTGCCGTTGACCAGTACCTTCATGGCCTCACTCACCTCGCTAGCTTAGGTCGGCCGGACGCGTCGCCGTCCGCTCGGTGCCCACCGTGAGATCCGCGGAACCGCTCGGCCAGGAACGACCCGGCCGCCTTCGGGACGGAGCCGGTCAGCACGGTCTCGGCGATGTGCTGCGCGGTGATCGGCGTGAGCAGGACGCCGTTGCGGTAGTGCCCAGTCGCCCAGACGAGTCCGTCCAGGCCGGACGGACCGAGGATCGGCGCGTTGTCCGGCGTCGCGGGCCGCAGTCCGGCGACCGTCTCGACCAGCTCCAGCTCGTCCGTGATCGGCAGCACCATCCGCGCGTCCCGGAGCAACGTGAACACCCCACCGGCGAGCACCCGGGTGTCGTACCCGAGCTCGGACGTCGTCGCCCCGACCACGAGCTCGCCGCCGGGCCGGGGGACCAGGTACACCGAGAACCCCTTCGCGGTCGCGCGCACCGTGTGCTGCAACGCGGGCCGGTACGCCTCGGGAACGCGGAGCCGTACGATCTCGCCCTTGAGCGGCCGGACCGGCGGCCGAAGCTCGTCGGGGACTCCGGCCAGCTGCGCGGTCCACGGACCGGCCGCGGCGACGACCTGGCCGGACCTGATCGTGTCGCCGCTCTCCAGCTCGACCCCGAGGGCTCTGTTGCCGCTGGTGAGGACACGGGCCACCTTCTGCCGGACCAGGCGGACCCCGGTCACCTCGACCGCGCGGAGCAGTGCGGCAACGGCTTGGCGGTTGTCCACGGAGTGGTCGCCCGGGACCCACACTCCACCGGCGACTCCGGCAGCCAACAGGGGCTCGCGTCTGCGGGTCTCCCGGCCGGTCAGTACCTGGACGTCCAGGCCCAGCCGCTCCTGGTACTCGGCCAGCCGGCGGATCGCGGCCGCGTCGTCCACGTCGTACGCGACCGACAACGTCCCGGTGCGGTGCAGGCCGGCGGGGAGCCCGGTGAGGGACTCGAGCTCCTCGGCGAACGCGGGCCACGCGGCCACACTGTCGAGGTTCAACGCGAGCAGGTCGTCCTCGCCGTACTCGACCTCGGTGACCGGGGCCAGCATGCCGGCCGCGACCGAGGAGGTCTGGGTGCCGGGTGTCGGGTCACATACCGTCACCTGGATACCGGATGCCGCGAGCCGCCAGGCGACGGCCAGGCCGATCAGCCCGGCGCCGACCACGACGACATCGGTGGTTTCCTCGACCATGCGCTAACAGTACTAATGCCTTCCCCGCCCCACCGCCCCGGTCAGGACGTCGGTATACAGATGACAGACATGGCAGGCTGAGCGTTGTGACAGACCACACCGCGGGACCCCGTGACCGACTCGAAGCAGCCCGGCTCTACCTGTGTACCGACGCGCGGGAACGGCAGGGCGACCTGCCGCAGTTCCTCGACGCGGCGCTGGCCGGCGGGGTCGACATCGTCCAGCTCCGGCAGAAGGAGATGGAGGCGGCCGACGAACTGGCCGCGCTGGAGGTGTTCGCCGACGCGTGCAAGCGGCACGGCAAGCTGCTGGCCGTGAACGACCGCGCCGACCTCGCCTTCGCCGCCGGCGCCGACGTCCTGCATCTCGGCCAGCGCGATCTGCCGGTGCACGCGGCCCGGGCGATCGTCGGGCCGGAGCCGGTCGTCGGCCGGTCCACCCACACCTTCAGCCAGGTGAACGCGGCCGTCGAGGAAGTCGGCTCGGACTACTTCTGCGTCGGCCCGACCTGGGCGACCCCGACCAAGCCGGGCCGGTCCGCCGCCGGACTCGAGCTGGTCGCGTACGCCGCCAGCCGGACGCAGCCGAAGCCGTGGTTCGCGATCGGCGGGATCGACCTCGGCCGGCTGGACGAGGTGGTCGAGGCCGGCGCGACCCGGGTGGTCGTGGTCCGCGCGATCACCGAGGCCGACGACCCGGGCGCCGCGGCCGCCGAGTTCGTCCGGCGGTTGGCGGGTGCCGGGTGATCAACAACCCGAAGACGGCCCGGATCATCGCGGTCGTCGTGATCGCCATGCTGGTCATCACGCTCGCCGCGTCGCTGTTCGGCTGCGCGGCGGCGGACAAGGGGAGCGGCGCGTCCGGCAAGGACCCGGACAGCGGGCTGACGTACGTCGCGGCGGCCGACCTGCCGTCCGAGGCGCGGCAGACGCTCGAGCTGATCGACCAGGGCGGGCCGTACCCGTACGACCGGGACGGTGTGGTGTTCGGGAACTTCGAGAAGATCCTGCCGCAGCACGACCGCGGGTACTACCGCGAGTACACCGTGAAGACGCCGGGCGAGAAAAGTCGCGGCGCGCGCCGGATCGTGACCGGGAAGAACGGTGAGCGTTACTACACCGACGACCACTACGAGTCGTTCCGCCGGATCGCCGAGGACAAGGGGAAGGCCGGATGACCGAGCTGCGCAAGGTGCTCGACGAGGGAGTCCGCCCGGGCGTCTACCGCCTGCTGTCCACACAGCCGGCCGACCAGGTCCGCCAGACGGTCACCACCGAGGGCTGGGGGTTCGTGCTGCTGGACACCACGGCGGTGCTCGACAAGGCCGGGTTCCTCGACGTTTGCGCGACCGCGTTCGACCTGCCGCGCTGGTTCGGCCGGAACTGGGACGCGCTGGCCGACTCCCTCAGCGACCGGTCGACGGGGGAGCCCGAGGTGGTGCTGTGGGAGGGCTGGCGCGAGCTGCTCGACCACGACCGTGACACCGTCGACGTGGCGCTGCAGATCTTCGCCGAGGACGCGAACGAGTCCGGCCAGTTGCGGATCCTGCTCCGCGAAGCGGCCGACGTGCCGGACCTGGTCAGCGCGTTGCCCGTGCTGTAGTCGCTGGGACGGGTAGGCCGAAGCGAGCCGGTACGCCGTTGCTGAACGCGACGTGGTCCGGTGGACGGGTGCCGAGCTCGCCGAGTCCGACCGAGGCGAGCAGGCCGTCGTCTTCGAAAGCGGTGAGCTCGGCGGTCCGCAGGGACCACGCGGGGTGGTCGTTCGGGAGGTACCACGTCCGTCCGGCGCGGGCGACGTGCAGACCCCACCGCGCGGTGAGGAAGTGTTCCAGTGGTCCCGCGGACAAGGCGGCGCCGGCCTGGACCTCGACGGTGCTGGCCGCGCTGACTCCCGGCCGGCGCAGCGTCGTGCTGTACGCGTGGTGGGCACCCTGTCGGCGGTACCGCATCCGCGCCCATCGGTAGGGGAGGCCGAAGACCGTCCGAGCCGCGGCGACCACGTCGAGCCGGTTGGCGTCGAGGCTGAGGAAGACGACACCACGGCGACCGGTGACGTCGACGGAGTACAGCCGGACGTTCGTTTCCAGGAACGTGCTGAGCAACGCCGGGCCGTGCGGGAACCCGCTGTCGGCCATCCGGAACGGCACCAGCCCGACATAGCTGGCACCGTCGAAGACGTCGGGCACCGTGCCGGGCGGGAAGAAGCGGGCGATGCTCGACGGCTCCACGGCCCAGTGCAGGAAGGACAGGTCGAGCCAGTCCTGCCGCAGGATCCGCAGCCGCCGCAACGCCGGCGCGACCGCGGTGACCGGTTCCACCATACCGCGCAATCTAGAGCATGTCCTCAAAGTTCCGTAAACTTCCTCACAGGCTCATCTCTAGGGAATTCTAAGGAGTCCGATGCCGCAGGAGTTGCTCTCCGTCGACCAGGTGGCTGACCGGCTCGGCCTGCACGTCCGGACCGTGCGCAACTACATCCGCGACGGTCGGCTGAAGGCGCACCGGATCGGCAAGCAGTACCGGATCGCCCGCGAGGACCTGGAGGAGTTCACCGGGACCAGCGTCGCCCCGGGCGCGGCTGGTCGCTCGGTCGAGGTGTCCGCGATCGTGCAGATCGACGCGATCGACAAGGCGGGCGCCGACCGGATCAGCACCTACGTGACCGCCACGCTGGAGCAGGACGGCATCGGCCGGATCCGGGCCGAGCTGATCCACGACACCGAACGCGGCGTGCTCAAGGTCATCCTGCTCGGCGATCCCCGGTCGACCGCCGAGCTGCTGCACCTGGTCGCGATGCTCGCCGACTCCTGAGGCGCTGGGCCACTGGTGCCCCGTGCTCAGAGCTTGCGGGACGTCGCGGCGACCGCGAGATCGGCCAGCGCCTTGCGGGCCGCCTCGTCCTCGATCGGGGCCCGGTCCAGCGCGTCCAGGGCGTCCTCGGTCCGCTCGGTGATGAGGTCCTCGCAGGCCTGGACCGCGCGGCTGTCCTGCAGGATCTCGCGGAGCAGCTGGATCTCGTCGTCGCCGAGGTCCGGCCGGCCGAACAACCGGTCGAACTCGGCCAGCTGCACCTCGGACGCGTGGTCCACGGCGTACGCGATCAGCACGGTCCGCTTGCCCTCGCGCAGGTCGTCGCCGGCCGGCTTGCCGGTGACCGTCGGGTCGCCGAAGACGCCGAGCAGGTCGTCGCGCAGCTGGAACGCCTCGCCCAGGGGCAGGCCGTACGCGGACAGCGAGTCGACCAGGTGCTGGCCGCCACCGCCGAGCGCGGCGCCGATGTGCAGCGGTCGCTCGATCGTGTAGGTGGCCGCCTTGAACCGCAGCACCCGCAACGCGCGATCCATGTCGGACTCGCCGCTCGCCTGCGCGACCAGGTCGAGGTACTGGCCGGCGGTGACCTCGACCCGGACCGCGTCGAAGAACTTGGACGCCGCCGCCAGTGCGGCCGCGTCGAACCCGGAGGTGTGCAGCATCTCGTCGGCCCAGATCAGGCACAGGTCGCCGAGCAGGATCGCCGCGCCGAGGCCGAAGCCGACCGGGTCGGCGCCGAGTCCGCTCGCCTCCGACCGGGCCCGCTGCAGCGCCTCGAACCGCTTGTGCGCGGCCGGCGCGCCACGGCGTACGTCGGAGGAATCCATCACGTCGTCGTGCACCAGCGCGCTGACGTGCAGCATCTCCAGGCTCGCCGCGGCCGTCAGGATGGGCTCGCGCGGATCACCGCCGGCGGCCCGGAATCCCCAGTAGCAGAAGGAGGGCCGCAGGCGTTTGCCGCCACTGGTGGCGTCGCGGGCGGCCTGGACCACCTCGGTCAGTTCGGGGCCGATCTCGGCCAGCCGGGTCTGCTGGACGTCGAGGAACTCGGTCAGCGCCCGCTGGATCTCGGTCGGGATGTCTGCGTCGGCATGCACGTCTCGGAGGGTAGTCGGTCCGCCCTGGTGCGCCCACGTCCCGGTAGCCTTGGGGGATGGTCAACGGTCTTCCCTCGACGCGCCCCGGCAGCACGCCGACGATTCGTGAACTGCTCGGATCAGGGGACCGGTCCTTCTCGTTCGAGTTCTTCCCGCCGAAGACGCCCGAGGCCGAAGAGGTGTTGTGGCGGTCGATCCGCGAGATCGAGCAGCTCCGCCCCACCTTCGTCTCGATCACGTACGGCGCCGGCGGCACCACCCGCGACGGCACCATCCGGGTCACCGAGCGGGTCGCCCAGGACACCTCGCTGACCCCGCTCGGCCACCTCACCTGCGTCGCGCACAGCCGCGACGAGCTCCGCTCGGTGATCGGTGCCTACGCCGGCGCCGGCGTCCGCAACGTGCTCGCGCTGCGGGGCGACCCGCCCGGTGGCCCGACCAAGCCGTGGGTCGCGCACCCGGAGGGCCTCAACCACGCGATCGAGCTGGTCGAGCTGGTCCGCGAGCTCGGGGACTTCTGTGTCGGCGTCGCGGCCTTCCCGGACAAGCACCCGGAGGCCAGCGACCTCGACTTCGACGCCCGGATGCTGGCCGCGAAGGCGAAGGCGGGCGCCGACTACGCGATCACCCAGATGTTCTTCGGCGCGGACGACTACTTCCAGCTGGTCGACCGGGCCGCGGCGTACGGGTGCGACATCCCGATCCTGCCGGGCGTGATGCCGGTGACGAACATCAAGCAGATCAAGCGGATGGCCGAGCTGACCGGGATGGCGCTGCCGACCGCGGTGACCGACCGGCTGCACGCCGTCGAGGAGGACCCGGCGGCGGTCCGCGCGGCCGGGATCGAGATCGCCAGCGAGCTGTGCGACCGGCTGCTCGAGGGCGGCGCGCCGGGGATCCACTTCATCACCCTGAACCGCTCGACCGCGACCCGTCAGGTGTACCTCAACCTGCAGGGCACCACGGTCTGACCGGATCGGCCTGGCTCGCCCGGTGTGTACTGCCCGTCGGCGGTGCCGGGCGGCTATGGTGAGGCGATGGCCGACCCGTCCGATCTGCTGATCGATCGCACCCTCGTCCTGCTCCGGCACGCCAAGGCGGTACCGCCCGAGACGATGCCCGACCTGGACCGCACGTTGTCCGATCGCGGCCGCGCCGACGCGGCCGCCGCCGGCCGGTATCTCGTTGCCCAAGGCATCGAAGCGGACCTGGTCCTGTGCTCGCCGTCGACCCGGACCCGGCAGACCTGGAAGTACGCCGCCGAGGGCGGCGCGACCGCCGCGGACGTCTGGTACGACCGGCGGATCTACAACGCCGACAGCGACGAGCTGCTCGCCGTCATCCACGAGGCACCCGCCGAGGCGCGCACGGTGATCCTGGTCGGCCACGGTCCGGGCGTGCCGTGGCTCGCCGACGAGCTGGCCCTCGACGGCACCAGCCCCGAACGCGTCGAGCTCACCCGCAAGTACCCGACCACCGGCCTCGCTGTCCTCCACCACCAGTCCCGCTGGGCCGACCTGGCCGCCAACGACTGCGACCTGGTCAGCTACACGGTGCCCCGCGGTTAAGGGAGCCAGTTGGTGGTGCTGTTGACGGTGATCATGCGCTGGGTCGCCCGGGTCAGCACCACGTAGAGCGCGCGGACGCCGCCCAGGGTGTCGCTGACGATGCGGTCGGGTTCGACCACCACGACCGCGTCGTACTCGAGGCCCTTGGAGTCCAGCGGGCTGACCGCGACCACGCGTGGGTCGCCGAGGTCGGCCAGCGCCGGGTCGATCGACGGGCGGAGCTTCGGCGGGACGATGACGCCGACGGTGCCCTCGACCAGCCTGAGCAGCTCGCCCGCCGCGTCGGCGGCGGCCTCGGCCACCTTGCCGGCGTCGAAGACCCGGTGCTCCGGCTCGACGCCGGTCTGCCGGACCGCGTCGGGCAGGTCCGCGTCCGGGATCTGCCGCCGGATCACCTCGCCGGCGAAGGCGTAGATCTCGGCCGAGTTCCGGTAGTTCGTGGACAGCCGGAACGTGTGCCGCTGTAGGTGCGACAGCATCGACTCCATCGCCTGCCGCGCCTCGTCCGGGTCCGGCCACGAGCTCTGCGCCGGGTCGCCGACGATCGTCCAGCTCGCCTGCGGACCACGCCGCGTCACCATCCGCCACTGCATGGGGGAGAGGTCCTGCGCCTCGTCGACGAGGACGTGCGCGTACTCCTCCGGCTCGTCCGCGTCGGCGGCCGCGGCGGCCCGGGCCCGTCGCTCCGACGTGGTGAGCACCTCGTTCACCCCGTCGGACAGGCCCTCGAGCCAGTCGAACTCCTCGTCCTTGCCCTGCTCGGTGACCGGCGGCCGGCCGAGCTGGTGGACCAGCTCGTCCAGCAACGCGACATCGGCGACGGTGAACTCGTCCGTCCCGCGGATCGCCGCGGCCAGCGCGTCCACCTCGGCCGGGGTGAAGTCGGTCCGCGTCCACCGGGACAACCGGCGCGCGTCACCCAGCCAGCGCAGTACCGCCTGCGGGGTGAGGATCGGCCACCACGACGCCAGGAAGGACCGGTACGCCGGCAGGTCGGAGACCACGTCGCCGAAGGACTCGCGATCCGCGTACACGCCGTTCCGCAGGTCCTCGGGGAACCGCTGCCAGAGGGCGCCGACCAGGCCCTTCCGCGCTTCGGCGGCGGCCCTGTTCCGCGGCGTCCGGCGGAGGGCGTTGCGGCGGACGTTGTCGAGCTGGTTCGCGTCCAGCTCGATCGTCGTCCCGCCGACGAACAGCCGCAGCGTCGTCGGTGCCCCCGGTACCCGGTCCCGGGCGGCCTTCGACAGCACGGTCCGCATCCGCAGCGAACCCTTGATCGCGGCAACTTCCGCCTCGTCGACCGCGGTCGCCCGGACCCCGTCGACGAGCTCGCCGACGGCCCGCAGGGACACGGTGTTCTCGCCGAGGCTGGGCAGGACGCGCTCGATGTAGGCCATGAAGGCGGCCGACGGTCCGACCACCAGGACGCCACCGCGTTCGAACCGGCGGCGGTCGCTGTACAGCAGGTACGCGGCGCGGTGCAGCGCGACCACGGTCTTCCCGGTCCCGGGACCGCCGCCGATGATCGTGACACCGCGGGCAGGGGCCCGGATCGCCTTGTCCTGCTCGGCCTGGATGGTGGCGACGATGTCGCGCATCGTGTGTCCGCGAGCCCGTGACAGTGACGCCATCAACGCGCCCTCACCCATCACCGGCAGATCCTCCGGGGCGCGCTCCGGCGCGAGGAGGTCGTCCTCGATCCCGATGATGCGGGCCCCCTTGTTGCGCAGGACGCGGCGGCGGACGACACCCAGCCGGTCCGCGGCCGTGGCCCGGTAGAACGGCTCCGCGGCCGGGGCCCGCCAGTCGATCACCAGCGGCTCGTACTCCGCGTCGCGGACGCCGATCCGGCCGACGTACAGCTTCTCCAGGTCGGTGGCCTGCTCGGCCGCGGGCTTGTCGTCGCCGCCGTCGGAGTCGAGCCGGCCGAAGACCAGGCCCTCGTGCTCGGCGTCCAGCTCCGCGATCCGCCGGGCCGCCGCGAACACCAGGACGTCGCGCTCGTAGAGGCCGGTCTGCTCCTCTTCGCGGACCCGGCCGACGTTCTGCGCCTGGCCGCGTTGGTGGCCCTCGACCGCGATCCGGGACGCCGATCGGGCGGCTTCCGCGACCCGGTCGTAGACCCGATCGACGTGCTGTTGCTCGGCCTCCAGCTCAGCCCGCTCGACGGTTTCGAGATCGGGTGACGTGGGGGATTGATCCACCGGGGTCCTCTCTACTGCCGGGCGACTTCCCCGACACGGAACACATGAACGGTCAATCTTAGTGCGGCCGTCGTCCGGACCCCAGTCCGGTCCGGCCTCGGCGGTCGCGGATGGTCAGGCCTTGCCGATCGCGTCCGCGACGATCGCGGCACCGAGCGTGGTCGCCGGGACCCCCGAGCCCGGATGAGCGCCCGCGCCCACGCAGTACAGGCCCTTGACCGGGGAGACGTTCGCGGCGCGTCGGCGGGCGGTGCGGTACCCCTCCCAGGCGACGCCGGCCAGCCAGGACGCGGACGTCTGCCGGGTGACGACCAGGTCGCGGACGTGCAGTCCGCGTGCGACCAGCAGATCGAGGACGTCGTCGGTCGGGTACCCGTGCACGAGGACCGACCAGGCCTGGTGGCCCGCAGGCGCCTGGCCGCCGGTCCGCACGGTCACCGTCGGCGAGCCGTGCAGCACGGTCTCGAACGGCAGGCTCGGTACCGGCTCCCGCAGGCCGAGGTGGACCACGTACGCCGCCTGCGCCTGGTGAGTGCGTTCGACCGTCTTCCGCAGCTTCTTCGCGGCCGGGTCGGTGATCAGCTGGGTGTAGAGCACCCGTGGATCGACGTCGCTGACCACGACGTCGGCCGGCAGCGTGCCGCCGTCGGCGAGGCGGACGCCGGTGACCTGGCCGCCGGAGGTGTCGATCCCGACCACCTCGGTCCCGGTCCGGACGTCGACCTTGCGCTCCTTGGTCCGTTGCGCGAGTGCGTCCGCGATCGCGCCGAAGCCGCCGGCCACGGTCCACCGGCCGAAGGTGCGTTCGAGGTACGACCACACCCCGACGTACCCCGGGGTCAGCCGTGGCTCCGAACCGTGCTGGGTCGCGAAGTACCGCAGGACCGCGCGGGCCCGGTCGTCGGGCAGCCGCCGCTCGGCGACGCGGTCGAGCGACTGCCACGGTTTGAGTCCGCGGATCGCCGCCAGCGACCAGCGGTCCGTCAGCGGCGGTTCGAGCGAAGTCTTGCGCAGGATCTGCCAGGTCTCGCCGTATCCGTCGACCAGGTCGGTCCACGCCTTCGCGACCGGCTCACCGGCCAGGTCGGTCCACGCCTCCTGCTGCGCGCCGCGGTCGCCGACCGGAAGGTCCAGGATCGACCCGTCGCCGAACAGATGCCGGCGCGGCTCGGTGATCGGGTCGAGCTGGACCAGCGACTCCATCGGCCGGCCGGACTTGCGGAACAGGTCCCGCAGCGCGGCCGGCAACGTCGTACTGGCCGCGCCCGCGTCCCAGCTGAAGCCGTCGGCCTCGATCCGGCCGAGGGCCCCGCCGAGCCGGTCCTCGGCCTCGCACAGGGTCACCTGGTGGCCGAGCTTGGCCAGCCGGACGGAACTCGCGAGCCCGGCGAGGCCGGCCCCGATCACGATCACGCGGGCCATCAGACGGCACTGCTCCCTGTCAGCGGGGCGCGCCGGCGTTCTCGCCAGGCACGGAAACGGGCCATCCCGCGCTTGATCGCGCGGAAGGCGAAGTAGACGGCGACCAGGCCGATCAGCAGCAGGACCCCGGCCACGATCAGCGCCGCGGTCGGGTTCACGGCGGCGAGCGAGACGACACCGAGCACGGCCACGTCCTCGCCGGAGGACGCCGCGATGTTGGTGACCGGTTCGGGGGAGGTGTTGATCGCCAGCCGCAGACTCGACTTCACCAGGTGCGACAGCAACGCGACCAGGCCGCCGGTGGTGGCGATGAAGGCCTGCTCGAGGGTGCTCGCCTGGCCGGACATCAGGGCCGCGATGATCGCGCCGACGGTCGGCCGGATCAAGGTGGAGATCGTGTCCCACGCGGAGTCGACGTACGGGATCTTGTCGGCCACGAACTCGAAGGCGAACAACACACCGGCCCCGATCAGGACGCCGTTGCCGGTCAGTGCGACCGGGACGTCGTCGGCCCCGGCGAACCGGCCGAGCAGACCGAGGACGAGGACACAGGCGTACGCGTTGATGCCGCTCGCCCAGCCCGTCGTGAACGCCAACGGCAACGCTTCCATCGTCCTGCTCCATCACCTTCTGTCGCGGCCCCCGTGGACCACGCCTGCCGCCAGTATCCGGGCCTGGAGGTAGTCAGAATCGAACCGACCGGCCCGACTTTTGGTTAAGCGTTGACATCCTCCGCGCCGCGACCCACAGTGAACGGGCTGCCAGTCTGAGTAACTGGCACTCCAGATCAGGGAGAAGCGAACATGCGTCGTCGTCCGAAGATTCTCGCCGCACTGGCAGCGGTAGCGCTGCCGATGGCCGTGACCGGCGTGTCGTCCGGCGGCCCCCCGGCAGCGGTGGCGTCCACACCGTCGCCCGGGCTGGCCGCCGCGTTCCAGGCCGCCGCCCAGCAGTACGGCGTACCGGAGTCCGTCCTGCTGGCCGTCTCCTACGCGGAGACCCGGTGGGACGACCATCAGGGCCAGTCGAGCACATCCGGCGGCTACGGCCCGATGCACCTGACCGCGGTCGAGCCGAGCGCGCTGGTCGAGCGGTCCGCCGGGCAGAAGCTCGCGAAGGGCGACTCGCTCCGCACGCTCTACAAGGCATCCGACCTGACCGGCCTGGACCCGGCCGCCCTGCGCAACGACGCCTCGGCCAACGTGGCCGGTGGCGCCGCCGTGCTCGCCTCGTACCAGAAGGAGCTCGGTCTCCCGGTCGGGAGCGAGACCTCGCCGGCCGACTGGTACGGCGCGGTCGCGGCGTACTCCGGCTCGTCGAACCGCACCGGCGCGTCGGCCTTCGCCGACGACGTGTACGCCATCCTCGCCCGCGGCGCGGCCCGGACCACGAACGTCGGCCAGCAGGTCGCGATGCCGGCCCAGCGGGTGAACCCGGCGAAGGACCAGGTCGCCCGGCTGAAGCTGTCTGCCGGGGTGGCCCAGCAGAAGGGCGCGGCCGGCGTCGAGTGCCCGGCCGCCCTCGCGTGTGAGTCGCTGCCGGCGCCGTACCAGGAGACCGGGGGCGGCGACTACGGCAACCACGACCTGGCGAACCGGCCGAAGACCGGCAAGATCGACTACATCGTCATCCACGACACCGAGGGCGGCTGGCAAGGCACCCTCAACCTGGTGCAGGACCCGACGTACGTGAGCTGGCAGTACACGATGCGCTCGTCCGACGGCCACACCTGGCAGCACGTCAAGGCCGACGACGTCGCCTGGCACGCCGGCAACTGGTACGTGAACATGCACAGCATCGGGATCGAGCACGAGGGCTTCGCGGCCCAGGGCGCCACCTGGTACACCGAGGCGCTCTACCGGAACTCGGCCCGGCTGGTCCGCTATCTCGCGCAGAAGAACGACATCCCGCTGGACCGGGCCCACATCATCGGCCACGACCAGGTCCCGGGCACGCTGCCGACCACCGTCGCCGGGATGCACTGGGACCCGGGACCGTACTGGGACTGGGAGCACTACTTCGACCTGCTCGGCGCGCCGATCTGGGGGCACAACGTCTTCCCGGTGAAGGTCGGCTCGATCGTCACGATCAAGCCCGGGTTCGCCGACAACGCGCAGGTCGTGACCGGCTGCACCGGCGCCGGGACCACCTGCACCCCGCAGGGCACCAACTTCGTGTACCTCCGGCAGGGCCCGGACGACGCGGCTCCGCTGGTGAAGGACATCGGTCTGCGGCCCGGCGCGTCCGCCTCGACCACGCAGGTGTCCGACATCGGCGCCCGCGCGGCCGCCGGTTCGCAGTACGTGGTGGCGCAGCGCCAGGGTGACTGGGTCGCGGTCTGGTACCTCGGTGCGCTGGCGTGGTTCAAGAGCCCGGCCGCGGCGCCGGACGCGTTCGCCAAGCCGGGGCTGGTGGTGAAGCCCAAGGCGGGCAGGACCACGGTGCCGGTGTACGGCCGCGCGTACCCGGAGCAGGCCGCGTACCCGGCGGGGATCCCGTACCAGACGGTGACGCCGCTGCAGTACTCGATCGGCGCGGGCCAGGCGTACCCGGTCGGGGACGCGTCCATCGAGACCGACTACTACCGGGCGACCACGTTCGCCGGGGAGCCGCCGACGGACCACGTCCAGGTACTCGGCAAGGACCGGTACTACCAGATCTGGTTCGGCCACCGGATGGCGTACGTCCGGGCCGCCGACGTGGATCTTCGACCGGCCGTGTAGTCGTTCGTCCACCCGTTCGTCACAGCGGGTCGTCCAGCCGTGGGGCTGGGCGGCCCGCTGTTTTCGTTCGCCGTGAGGTCTTGCCGCGCAGGAGGTTTATCGATATACCTCATCGCAAC
Source organism: Kribbella amoyensis (assembly GCF_007828865.1). NCBI lineage: Bacteria > Bacillati > Actinomycetota > Actinomycetes > Propionibacteriales > Kribbellaceae > Kribbella > Kribbella amoyensis. The sequence goes on from NZ_VIVK01000001.1 coordinate 4,882,690, forward strand.
GAATCGCCGTCGAGGAGGTGCTCGCGATGAGGAAGCCCGCGCTGTCAGGCCTGGAGCGGCCTGGTCGTCTCCCGCGCCACCAGGCGGGCGGGGACGACGTGCTCGTGCGGCTCGGTGGGCTGCGCGTCGCCCATCTGGCGCAGCAGCAGATCGACGATGGCGTCGGCCATCGCGTCGTGGCCCGGGTTCACCGAGGTGAGCGAGGGGACCAGGTAGCGGGACTCGTCGACGTCGTCGAAGCCGACCACCTGGACGTCACCGGGCACACTCAGCCCGGCGTCGGCCAGGGCTCGCAGCGCGCCGATCGCGACGACGTCGGTCAGTGCGAACACGCCGTCGAAGCCGATCCCGCGCTCCAGCAGGGACTTCACGTCCTCGTACCCGTCCTCGAGCCGGAAGGACGAGGGGACGACGAGCCGCGAGTCGGTCGGGACACCGGCCGCCGCATGGGCCTCGGCCCAACCCTGGGCCCGCAGGGTCGGCATGCTCGTCGCCTCCGTGCCGGGGGTGCCGCCGAGCAGGGCGATCCGGCGGGACCCGGTGGCGAGCAGGTGCGCGGTGGCCTGCCGGGCGCCGTCGACGTTGTCCATCATCACGTGGTCGAACCGCGACGGCGTCACCCGTTCGCCGATCACGACCACCGGCGACTCGGTGCCGACCTGGGCCAGTTCGGCCGGATCCAGGTCGACCACGCTGAGGATCAGCCCGTCGTACATCCGGAGCCGGGAGAACGCGACCGCGTCGAGCTCGCCCTGCCGGCTGGCCTTCGTCCGCTCGACCACGATCCGCAGTCCGTGCCGCTCGAACCGGTCCGCCAGCCGCGCGGCCAACTGGGCGAAGTACGGCCGCTCCAGCTCGGGGACGGCGAGCCCGACCACGCCGGTCCGGCCGGCCCGCAGGTGCCGGGCGGCCAGGTTGATCTGGTACCCGAGCTCGGTGATCGCCGCCAGTACCCGTTCGCGGGTCTCGGCGCCGACCCGCGGCCGGCCGTTGATGACGTTCGACACCGTCATCGTCGACACCCCCGCCGACCGCGCCACGTCGGCCATCGTCACGACGCTGGACGGCTTCTTCATGACCTCACCTTAGGCCGCGTCGGGCAGTCCCCGCCTACGGCGCGGGATCACCAGACACGACCTAGTTCCCCTTCGAACCCCTGGGAGATGCGATGAAACTGCGCTCGATCCTGGCCGCCTTGACGGCCCTGGTGATGCTGGCCGGTTGCGGCGGCAGTGGTGGCAGCGGTGGTGGTGACGGCAAGCTGACGTTCTTCTCCTGGGACAACGAGGAGACGATGCGGCCGGTGATCGCGAAGTTCGAGGAGCAGAACCCGGGCGTCAAGGTCGAGTTCTCCAACGCCCCGCCGGTCGCGGAGTACATCTCCACGCTGCAGTCGCGGATCCTGTCCGGGACGGCGGCCGACGTGTTCGTGATCGCGGCCGAGAACAAGACCAACCTGATCAACGGCAAGCACGTCGTGGACCTGAAGGACAAGCCGTTCCTGGCCAACGTGCCCGACTTCAACAAGACCACGTACTCCGGGCCGGACGGCGCCGTCTACGGTCTGTCGGTCGCGTCCTGGGGTGCCGGGGTGCTCTACAACCAGGACCTGCTGGCCAAGGTCGGCGCGACCTCGGTGCCGAAGACCTGGGACGAGTTCCTTGCCCTCTGCAAGAAGCTGAAGGACGCCGGGATCACGCCGTACCTGGAGTCGGTACAGGCGATGTCGACGCCGCTGGCCGCCTTCCTCGGTGCCCAGAACGCGGCGGCCGGGAACCAGATGGACAGCAAGATCTTCGACGGGTCGGCGAAGTTCACCGACTACTGGGTCGAGCCGCTGACGCAGTGGTCCCGGCTGTGGCAGGAGGGCCTGGTGACCCGGAGCGTGACGGGCCTGACCGGTGATCAGGTCCGGACCGAGTTCAGCAACGGCCGGACCGCGATGATTGTGGCCGGGCCGTGGGACGTGCCGGGCGTGCGCAAGGAGGCGCCGAAGCTGAAGATCGCGATGGCGCCGATCCCGGGGATCGCCGGCGGCAAGCCGTACCTGGCCGGCGCGGCCAGCCCGGGGTACGCGATCAACGCGAAGGCGAAGAACAAGGAGGCCGCGGAGAAGTTCCTCGCGTTCCTGGACACGCCCGAGGCGATGGCGCTGTACCAGAAGGCGACCGGCGCGATCACCGTGACCAAGGACTTCCAGCCGCAACTGGACGAGGCGCTGACGCCGATCGTGTCCGACGTGCGGGCGGGCAACGTGTACCTGCCGCAGATCGCCTGGAAGCGGGCCGAGGACATCCTCAACGTCGAGGCCACCGCGCAGTTGCAGCTGCTGGTCCAGGGCAAGGCCACGCCCGAGCAGGTCGCCGCTGCCCTCGACACCAAGTTGGCGAGCACGTCGTGACGGGTCGCCTTCTCGCCTCCGTGCCGACGGCCGGTGCGCCGACGGCCACGGAGGCGACCAGGCGGTTCAGCTGGTCCCGGGCGCGCGAGGTGTCGGCGAACCAGCTCTTCCTGGTGCCGGTCGCGCTGGTGTTCGTGGTGCTCCTGGTGGTGCCGCTGACCCAGACGTTCTACTGGAGCCTGACCGACTTCAGCGGGTACTCGGCCGACGCGAAGTTCGTGGGCCTGAGCAACTACGGCAAGGTGCTGACCGATCCGTCGATGCTGGCCGGGCTCGGCTTCACGCTGGCCTACACGATCGGGACCGCGGTCCTCATCACCGCGTTCGCGATCCCGCTGGCCGTGGTGCTGAACAAGAAGTTCTTCGCCCGGAACCTGGTCCGCTCGGTGTTCTTCTTCCCGGCCGTCCCGAGTATCGCGATCCTCGGCCTGGTCTGGGGGTACATCCTGTCCCCGCTCGGTTCGGGCGTGCTGAACTCGGTCCTGGACAGCCTGTTCGGGGCCGGGCCGTACCCGTGGTTGTCGGACGCGACGCTGGCCCGGTTGTCGGTGATCGTGGTGGCCGTCTGGGGCGGAATGGGCTGGCACGCGGTGCTGTACCTCGCGTACCTGCAGTCGATTCCGGCGGACTACTACGAGGTGGCCACGATCGACGGCGCCTCGGCGCGGCAGCAGTTCGTGCACATCACCTTGCCGCTGCTCACCCCGGCGATCGTGATCAGCAACTTCCTGCTGATGACGGGCGGGCTGAAGGTGTTCGACCTGCCGTTCACGCTGACCAAGGGCGGGCCCGGATACTCGACGTACACGATCACGCAGTCGATCATCACCAGCGGCGTGGCCCAGGGCCGGTACGGGCTGGCGTCGGCGCTGGCGGTGCTGTTCACGTTCGCGGTGGGCCTGGTGGCCGTGGCCCAGTTGTGGGTGTCGCGGCGGATCGAACGGAGGGTGCTGTGAAGCAACGACGGTCCCCGCTCACGAGTGTGGTGATGCTCGCGCTGGCCGCTGTGGTCGGCGTCCCGCTCTACTACATCGTGGTGAACACCTTCAAGACGCAGGCGGAGATGACGGCGTCGCCGCTCGCGCTGCCGACCGGGATCTTCCTGGACAACTACCGGCACATCTTCGAGACCGTGCCGCTCGGGCAGAGCTTCCTGAACACGTTCCTGGTGACGGCGGCGTCGATCCTGACCCAGCTGTTCGTCGGGTCCACGGCCGCGTACGCGATGGCGATGCGGATGAGCCGGTTCAACCGGATCTTCGGGGCGGTGCTGCTGCTCGGGTTCATCGTGCCGGGCCAGTCGACGCTGATCCCGCTGTACCGGATGCTGGTCGACGTCGAGCTGGTGGACACGTTGCGCGGGCTGGTGGTGATCTACACCGGCGGCGCGATCTTCTGCTACTTCCTGATCCAGGGGTACATCAGCCGGCTGCCGTTCGAGATCATCGAGGCGGCCCGGATCGACGGGGCCGGGCCGTTCCAGATCTACTGGCGGATCGTGCTGCCGCTGATCCGGCCGATCCTGGTCACCGTCGGGGTGTTCCAGACGATGTGGATCTGGAACGACTTCATCACCCCGAACGTGTTCCTGAGCTCACCGGAGAAACGCACGCTGGTGCTGCAGGTCTACAACTCGGTGGGGGAGTTCACCACGGACTGGCCGGCGTTCATGACGATGAGCGTGCTGGTGCTGGTGCCGATGGTGGTCTTCTTCATCCTGACCCAGCGGCACATCGTCAGCGGGCTCCTGGCCGGCAGCGTGAAGTCGTGAGGCGGGCACCGTCCCCGCTGTACACGGATCCGTTGCACCGGGCACCGACCGACCCGACCCTGATCGCGGGACCGGACGGGCGGTGGTGGATGTTCTACACCCAGCGCCGCGCTGCCGAGCCGGACGGGGGAGTGCGGTGGGTCCACGGCACCGACATCGGGATCGCCACGTCGCCCGACGGCGGGCTCACCTGGGCGTACGAAGGTGTTGCCGAAGGCCTCGATCCACGGCCGGGCCGGAACACGTTGTGGGCGCCGGAGGTGGTCAGCGCCGACGGGCGGTTCCACATCTTCACCAGCTACGTCCCGGGTGTGCCGGATCGGTGGGAGGGTCATCCGCGGTCGATCCTGCACCACTCGTCGACCGACCTGCTGACCTGGCGGTACGAGGGGGCGCTGCCGCTGGAGTCCGACCGGGTGATCGACGCTTGCGTTCATCGGTTGCCGTCGGGTGGTTGGCGGCTCTGGTACAAGGACGAGGCGCGGGGGTCGACCACGTGGTCGGTGGACTCCGCTGACCTGTCCGAGTGGTCGAAACCGGTGCCGGTGATCACAGGGGCGCCGCACGAAGGGCCGAACGTGTTCCGGTTGGGTAGGTACTACTGGATGATCACCGACGAGTGGCGCGGACAGGCCGTTCATCGGTCCGACGACCTGACCCGGTGGGAGCGGAGCGGCCTGATTCTCGCGGCGCCTGGGACCCATCCGCTCGACCAGGGCTTCGGTCATCACGCCGACGTGGTGGTCGGGACGGAGCCCGGTGGGGGCGAGGTCGGGTGGGTCTTCTACTTCGCCCACCGCGCTGTACCGGATCCGGTGGTTGCCGATCCGGGTCGGTTGACCGACGTGCATGTCGCCGTGCTGCGTGCCGACGGCGACCAGCTTGTTTGTGACCGCGACGAACCCGTCGCCCTGGACCTACGACGATCCCTCGAAGGAGATCCCTCTTGACCACGGAGTCCACCCCCAGCGCCCGTGTCGTGATCGACCTGGACGTGCCCGGCCCGACCATCAGCCGTCACCTCTACGGTCACTTCGCCGAGCACCTCGGCCGGTGCGTGTACGGCGGCTTCTACGTCGGCGAGTCGTCCGAGCTGCCGCACGAGGCGGGGCTCCGGCTCGACGTGGTGGAGGCACTGCGGGCGCTGAACATCCCGAACCTGCGCTGGCCGGGCGGCTGCTTCGCGGACGAGTATCACTGGAAGGACGGCATCGGGCCGAAGGAGCAGCGGCCCGGCATGATCAACACGCACTGGGGTGACGTCGAGGAGAACAACCACTTCGGTACGCACGAGTTCATGGCGTTGTGCGAGCTGCTCGGCGCCGAGCCGTACGTGAACGGCAACGTCGGCAGCGGCACGGTCCAGGAGATGAGCGAGTGGGTCGAGTACCTGACCCGCGACGGCGACAGCCCGATGGTCCGGCTCCGGCGCGAGAACGGCCGGGACGAACCGTGGACGGTGCCGTTCTGGGGGATCGGTAACGAGGCCTGGGGCTGTGGCGGCAACCTCCGCGCCGACGCGTACGCCGACCTCGCCACCCGGTACGCGACCTTCCTCAAGGACCACGGCGACAACAAGTTGTACCGGATCGCGGCCGGCGCGGCGGACGACGACCTGGCCTGGACCGAGGCGCTGATGAAGGTGATCAGCTGTCTCGGCTGTGGCAAGGAGCCACGGAACATCTTCCAGGCGGTCTCGTTCCACTACTACACGGTGCCGGGGCCGTGGGCGCACAAGGGCAGCGCGACCTCGTTCGACGTCGACGACTACTACCGGACGATGCTCAAGGCGCAGGACGTCGAGCGCGTGATCGCCGGCCATTCCGCGGTGATGGACGCGTACGACCCGCAGCGCAAGGTCGGCCTGGTGCTCGACGAGTGGGGCACGTGGTGGGATGTGGAGGCGGGGACGAACCCGGGCTTCCTGTACCAGCAGAACGCGCTCCGGGATGCGCTGGTCGCGTCGCTGCACTTCGACGTGTTCCACCGGCATGCCGAGCGACTGGTGATGGCGAACATCGCGCAGACGGTGAACGTCCTCCAGGCGATGCTGCTGACCGATGAGACCGGTGGCCTGGTCCTCACCCCGACGTACCACGTGTTCGAGATGAACAAGGGGCACCACGACGCCACCTCGGTCCCGGTCCACGTGGTCGACCGGCCCGCGGCGTACTCGGTGGATGGGAAGGACCTGGAACTCGTCTCGGCCTCGGCGAGCGTCAAGGACGGTGCTGGGCTCGTCTCGCTGACGAACCTGGATCCGACGTCGGCGTTGGACGTCGTCCTCGATCTGCGGGGTGCCGGACTCGCGTCGTCGGTGGGCCGGATCCTGGCCGCGCCGAAGTTGCACGCGCACAACACCTTCGCCGAACCGGCGGCCGTCGTCCCCTCGGAGTTGGACGTGACCGAGGATCCGCGTGGTCTGCGGGTGAACTTGCCGCCGCACTCCTTCGCGACTGTGAGCCTGCGGCTAGTCTGAGGCCATGACCGACGAAGCTGTACGGACCTTGCTGGACGGCTTCGTCGCCTCGGTGGTGGACGTGGTCCCGGTGGTCGCGATCTGGGTCCACGGTTCGCTGGCGCTCGGCGACTTCGTCCCCGCGCGGAGCGACCTCGACCTGGTCTGCTTGACCGACGGGCCGATCCCGGACCCCTCGGCGCTGGCGAAGTTCCACCGGCGGCTGATGCGCTCGTCGCCGGTGGGCCCGCGGCTCCACTGCACGTACGTCCCGGTGAACGCGCTGGCCGACCCCTCACTCCGGCACCCGACCTTCGCCCAGCGCCGGTACTTCGACCGCCCGGTCGGCCTGGTCGCCCGCCGCGAACTCACCCTGGCCGACCGGTCACTCTCGGGCCCGCCACCGAGTGAGTTGCTGCCGGCAACGTCCGACGAGGACCTGGCGGCGTTCATCCGCGCGGACCTCGGGACCTTCTGGCACCCGGTCACCACCAAACGGCTCCCGTGGTACCGCGACATCTGGGTGGACCTCTCGCTCATCACGTACGCCCGAGCGACGCGGACGCTGCAATCGGGCACCCTCATCACCAAACGAGAAGCCCTCGCCCTGCTCCCTGAGCTGGGCGCGCCCGAAGAGGTGGTCGCGGACATCCACCACCGCCGCTACGGCACCGCGTCCGAGCAGGTCGACCCGCAGCAGTTCTTCCGCGGCCGTGAGCGCGAGCGGCCCGGTGGAACCGGGTGGAGCGCTGGATTCACTCCACGATCGCTCGCTGCCTACTCGCCGCGGTGGCGTGCGCGGCGAGCACACCTCACCCGCACCTACCTGCACACCGCGATTCCAAGGCTCCTCGCCGACCCGACGGCCACGGGCTCGGTCGACGACAGCCGCATCACCTGACGACGACCGGGGTCCCGTAGGTGAGGTCGAGGAGTTCCTGGTAGGTCGTCGGGAAGATCGAGTGCGGGATCCCACCGGCCGCCCACACCTCGTCGTACTGCTCGAGGGCCGTGTCCACCAGCGTCCGCACCGGCGCCGGGTGCCCGACCGGTGCCACGCCGCCGATCGACTGCCCGGTGTGCTGCTTGACGAACTCCGGAGTTGCCCTGCGCAACTTCCCGATCCCGAGCTCGGCCGCCAGCTTCTGGGTGTCGACCCGATGCGCGCCCGACGTCAGGATGAGGACCGGCTCACCGTCCCCGTCGAAGATCAGGCTGTTCGCGATCGCCCCGACCTCGCAGCCGAGCTCCGCCGCCGCGGCGGCCGCGGTCGGGACGGCCTCGTCGAGGATCCGGATCTCACCGGTGGCCCCGGCCGCCGCCAAGGCGTCGGCCACCCGCTGGACGTTGGGATGTGTGCTCACGTCGTAACCCTATTTCTCGTAGATCCCGATCAACCGCCGGTACGCAGCGGTCGTAGTCAGCAAATCAGTGTTGTCCGCGAACTGGTCGACCGACCCCACCAGCTCCAGCTCTTGCAGCCGCGGATCCCGGACCCGTTCCAGGCACGCCGCCACGAACCGCTCCGCCCCGAGCACCGTCGCCGGCCGCTCGTGGAACTGCCGCGCCGAAGGATCCACCGCCGCCGTGATCCCCAACGCGTTGTGCCGCCGCGCCATCACCTCGTACGCCCCGACCAGCGCGCGCTCGCGATCCGCCAACTCGTCCGCGGCGAGCACCTCGGCCAGCCTCCGATCCAGCCCGTCCGGATGGTCGAGCCTTGCGAAGGCCGTCCCCAGCCATTTCGAGTACGGCGCGTACGCGCGATCCATCAACAGCGCCAGCCGCATCACGTCCCGGGCCAACCGAGCCGCCAGGACCCGCGAACCCAGGTGATCGCCCACCTCGTCCGTGCGTTGGACGAACGGCTCCTCCTGCCCGATCCGGGACCACTGGCACGCCAGCATCCACAGCCAGACGTCGTCCGGATACCACCGGAGCGCCTCGCGAACCGGCGCGAGCCGCCCGTCATCCGCGTACACCGCGCCCGAGGTCACGCCGAGCAGCATCTGCTGCGGCGTGATCAGCCAGTCCTGCGTCCTGATCCCTTGGGTGGCGTCGAAGCCGAGGTGCCCGGTCAACCAGTCGGCCATCGTCGTGACGGTGATGTGGTGGATCGGTGTCTGGGTGTCCCACCCGAAGCGGATCGGGTGGCCCTGGTAAAGATCGGGGAGGTTGTCGTCGATTCGCTTCCGCACCCGCTCGACCTCGTCGGCGTCCACGAAGACGTGCAGCCGCGGACCCCACCCGTGGTCCGTCGACCGGGCCGTGTCGTAGCCGAGGACATCGGACCCCCAACCGACCAGCCCGGCGGCATACGGCACGTCGCCGAGCAGCGGGCGGATCACCTCGGCATGGAAGCCGGCCCCGAGGTCTCTGGCCGAAGTGAAGGTCGTCATACCGGCGACAGTAGTTCGGGCCGAGACCCCACAACATCCGGTTTTCCGTAGCCCTGGGTGGGGTTTTCCTCAGGATGCGACGAGCTCGGCGGCTCCGAACGAGACGTTGAACCGGTTGCACCAGATGGACACGCTGCGGAAGTCCGTCAGGTCGACGTCCGCGGGGATGACGTAGTTCTGGTTGCCCTTGTTGCCTTTCAGCTGGCCGAGGCTGCGGTACTCGCCGTCGTCGAAGACGTGCCAGCCCGCCCGGCCCGGCCGGACCGCGGCGTCGCTCAGCCAGACCTCGAGGTCGGGGCCGTCGGACGTGTCGAGATCCTGCAGGCGCAGGATCCGTGAGCCGTCAGGGAGCCGCACGATCGCGACGGACCCGGTGGTCTCGTGTTCGTGACTGATCAGCCGACCCCCTGCTTCCGTACTCGGCGTGGCCGGCTTGGCCGAGGTGCTCGCGGACGGGCGACGGCTCGGGGTTCCGGACGGATCGCCGGAAACTGTCGGTGCCGCCGGTGAGGATGAGGGCATGGAGATCGGAGCAGCGCCGGGCAGCGCCTCGTCGACGACTTTGTCGGTGAAGATCCGCCACGGCTGGAAGAGCGGCAGCGCCACGGCCGCTCCTACCGCTGCCAGGGCAACGAAGCTCACCACGAGCGTTCGACGACCGGGTTTCGCCATGCTGCTGCTCCCTCGCTCCTGCTCCGCCGATTCGGTGCTGGTATCAGTCTGGCCGGGGAAGCGGCCGGACGGGGACGCGCCGGGCTTACGGCCCGTTGACGTTTGTCGGCGGGCGCGGCTACGCTTTCAGTGTTCGAACAGATGTTCGATTGAGTCGCTGCCGGTTTCGTCGGGAGGCCGGTCCGGAGCGATCAGGACGACTGTTCGGTCCCGGTGCGGAGTTGCGGCCGCATCGGTCTCAGGCGGTCCCGGTGGGCCGGGCGCCGAGGTGGACCTCGACCCCCACCTCGCGTCCACCCGCCGGGCCGTCGACCAGGGGAAGTTCGGGCACAGGAGGCGATGGAGCATGTGGGAGTTCGACGAGGTTGTCGAGGTGCGTTCGGGCGTCGTGAACGGCGTCGAGGCTCCGGCGCAGTTCCTGTGGCGCGGCCGGCTCTGGCGAGTCTGCTCCGTGCAGTCGTACTGGGTGGAGACCGCCGCCTGGTGGGAGCGCGGGGTGATCGGCTCCGGCGTCGGCGCGGCGACCGCGACGGCGGTGGCGGGATCATCCGCGGCCGTCGGGGTGTTGGACGAAAAGTGGGGACCGCAGCGTGCGGTCTACCGAGTGGAAGCAGGCTGCGGCCGGCAGGGGCGGCGCGAGGTGTTCGACCTCGCCCACGACCCGGACTCCGGCCGCTGGCAACTGGAGAGGGTGACCGACCGATGACAGTCTCACCGGTGTCCCCGGCAGCCGCGCCCGCGGCCCGCCGCGATCTGTCCCGCGCCCGCCACGCGCTCGCCGAGGCCCGGGAGACCGACGACCACCTCATCAAGTACTCGAGCGCCCACGTGGCCGCCCTCCGGGTGGCCGCCGCGGTGCTCGCCGTCCGCGCCCGTCCGGTGCGCTCCGGTGCTCGTCGCCGGGTCCAGCGCAACGCCTGGGTGCTGCTGTCCGAGGTGGCGCCCGAGTTCGGCGAGTGGGCGACGTTCTTCGCCGCCGGTGCGTCTCGGCGCGCTGCCGCCGAGGCCGGCCTCGAGCGAGCAGTCACGACCCGGGAGGCCGACGACCTGATCCGCGCCGTGGAGACTTTCTACGAGCTGGTCGAGTCCAGCCTTCGCCTCACCGCCCAACCCGTCCTGCCGGAAGCCTCCGACCCTCAGTCCGTCCTGGCCCAGCCCTGGATGCAGGCCAGCTGACCGTCGCGCAGCGGGCCTGAACGGCCGGCGCGGCATCACGAACTCTCCAACTGCCGGGCCGGGCCGGAGGAAATCTAAGGTTGCCGATTCGGCATCCCGCCGCCCAGGGGCCGACACGACCCCCTGGCCGAGGCAACCTGTTGGGACCGGGTCCCGTACTTGTGATCGTCAACTGATCCGGCGACGACGGGACGCGCAGATGCTGGGGAAACAGCGGCGGGACCAGGAGTTCTCCGAGTACGTCGCGACCCGCCGGTCGCGGCTGGTGGGCACCGCCTACCTGCTCTGCGGGGACCGGCACCAGGCCGAGGACCTGGTCCAGACAGCACTGGCCAAGCTCTACGTCGCCTGGCCGCGGGTCCGGCGCGCAGACGGCGCCGACGCCTACGTCCGGCGGATCCTGGTCAACGCCGGGATCGACGCCAGCCGACGGCCCTGGCGGCGCGAGCAGACGTCCGGCGAGTTGCCGGAGCGGCCGATGGACGAGGGGCTCGGGCTGGAGGACCGCGACGAGCTGATGGCGGCACTGAGCACGCTGGCGGTTGGCCAGCGGCGGGTCATCATCCTGCGCTACTGGCTGGGTCTTTCCGTCGAGGAAGCCGCCGCCGACCTGGGCATCACCGCCGGCACGGTGAAGAGCCAGTGCTCGAAGGCCCTGCAGAACCTCAGGGGTCAGTTGGCCGACTCCCGACTCGCGGAACTGATGGAGGACGCCTCATGAACGAGAACGACTTGCACGAGCAACTGGCCCGCAGTACGGCGTGGACCGATTCGCTGTCTACCGATCCGACTGCTGACCTTCTGCGTGGTCGCCGGCGGTTGCGCCGGCGCCGGGCTCTTGTCGGAGCCGGCAGCGCTTGCGCTGTTGCGCTGGTCGCCACGGGTGGGAGCCTGGCCACCGCGCACCTAGGTGGTACGACGGACCCGGCTGGGTCCGGGCAGAACCAGGCGACGGTCCAGCACAGCCTGGTCCCGCCCGGGGCGAGCATCGAGTTCCGGCCGGACGGGAGCTACGTCGTCCAGCCGACGCCGGGCGGGCCGAAGTACACGTGTCCTGCGAGCAAGTTCGTGCCACCCGCAGGGGCGCCCGGGCGTCCGCTGCCGCCCCCGTCGAACCACCTGGATGTCTTCGCCTCGCACGCCGACCCGAACCGCCAGCACCTGGTCGGACGCTCGAGCACTGCGGTCATTCCCACGGACACCGGGCCTTGCGGCCGCACCGGCTCTGCAGGAGCCCGATCGGACTGGTCGGAGACCGGCGGCCTCGGCTGGGCCGCCATCGCGGTCATCCCGAAATCCGCCCACGAGCCCCCGAATGGCAACGGAATCCCCCACCCCCGCGCCGACACCTGTGGCCTGATGGACGACCGCTCCGAGTTCACCGCCTGCTGGGTCACCACAACGGCTGCCGGCCAGCAGGTCCGCGTAGGCACCCGAGGCAAGCAGGCCTATTGGGCCGGCTACGTCCGCCCCGACGGCCAACTGGCCGTCGCCACGGTAGAAGGCGACGCGCGCCTGGCCGACCCCGGCACCTTCGCCGGCCTCGACCCGTCCACCGAGAACCCGGTGGAAGCCCCCAGCGTCACCCTCGCCCAACTGATCGCCACGGTCACCGACCCCACGTTGGACACAGCCGAGTAGCCCACGGCGCCGCCACGGTCGACGCCGGTGAAGATCTCCCAGCCGCAGTACGCCTGGCGCTTGCCGCCGGCATCGGCGCAGACCGTCGCGAACGGGTTGGACGGACACGGGTAGAGCAAGTCGTCGTGCACCTGCATCCCCACTCCGCCTTCGATGTCCACGCTGGTGACGGTCCAGCGCACCCTGAGTCGCCACCGGGTACCTGGTGCCTGGTGGCGGCTCGGTGTGTGGGAGTGGTGGGGAAGTAGGGTGTGGGCTGCAGGGTTCTGGAGGCGAGGAGGGCACTCAGGATGGTCGACCGACGACGCCGATCGGTGCGTACCGCGCTGGTCGCGGAGGCGTTGCGGGTGGCTCTGGCCGGTCGGGCGCAGACCGATCCGGCCGGCGGGCTGGACATCGTCGACCTCGGCGGTGGGACCGGCGGATTCGCGGTGCCGTTGGCGGTCGAGGGGCATCGGGTGACCGTGGTCGACCCGAGTCCGGACGCGCTGGCTTCGCTGGAGCGGCGGGCCCGGGACGAAGGGGTCAGCGAGCTGGTTCGCGGCGTCCAGGGTGACGCTGCTGAGCTGCCTGGGCTCGCGGGGAAGGCCACCGCGGACGCGGTCCTGTGCCACGGCGTGCTCGAGGTCGTCGACGATCCCGCGCAGGCGTTGCTCGCGATGGCGTCGGTCCTGCGGGAGGGTGGTGTGCTCAGCCTCTTGGTTGCTCAGCGCAACGCGGTGGTCCTGGCGAGGGCCCTGGCCGGGCACCTGGCCGAGGCGAGGGTCGCACTGCAGGACCCCGAGGGTCGCTGGGGGGCGGCCGACCCGATGCCGCGGCGTTTCGACGAGGCGGGGATCACCGGTGAGCTGGCCGAGGCCGGGTTCGACGTGCGGACAGTGCACGGGGTCCGGACGTTCGCCGACCTGGTGCCGGCCGCGTTCGTGGATTCCGAGCCGCGCGCGGGGGAGGCGCTCGCCGAGCTGGAACGCGCCGCCAGCGAGCACCCGGCGTTCCGCGCCATCGCCACCCAGCTCCACATCCTCGCCACTCGCTGACGCCCGGATCCTCGGCCCTCCGTGGTCGCGGATCCGCGGGTCGGTTCGGGCGCACCGACCTGTGGGATCGCTCACAGGTGCTGCAAAGTCCTGTTGTCACAGTGCGTGCGTGGTTCCCGGACGCGGGCCCGGATCCACCGCTCCGAAGCGGCCGATTTCGGTTCTTTCAGGCGGGGCTCTTGGGGGATCGGGGGTGCAGGGCGCATGATTACAGCGCGGAGTTGTGGGACCGTGACGCGCGGGACAGGCGGTCAGGGTTTCGTGGACCGCACCCGCGTCCTAGACTGGACTCGGCCTATCGAGATCGCGCTCACCATGGAGGGATCGACGGTGCCCCTCTCGGAAGAAGAGCAGCGCCAGTTCGAGCAGCTCGAACGAGCCCTCGCTGCGGAAGACCCGAAGTTCGTCTCCGCCATGCGAGGGACCAATGTGCGCTTGTACTACAAGCGCCGGGCAGTTCTTGCCGGCGTTGGATTCGTGCTGGGCATCGGCATCCTGATGGCCGGCGCGATCATCCCGAACACCATCATCGGAGTCATCGGCTTCGTGGTGATGGTCGCCTGCCTGTACATCGCGGCGCTGAGCATGAAGCGGATCAGCCACGCGGGTGATGGCGACGACGCGCCCGCCCCTCCGCCGCCGCCGACCAAGCGGCACCGGACCAAACACGACTCCTCCGGGAGCTTCATGGAGCGGATGGAAGACCGCTGGCGTCGTCGTCGCGACGAAGACCTCTGAGCGCGCCCTAGGCCGACTTCGAGTCACTCCGAACCACACCCGCGCCCCGCGCCGGGTGTGGTTCTGGTTTCCCCGCGGACCGCGTGCGGGCCGCCGCTGGCCCTGATCGGATTCCGCGCGGCCTGAGGTGAACGGCACGCCGACACCCCAGCTGAACCGGTGCCCGCTGCCGTTGGGGGTGTCGGCGTGGTGGCTGTGGGTACCGGAAGGTCTCACGCAGAGCTGGTTAGGAGCCGCGCATGAGTATCGGGGTTGGCATCTTCCTGATTGCCGCTGGGGCGATTCTCGCCTTCGGAATCCGGGACACGTCCAGCACAGTCAACCTGACCGTGGTGGGAGTGGTGATCATGCTGGCCGGTGCCGCGGGGATCTGGTTGTCGTACCACCTCACCAACGCCAAGCGCCGGGTTCGGAACAGCGCGATCGATCCCGCCGTCGAGGAGGAGTACCGCATCGTCGAGGACGACCTCGCCACCGAGACGCGTCCGGTGGAGCCGAAGCAGACGCCCGTCACCGAACGACCGGTCACCGACAAACCTGCCGTTGAGCAACCCGCCACCGAGCAACGTGCCGCCGAGCAGCGCGTTGCCGAGCAGCCGGTCGCCGAAGAGACGGCCGTCGAGCGCACCGTCGTCGAGGGCGGTCCGAGCGAGGAGTACAGCGAAGAAGTGTCCGCGGACGCGCGCACCATCGACCTGGACCCGACGGCGAGTGGCCTGCCGGAGCACCCGGTCCGTCGCCGCGTCCGTCGCTGACCGAGGAGCACAGCACCAACAGACCCAAGAGCACAGGGCCAGCAGAAAGGCTCCGGTCTCCCGCGAACCAGCGGGGGACCGGAGCCTTTCAAAATGACCTAGTTCGCTTCGCCTCGGCGGGATCGGGGGAGCAGTGTCGAACGCAACCGCGCGAGCAACAGATCGAAGTCGTCCAGCAGATCCGTCGCCTCGGCGCTGCCCCGGTTGAGGTACCACCGCCACGACGGCGGCAACACCGTCGCCCGGATCCGGGCCAGCACCTTCGCCTGGCTCCACAACGCCTTGTGGACGTCGCGCGCCTCGGACCGCAGATCAATCGAGCTGTCATCCGCCAACCCGGCGTACCGCACCGCCTCCAGCCCGCGCGCGAGCCGGCGAGCCTGCGGCCGGACATCCTCGGGGAGCCGCTCGTCCAGCCAGTCACCGAGCTGCCGTGGCGTCGAACTGTCCGACCAGTCCAGCCGCAGGTCCCGGGCGGTGTCGCGGATCTCCGCCCACAGTCCCTCGACGCCGAGCCGCCCTGGTTCGCGGGCGAACCGCTTACGCCGGGTCAGGGCGCGGACCAGCCAGGGGATCGACAGCAGGATGAGGACGGCCGCCGCTCCGGCGATGATCTTGTTGCCGCCGTTGGTGAACCAGTTCCCCGGGTCGACGACCGCGACGCCGTTGTCGTCCGGCAGGTTGCGGTCCTGGTTCGGCCGGCTGATGTCCGGCTCCTCGGACTGGGTCGGCGTCGTCGGCGCGGTGCTGGGACCGGAGGTCGGCGAGGTCGGGGACGGCGCCGCCTGCTCGGTCCAGCTCGGCGTGGACGCGACCCGCGCCGACGGGGTGGGCTCGAACCGGATCCAGCCGATCCCGGTGAAGTACAGCTCCGGCCACGCGTGCATGTCGTGCATCCGGACGATGTGCTGGCCGTTCTTGCCGGCCTGCCCGGGGAGGAACCCGATCCCGACCCGCGCCGGGATCCCGAGCGTCCGGGCCATCAGCGCCATCCCGGTCGCGAACTGCTCGCAGTACCCGGTCTTGTTCTCGAACAGGAACGCGTTCAGCGCCCGCATCCCGCTCGTGCTGTCGGTGTCGGTGCTGTACGTGAAGTCGCCGTTGCGGAACCAGTTCTGCAGCAGTACGGCCTGGCCGAACCGGTTGCCCTTGGCATCGGCCGTCACCTCGGCGGCGAGCGCCTTGATCCGCTCCGGGGTGCTCCGCGGCACCTCGCTGGTGTACTGGTCCGGCTCGGCCGACGGGATCGTGTCCCGCAGTTGCTCGGGCGTCGGGTTCAGCTCGTAGAAGTGCAGCGTGTAGTCCTTGCCGGCGACGCCGCGACCGTTCCGGGACACCACGTCGAGCGCGCCCGGGTCGAACTGCCACTGGTCCTTCAGCGAGATGTTGCGCAACGGGTACGGCGCGGGCGCGAACTGGGACCGGAAGTTCCGGGTCACCTCGACCTTCACCTTGCTGCTCTGCACCTTGCTCAGGTCACCCGTGTACCCCGGGGGCGGGGTCAGGTCGTCGTTGGTGATCTTGCGGCCCTCGGGACGCGGCGACAGCTGCCAGGTCCGGCCGTCGAACATGTCGAGCGCGGTGAGCCGCAGGTACATGCCGCCGGGCGGTCCGCCGGTGTACGTCAGCGCGGTCACGTTGTCGCCGCGCTTCAGGTTCTTGCCCATGTCCAGCATCGGGTTCGCCGAGGAGATCGACGCACCGATCCCGGACCCGGACCCGCCACCGGCCAGACCGTTGCCCACGACACCCTCCGGCAACGCGGGCAGCAAGGCCGGCAGCACCGCGGCCAGCGCGACCACACTGAGACCGATCCGGCGGCCCGCCTGACCGAGCGCGGACGCCTCGATCGGCTCGGCCGCGTCCAGGTGCGAGACCCCGGAGATCCGCCGGCCCCAGCGGCTCAGCCTGGTCCGGCCCTCGGCCGCCAGCAGCACGATGTACCCGACGGCCGGCGGGATGAAGAGGAGCGCGGGCAGTCCGCCGTGCACGGTCGCGGCCGGCACGGTGTACATGGTGAGCAGCAGCAGCCCGGCCCACGCGGCCTGCCGGAGCTGGACCGCGATCAGATGGATCAGCAGCCCGGTCGCCGCGATGACGGATGCGGCGAAGAGCGTCAGGTGTTCGTCCGGCGGCAGCGGTGCGCTGAAGCGGTTGATCGCGTCCAGCGCGTCGACCATCTGCTGGTTGAACGCGAGTGCCGTGTCCGTCCACGGCACGATCCCGAACTTCAGCGTCTCGGAGAGAAAGAACAGCGAGAGCAGCTCGATCAGGACGACGAGCTGCACGATCGGTACGACGAACCGGGGGGCGCGCAGATTCTGCAGCAGGATGCCGGTGCCGGTCACCGCGGCGCAGAGGAACGCACTGATGAAGAGGAACGGGCCGGAGAACACCGGGGCGAGCACCAGTGAGCCCAGCACGGTGGCCGCCCAGGCGGCGAGGGAGATCCTGACGTGGCCGGTCATGCGATCCTTCCGCTCCGCAGTCCGAGGCTGGACCACACGGTGGGCAGGTGGTCACCGCGACGCGCCCTGGCGACCCGCCAGCCGTTGCGCCGCAGCTCCTGCTCGGTGGCGTCCGTGGCCGCTGTCAGCCGGGCCGCCTTCTCGGTCCCTTCGGCGCCGACCGCCCAGCTGGTCGCGTCCAGCAACAGCGCGACCCCGGTCGCCTGACCCGTCCGCCACCGGTTCAGCGCCATCACGTCGTCGGTCCCGCACGCACCGAGGATGGCGATCGCGAGACTCGGCTCCTGCGCGTTGCGGTCCACCGTCAGCAGCGGACCGATCTCGGCGTACTTGTGCTCCTCCACCGTCGCGCACTCGGTGAGCAGCGTCTGGTTCGTGAGCGGCTGGTGGATCGCGGCCGAACTGCGGTGGCTGATCGCGGACAGCGTCGTCGGTCCGCCGAGGAGAGTGGTCACGTACCCGCGGCGGATGCGGTCGGCGCCGATCGACGCGGCCGCGCTGACCGCCCACTCGAGGCTGGACGACGGTCCGTGCCCGTGGTGCGACACGGTCCGCGCGTCGAGGAAGATCGCGCACCGGCTCTGCCAGGGCTGTTCCTCCCGGCGCACCATCAGCGAGCCACGCCTGGCGGTCGACCGCCAGTGCACCCGGCGGAGGTCGTCGCCGTCGCGGTACTCGCGGACGGTCGCGTCCTCCTCGCCGGCCGCGGCGATCGCGCGCGGCCGGTTCTCACCCGAGCCGGCCCGGTCGGAACCGAGCCGTACCTCGGGCAGCCGGTGCACCTTCGGCGTCACCAGCAGGTGCTGGCTCCGGGTGAACGTGCGGCTGGTCTCGACCAGACCGAACGGGTCCGCCACGGTCAGCATCAAGGGGCCGACCTGGAACAACCCGCGCACGTCCGACTTGACCGGGTACGTGACCGTGCGCTTCCAGTTCGGGCTGACCCGGTCCACCACGAACCGCGGCCGGTGCCCGAGCACGTACGGGATCCGGTCCTCGAGCAGGAGCAACCCGGCCGGCATCCGGCCCTCGTTGCTCAGCGCGAGCTCGACCGTGGCCTGGGTGCCGACCGGTACCTGGTCGGGCGCCAGGCTGCGACGTACCTGCAGACGCAGTCTGGTCCGGCCGACCACCAACGCGGCCACCACCGGGAGGGCGACCAGCAGGATGCCGACCCGCAACAGGTCCTTCTGGCCGAGCAGCAGCGCGCACAACGACGCGGTGATCCCGGCCGCCACGAACGCCCGGCCTCTGGTGGTCAGCCCACGCAGTGCCTGCCGCATGTCCTCAGTCCCGACGCGTGCGGGGGAGCGGCACGGAGCCGACCAGCCCGGAGACGATCTCGGCCGAACCCCGCCCACCGAGGTGCGCCTCCGCGGCCGGCAGGACGCGGTGCGCCAGGACCGGGACCGCGAGCTCCTGCAGGTCGTCCGGCAGCACGAACTCGCGCGAGTCCAGCGCGGCCGCGGCCCGGGCGGCCCGGATCAGGTGCAGCGTGGCCCGCGGGCTCGCGCCGAGGCGAAGCTCCTGGGACCGGCGGGTCGCGCCGACCAGGGCGACGGCGTACTCCTTCACCGACTCCGACACGTGCACCGACTGCACCGTCTTCACCAGGCGGAGGATCTCCTGCCCGTCGGTCACGGCCTGCAGCGTGCTGAGCGGATCGGTCGCGGAGTGCCCGTCGAGCATCCGGAGCTCGGCGGCCGGCTCCGGGTAGCCCATCGAGACCCGGGCCATGAACCGGTCCCGCTGGGCCTCGGGGAGGGGATAGGTGCCCTCCATCTCGATCGGGTTCTGCGTCGCGATCACCATGAACGGCGCCTCGAGCTGGTACGTGGTGGTGTCGACGGTGACCTGGCGCTCCTCCATCGACTCCAGCAACGCGGCCTGCGTCTTCGGCGAGGCGCGGTTGATCTCGTCGCCGACCACGATGTTCGCGAACACCGCGCCCGGCTTGAACTCGAAGTCCCGGACTTCCTGGTTGAAGACCGACACGCCGGTGATGTCCGAGGGCAGCAGATCGGGCGTGAACTGGATCCGGCGCACACTGCAGTCGATCGACCGGGCCAGCGCCTTGGCGAGCATCGTCTTGCCGACGCCCGGCACGTCCTCGATCAACAGATGTCCCTCGGCGAGCAGCACCGTCACGGCTGTCTCGACGACGTCGGGTTTGCCCTCGATGACCTGCTCGATGGCTCGGCGGACCCGTCCCGCCACCTCTGTCAGCTCGTCGAAGTCCATGGCCGAGCTGGTCGCGGTGGTGCTCACCCTGAGTCCTCCCCATTGGTTGATAGCCGACTCATTCTGACCCGGCCCCGGGGCACGGCCTAGCCCTGCGTGGATTTCGTTACCAGTCGTTTCGGCGTCCATCCAGCGCTGCCCTCGCCCCACGTTGCAAATCTGTGACCTCCAGCGTAACCGGGCGCGAAACAGCATGGATTTGGTTGACGGTGGGGCAAAGTGGAGTAAGGTGGAGCGCAGTGGTACTGGAATGGTGGAAACAGCTCGACCTGAGACGGAGAGTCCGCAACGGGGAGGTGGAGCGTGTTCCTCGGAACTCACTTCCCCAAGCTCGACGACAAGGGCCGACTGTTCCTGCCGGCGAAGTTCCGGGACGAGCTGGCGGAGGGTCTGGTGATCACCCGCGGACAGGAGCGGTCGCTGTTCGTGTGGCCCGAGGCCGAGTTCGTCCAGCTGACCGAGCAGTTGAAGCAGGCGCCGATCACCAACAAGGGTGCGCGGGACTATCTGCGGATGCTGTTCGCCGGAGCCTCGAACGAAGTGCCCGACAAGCAAGGCCGGGTCACCATCCCGCCGATGCTGCGCGATTACGCCGGACTGGATCGCGACTGCGTCGTCATCGGGGCGATGAACAGGGTGGAGATCTGGAACACGGAGAACTGGAACAGGTACTCAGCGGAGCAGGAGCAGGCGTTCGCCGATCTCTCCGAGGAGGTCCTGCCCGGCATCTTCTGAGCACCGCACCGGTCGTCCGGTGAGATCACGGGTCCGACTTCCGACTCGGGTGTTGGCGTCACTTCCCCGGCGCCAAGACCTCGGGTACTTCCCCGGGAGGCGTACCCGCGATCTGACCGGACGAAAGGGCCGGAGCCACCGGCGCTCCACTTTGCTCCACCGGAGTCCAGCCAAGGCACTCCACTTCGCACCACCCGGACGGTCACCGGCCTTCCAAACCGCCCCCGCAAGCGCAGCCGGCAGACAGCAGGACAGCAGTCGAGAACCCGCGGGGGCAGGGTCGCACCCGCGGCTATGGAAGGGTCGAGATGGACGGTGCTGGGCGGTACGCGCAGGGGCAGGTGGGCTGACATGCCCGGTCCCCAGCCGTCCGATCGCCATGTCCCGGTCATGCTCGACCGCGTCGTCGCCCTGCTCGCGCCCGCGCTCCAGCAGCCTGGCGCTGTCGTCGTCGACGCCACTCTCGGCCTCGGTGGTCACTCCGAGGCGTTCCTGCGCGAGTTCCCCGAGGCCCGGCTGATCGGCCTCGACCGTGATCCCGACGCGCTCCGCCTGGCCGGCGAGCGGCTCGCCCCGTACGCCGAGCGGACCACGTTCGTGCACGCCGTCTACGACGAGCTGCCGGGCGTCCTGGCCGAGCTCGGCGTGCCCGCGATCGACGGGATCCTGTTCGACCTCGGGGTCTCGTCGATGCAGCTGGACGAGGCCGAGCGCGGGTTCGCGTACGCCCAGGACACGCCGCTCGACATGCGGATGGACTCGACCGCGCCGACCACGGCCGCCGACATCCTGAACACCTACAGCGCGGCCGACCTGGCCCGGATCCTGTTCCAGTACGGCGAGGAGAAGTTCGCCCGCCGGATCGCGGACCGGATCGTCCGGGCCCGGGAGACCGAGCCGTTCACCACCAGCGCCCGGCTGTCCGAGCTGGTCCGCGACGCGATCCCGCAGGCGGCCCGGCGGACCGGGGGACACCCGGCGAAGCGGACCTTCCAGGCGCTGCGGATCGAGGTCAACGGTGAGCTCGACGTGCTCCGGCGTGCGCTGCCGGCCGCGATCGACGCGCTCGCCCTGCACGGCCGGATCGTGGTGATGAGCTACCACTCGCTGGAGGACCGGATCACCAAGCAGACGCTGGCGGCCGGCACCAGGACCGACGTACCGGACGACCTGCCGGTGATCCCGGCCGGGCACGAGCCGTACCTGAAGCTGCTGACGCGTGGGGCCGAGCGGCCGACCGAGGAAGAGGTGGCGGTCAACCCGCGAGCTGCTTCCGCGCGGGTACGGGCAGCTGAGCGGGTACGGGCGAAGGGGTTGGTGGCCTGATGAGTACTGTCTTCAGTCCTTCGAAGGCGCGGGTCACTCCGGCGCCGGCGCAGCGGTCCGAGCCGAAGCTGCGGATCGTCTACGGTGCGCCGTTCCGGCCGCCGCGGATGCCGTTCGTGCTGTTCGTGGTGTCGCTGCTCGCCGCCGGCCTGGTCGGCCTGCTGCTGCTCAACACCGAGCTGCAGCGCGGCACGTTCCAGGTGACGGCGCTGAACCAGCAGGCCGACGGGCTGCGGGACCAGCAGGAGCTGCTGGAGCGGCAGGTCCGCACGCTCGAGTCACCGCAGAACCTGGCCGATCGGGCGCTGCGGATGGGCATGGTGCCGAACCCGAACCCGGTGTTCCTGCGGTTGCCGGACGGCCAGGTGCTGGGCGTTCCGGCGGAGGGCAAAGCGGGTACGGGTGCGGCGATGTTCGGCCCGGGGACACCGACGGCCAAGCCGTCGACCCCGGTGCTGCCACCGGTCGCACCACCGGCCACTACACCGGTCCAGCCACCGGCGGCGACGGCCACCAAGCCACCGGCGACCACCGCGACGAAACCACCGGCCGCGACGGCAACGAAGCCGCCGGCCACGACCACCAGCAAGCCGCCGGCGGCCAACACCACGCCACCGGCGACGAGTACGACAGCGACCGGGGGCTGATCGGATGACGGACCGACGGGGTAACGAACCACCACGCCGTGGTGGTCGGCCGGAGCGGGACAACCCGCCTCGAAAAACTTCGTCTCGCCGTTCGTCTGCTACCGACAGCAACCGGTCCGCTGCACGCCGTCCCGCCGAGGACGGTAAGCCCCGGCCGCGCAAGGCCGCACCCGGGGAGCAGCGGCCCCGGAAAACAGCCGCGGCCAGGGACGCTCCTCGCAAGCGACCTCCCGAGGGGGAGCAGCGCCGCCCCAGGCAGCAGCCGGATCCCCGGCGAACAGCGGCCAAGAAGGCAGCGCCGAACAGGCCCAGGAAGGAGGCCGCGCGCGGGAACGGGAGATCCGCGCCGCGGCGTACCGGGCCGGACGGTCGGCCGCTGGTCCGCAAGGACGGGCGCCCGGCGGCGAAGAAGGCGGCGGCTCCGCGGAAGCGGCCACCGCAGAAGCGCAGGCCACCACGCGCGCCGAGGCCACCGCGGACACTGAAGCTCGGCCGTCCGACGCTGCGCCTGCGGGTGACGTTCGGCGTGATGGCGTTCGTACTCTCGCTGTTCGCCGGCCGCCTCGTCCTGCTGCAGGGTGTGGACCCGGACTCGTACGCGCTGGCCGCGACGAAGGAGAACACCAGGCCGTTCGACCTGCACGCCTCCCGCGGCGCGATCCTGGACCGCAACGGCGTGCCGTTCTCGGTCTCCGAGGACGCCGTCGCGATCACCGCCGACCCGAGCCAGACGACGAAGGTCGCGCCGCAACTGGCCGCGATCCTGGCGCCGAAGCTGAGCGGGACCAGCTACGACAAGCTGCTCGGTCAGCTGACCCGCAAGGGCCGGTACGTGGTGCTGGCGCGCCAGGTCAGCCCGCAGACCTGGAACCAGGTCACCGAGGAGATGAAGCAGCAGAACGCCAAGATCAAGGAGCAGAACAAGGAGCTCCCGGTCGAGCGCAAGCTGCCGTCGCTGGTCGGGCTGTACACCGAGCAGGACCCCATCCGCAGCCACCCGAACGGCACCATCGCCGCGAACGTGGTCGGCGTCGTCGGCGCCGAGGGCAAGGGCCTGGCCGGACTGGAGTACGGGCTGAACGACAAGCTGTCCGGCCGGGACGGCAAGGCGATGTACGAGGTCGATGCCAAGGGCAACAAGATCCCGAACGCCGACCACACCGTCGAGGAGCCGAAGCCGGGCGTGTCCGCGCAGCTCACCCTGGACGCGGACCTGCAGTGGTTCGCCGAGAAGCGGATCGAGCAGGCGGTCAAGCAGTACAAGGCCAGCTCGGGCACCGTGGTGACGATGGACGTCAAGTCCGGCGAGCTGCTGGCGATGGCGAACTACCCGACCTACGACCCGAACAAGCCGGTGAAGGCGAGCGCGCTGAAGAACCCGGCGCTGGAGCAGGTCTACGAGCCGGGCAGTGTGCAGAAGGTGGTCACGATGGCCGCCCTCGCCGACGCCGGGCTGATCTCGCTGGACACCAAGCTCAAGGTGCCCGGCGAGTACACCGTGCAGCGGCGCACCATCCGGGACCACTTCGACCACGGCACGCTGAACCTGACGATGGCCGGTGTGATCGCCAAGTCGTCGAACGTCGGCACCATCATGGCCGCGCAGCAGATGCCGATCCAGGACTTCGTGCACTACCTGAAGGACTTCGGCTTCGGCGAGCCGACCGGGCTGGACTTCCCCGGTGAGAGCCGCGGCCTGATGCCGCCGGGCGACGAGTGGAGCGAGCTGACCCGGTCGAACGTGGCGTTCGGTCAGGGGCTGTCCGCGAACGCGGTGCAGATGACCGCGGCGGTGAACGCCGTCGCCAACGGCGGGGTGTACATGCCGCCGAAGCTGGTCAAGGACTGGGTCGACGAGGACGGCAACCTCACCCCGAACCAGGCGGCCGAGCCGCGCCGGGTGGTCAGCGAGAACGCGGCCAAGCAGGTCTCGACGATGATGGAGGCCGTCACCGCGAAGGGCGGGACCGCGACCCAGGCCGCGATCCCCGGGTACCGGGTCGCCGGTAAGACCGGGACCGCGCAGGAAGTGGACTCGGCGTGCGGCTGCTACCGCAAGTGGGCGACTTCTTTCTCCGGATTCGCGCCGGCCGACAACCCACGCTTCGTGACCTACGTCGTACTGCAGAACCCGACCAACGGGCGCAGCGGTGGAGGTCAAGGAGGCCCGGTGTTCCGCGATGTGATGAGTTACGCCCTGCAGAAGTACGCCGTCCCGCCGACCGGTGCGAAGCAGCCCGTCGTGCCCATTACCTGGTGACGCGCTGGCTGGTGACTGAGGGTCAGGTAGGTGTCACAGGGTCCGGAGCGGTAGCCTCTGGGGCCGTGTCCAACCCCATTGCCGCAGGCGGCGCCGTTGCCGCGATCAGGCCGCGGCACACCGTACCGGTCGCGCTCGCCGACCTCGCTGAAGCCGCGGGAGCCAAGGTTCCCGCGGCCATCGGTGCCGTCGCCGTGACCGGTGTCTCGCTCGACTCACGGTCGATCCTTCCGGGTGACCTGTACGCCGCGCTCCCGGGTGCCGTCACCCACGGAGCCGCGTTCGTCGCCGGTGCCGCGGCGTCCGGCGCGGTCGCGGTCCTGACCGATCCCGAGGGCGAGGAGCGGGCCCGGTCCGCCGGGCTGCCGGTCCTCGTGGTCGCCGATCCCCGGCGCGTCCTCGGCGCGGTCGCGGCGAAGGTGTACGGCGAACCGACCAGCGAGCTCCACCTGCTCGGCGTCAC
Organism: Kribbella amoyensis; assembly: GCF_007828865.1. Classification (NCBI taxonomy): domain Bacteria; kingdom Bacillati; phylum Actinomycetota; class Actinomycetes; order Propionibacteriales; family Kribbellaceae; genus Kribbella; species Kribbella amoyensis. The sequence goes on from NZ_VIVK01000001.1 coordinate 4,907,878, forward strand.
CGGGACGAACGGCAAGACCACCACGACGTTCCTGCTCGACTCCGTCCTGCGCGAACTCGGCAAGGCGGCGCTGGTCGGCACGATCGAGACCCGGATCGGCGACCAGGTCGTGAAGAGCGCGATGACGACGCCGGAGGCGACCGACCTGCAGGCGCTGTTCGCGGTGATGCGCGAGCAGGCCGTCGGCTGGTGCGCGATGGAGGTGTCGAGCCACGCGCTCGCCAAGGGCCGGGTGGACGGCGCCCGGTACGCCGTGGCCGGGTTCACCAACCTGAGCCAGGACCACCTGGATTTCCACAAGACGTTCGAGGAGTACTTCGCCGCGAAGGCGTCGTTGTTCACCCCGCAGCGGTGTGATCTGGCCGTGGTGTCGATCGACGACGAGTACGGCCGCCGGCTGGCCGCGCAGACCGTCGTCCCGCTGGTCACCGTGTCGACGACCGGTGAAGCGGACTGGACCGTCACCGGTACGCACCAGTCGGAGCACGGCAGCACCGTGATCGACATCCAGGGTCCGGGGGAGACGCTGACGGTCGAGATCGTGCTGCCCGGCGATTTCAACGTGGCCAACGCGCTGCTCGCGGTGGCGATGCTGCGGCAGCTCGACGTCCCGGCGGACAAGATCGCCGCGGGGCTGCGGACCGCGCGGGTCCCCGGCCGGATGGAGACGTTCCTCGGCGCGGACGGGCTCGCCGTGATCGTCGACTTCGCGCACACCCCGGACGCGGTCGAGCTGGCGTTGCGCGCCGCCCGCGGGACGACGAAGGGCCGGTTGTACGCCGTCGTCGGCTGCGGCGGCGACCGCGACCCGTGGAAGCGGCCCGCGATGGGCGCGGCCGCGGCCCGGACGGCCGACGCGGTGATCGTCACCGACGACAACCCACGCAGCGAGGACCCGGCGGCGATCCGCGCCGCCGCCCTCGAAGGAGCCCGGGCAGCGGTCCCGGCCGCGGACCTGCGCGAGGTCGGTGACCGGCGGGCGGCGATCCGGACCGCGATCGAGCTGGCCGGTCCGGGCGACACCGTCGTCGTGCTGGGTAAAGGCCATGAGACAGGGCAGGACGTCGGCGGTGTGATCCACCCGTTCGACGATCGCGAGACCGTACGTGAGTTGCTGGAGGAGTCCCGGTGATCGGAGTCAGTTGCGGCCAGATCGCCGCGGCCGTGGGCGGTGAGCTGGCCGGTGTCGAACCGGCCGCCGTCGTCGACGCCGCGGTGGTGCGGGATTCGCGCGAGATCGTCCCCGGGGGTCTGTTCGTCGCCCTCCCCGGGGAACACGTCGACGGGCACGACTTCGTCCCCGCGGTGACGGCGGCCGGTGCGACCGTCTCGCTGACCACCCGGCCGGTCGACGGTTGTCCCTGCATCGTCGTCGCGGACACCCAGGCGGCGCTCGGCGAGCTGGCCCGGTTCGTGGTCGCGCAGCTGCCCGACCTGACCGTGATCGGGCTGACCGGGTCGCAGGGCAAGACCAGTACCAAGGACCTGATCGCCCAGCTGGTCCGCCCGTACGGCGCGACGGTGGCGCCGGAGGGCTCGTTCAACAACGAGCTCGGGCACCCGCTGACCGCGTTGCAGGCGGACCGCGAGACCCGGTTCCTGGTCGCCGAGATGGGTGCGCGGAACCGTGGCGACGTCGCCTACCTGTGCCGGATCACGCCGCCGAAGGTCGGCCTGGTGCTGAACGTCGGCCACTCCCACATCGGTAAGTTCGGCAGCCAGGACGCGATCGCGCAGGCCAAGGGCGAGATGATCGAGAACGTCCGGCCCGGCGGGACCGCGATCCTGAACGCCGACGATCCCCGGGTCGTCGCGATGGCGAGCCGGACCGAGCAGCGGATCCTCACCTTCGGCGAGGCGGCGGGCGCCGACGTCCGGGCGTCCGACCTGGCCCTCGACGCCGAGGGGCGGCCGAGCTTCACCCTGCATGTCGGCGAATTCAGCAGCCGGATCCAGCTGCAGCTGATCGGCGAGCACCACGTCGCCAACGCGCTCGCCGCGGCCGCGGTCGCCCTCGCCGTCGGGCTGACCCCTGAGCAGCTCGCCGACGGGCTGAACTCGGCCGGCCGGATCTCGCAGGCGCGGATGGAGCTGATCGAGCGGTCCGACGGCGTGACCGTGATCAACGACGCCTACAACGCCAACCCCGAGTCGATGCGGGCCGCCCTGAAGGCGCTGATCGCGATCGGCCGGGCCCGCGAGGCACGGACCTGGGCCGTCCTCGGCGAGATGCTCGAGCTCGGCGACACCAGCAGCGAAGAGCACGACGCGGTCGGCCGGCTCGCGGTCCGCCTCGACGTGAATCGGCTGATCGCGGTCGGCGAGGGCGCCAAACCGATCCACCTCGGCGCGTCCCTGGAGGGCTCGTGGGGCAACGAATCGGCGTACGTCCCCACCATCGACGAGGCGCTGGAACTGCTCCGCAAGGAGTTGCGCAGCGGTGACGTGGTCCTGGTGAAGTCGTCGAAGGCGGCGCGGCTGCGAAGTCTGGCCGACGCGCTGGTCGAGGAGGACGCGCAGTGATCTCGATCCTGTTCGCGGGCGCCGTGTCGATGGTGCTGACGCTGCTCGGTACCCGGCTGGCGATCAACGTGCTGGCCCGGCGCGGCTACGGCCAGGAGATCCGCGACGACGGCCCGACCTCGCACCACACCAAACGCGGCACGCCGACGATGGGCGGCACCGTGTTCATCATGGCCACGATCATCGGGTACTTCGCGGCCAAGCTGTTCACCTGGGCGCTCGGCGGCGGGACCCCACCGAGCGCGTCGGCCCTGCTGGTGCTGTTCCTGTTCGCCGGGATGGGCGCGGTCGGCTTCCTGGACGACTTCATCAAGATCTTCCGGCAGCGCAGCCTGGGCCTGCGGAGCAAGGCCAAGCTGGCCGGTCAGACGATGGTCGCGGTGGTCTTCGCGGTGCTCGCGCTGCAGTTCCCGGACGAGCGCGGCCAGAGCCCGGCGTCGCCGTTCATCTCGTTCATCCGCGACATCAACTGGCTGCACCTGTGGCCGGTGCTCGTGGTGATCTGGATCCTGCTGCTGATCGCCGGCATGTCGAACGGCGTCAACCTGGCCGACGGCCTGGACGGGCTGGCCACCGGCGCGTCGATGATGGTGTTCGGCGCGTACACGCTGATCTGCATCTGGCAGTTCAACCAGAGCTGCGCGACCGCGCCGGGATCCAAGTGTTACGAGGTCCGCGATCCACTCGACCTGGCCGTGGTGGCCGCCGCCCTCACCGGGGCGTTGTTCGGCTTCCTGTGGTGGAACGCGTCGCCGGCGAAGATCTTCATGGGTGACACCGGGTCGCTGTCGCTGGGCGGCGCGGTGGCCGGCTTCGGCGTGATGACCCGGACCGAGCTGCTGGTGCTGCTGCTGGGCGGCCTGTTCGTCATCATCACCGCCTCGGTCATCCTCCAGGTCAGCTGGTTCAAGATCACCAAGCGGACCGGCGGAGTGGGTAAACGCCTGTTCCGGATGGCGCCGCTGCAGCACCACTTCGAGATGCTCGGCTGGGAACAGGTCAACGTCGTGATCCGGTTCTGGATCGTCTCGGGTCTGTGCGTCGCCACCGGCCTCGGTCTGTTCTACGCGGAATGGGTGGCCGGATGAGCCTCGAGACACGGACCGCCGACGGCTGGGCGACGACCCGGTTCGTCGTGCTCGGTTTCGGCACCGCGGGCTACGCGTGCGCCGATTCGCTGCTGCAGGCGGGCGCGGAGTACGTGGTGGTCCTGGACGACCGGGACAACGAGCAGTTGCGGGAGAAGGCGCAGATCCTCGAGACGCTCGGCGCGGAGCTCCGGCTCGGCCCGGGGAGTACGGCGGGGCTGCCCGAGGGGACCGAGGTCGTCGTCACCTCGCCCGGGATCCCGCCGTACGCCCCGTTGCTGGCCGCCGCGGCCGCCAGCGGGCTGCCGATCTGGAGCGAGATCGAGCTGGCCTGGCGGCTGCGTGACCCGGCGACCGCGGCCCCGTGGCTGTGCGTCACCGGGACCAACGGCAAGACCACCACGGTGCAGATGCTGACCGCGATCCTGCAGGCCGCGGGCCACCGTGCCGTTGCCGCGGGCAACGTCGGGCTGCCGCTGCTGGAGGCGGTGATGGACCCCGAACCGTACGACGTGATCGCGGTCGAGCTGTCGTCGTACCAGCTGCACTTCACCGACTCGATGTCGGCGCACTCGGCCGCCGTCCTCAACATCGCGCCCGACCACGTCGACTGGCACGGCTCGCTGGAGGCGTACGTCAAGGACAAGGGCCGGATCTACGAGAACTGCCAGGTAGCCTGCGTGTACAACGTCGCCGACCCGGCCACCGAGCAGCTGGTGATGGACGCGGAGGTGATCGAGGGCTGCCGCGCGATCGGCTTCACCCTCGGGACTCCCGGGATGTCGATGGTGGGCCTGGTCGACGAGCTGTTGGTGGACCGCGCATTCGTCGAGCAGCGGGCCTCGTCCGCGTTGGAGCTGGCCTCGATCGACGACGTCACGCCCCCTGCCCCGCACAACGTGGCCAACGCGCTCGCCGCTGCCGCGCTGGCAAGGGCGTTCGACGTCCCGGCGACCGCGGTCCGCGACGGGCTGCGCGGGTTCCGGCCGGACGCGCACCGGATCGCGCACGTCGCGGAAGTTGCCGGGGTCAACTACGTGGACGACTCGAAGGCGACGAACCCGCACGCGGCGCAGGCGTCCTTGCTCGCGTACGAGCACGTGGTGTGGATCGCCGGCGGCCAGGCGAAGGGGGCCACGTTCGACGACCTGGTCACGGCCGCCCGTGGCCGGTTGCGCGGCGTGGTCCTGCTCGGCCAGGACAAGCAGGTGATCGCCGAAGCTCTTGCCCGACACGCGCCCGATGTCCCGGTGATCACTGTCGAGGCAACGGACACTGGTGCCATGCAGACCGTGGTGGGGGAGGCGACGAAGCTGGCACAGCAGGGCGACACCGTGCTGCTCGCGCCGGGCTGCGCGTCCTGGGACATGTTCGCCAACTACGGAGCCCGCGGAGACGCCTTCGCCGCAGCCGTCCACCGGCTGGGCGACGCCCAGGGGTGATCGGGTGACCTCGATCGCGGACGGGCCGGAGCAGAAGACCAGTACCGAGCGCACCTGGCTCGTCGCGCTGCGCAACCTGCTGGACCGCCCGCTCACGTCGTACCACCTGGTGCTGGGCGCGACCGGGCTGCTGATGATCCTCGGCCTGCTGATGGTGCTGTCCGCGTCCAGCGTGCTGTCGTACAAGGTCAACCACGGCAACCAGTACGCGATCTTCTACCGGCAGCTGATCTGGGTCGGCGTCGGGCTGCCGATGGCCTACGTCGCGTCCCGGATGACGCCGCGGCACTTCCGGATGCTCGCGTACGTCGCGCTGCTCGGGTCGGTGTTCCTGCTCGTCCTCACCTACGTGCCGGCACTGGGCAAGAACGTCAACGGCAACACGAACTGGCTGACCTTCGGCGGTCCGCTGCAGATCCAGCCGAGCGAGTTCGCCAAGCTGGCGCTGGTGATGTGGTGCGCGGACCTGTACGCGCGCAAACAGAAGCTGCTCACCCAGTGGAAGCACCTGCTGGTCCCGATGGTCCCGGTCTGCGGTCTGGTGATCGCGCTGATCGTCGGCCAGCACGACCTGGGCACGTCGCTGGTGCTGATGGCCGTGATGATCGGGATGATCTGGGTCGTCGGCGCGCCCACCCGGTTGTTCGTCGGCACGATGATCGTGGTCAGCGCGATCGCGGCGTACTTCGTCACCACCGCACAGCACCGGATGGACCGGGTCCAGTCGTTCATGAACCCGTTCGCCGACCCGGGCGGCGTCGGCTGGCAGGCGTACCACGCGTTCTACGCGCTCTCCACCGGTGGCTGGTGGGGTGTCGGGATCGGCAACAGCCGGCAGAAATGGGGCAACCTGCCCGAGGCGCACACCGACTTCATCTTCGCGGTGATCGGTGAGGAGCTCGGGCTGATCGGCTCGCTCACCGTGCTCGGCCTGTTCCTCACCCTCGCCTACGCCGGGGTCCGGATCGCGACCCGGACCACGGAGCCGTTCGTCCGGTACTGCGCGGCTGGGATCACCGTCTGGATCATGGCCCAGACGCTGGTCAACCTGGGCGCCGTGATCGGACTGCTACCGATCGTGGGGATCCCGCTGCCGCTTTTGTCGTACGGTGGGTCCGCACTGCTGCCGACCCTGATCGCGGTCGGCATGCTGCTGTCCTTCGCGAAGGCCGAGCCCGGCGCGCAGGCCGCCCTGAAGGAGACCCGGCGGCCGTTGTTCGGGTGGATGTCGTCGTGGCGTACGCCTGGCCCTACCGGCCGTGAGACCACGCGGGAGCGTTGAGAGCTGTGCCCAGCATCGTCCTGGCCGGTGGAGGTACCGCCGGCCACACCTCACCCCTGATCGCCACCGCCGACGCGCTGCGCCGGATCGACCCGACGATCGAGATCGTCGCCGTCGGGACCGAGCGCGGCCTGGAGACCAAGGTCGTGCCCGAGGCCGGGTACCGGCTGGAGCTGATCCCGCCGGTCCCGCTGCCGCGCAAGCCGACGCCGGCCCTGTTCGCCGTCCCGGGCAAGATGCTCGCCTCGGTGAGCGCCGCCCGGAAGGTGCTCGACGAGGCCAAGGCCGACGTCCTGGTCGGATTCGGCGGGTACGTCTCGACTCCGGCGTACGTCGCGGCCTGGCGGCGGAAGACGCCGATCGTCGTGCACGAGGGCAACGCGGTCCCGGGCATCGCGAACAAGTTCGCCGCGAAGTACTGCACCGAGCACGTCGCCGTGTCGTTCCCCGGGACCGACCTGCCGCACGCGTCGTACGTCGGGCTGCCGATCCGCCGCGCCATCTCCACCCTCGACCGGGCCGCGGCCCGGGCCGAGGCGCGGCAGTTCTTCGGCCTCGACCCGGACGCCCCGACGCTGTTCGTGACCGGCGGATCACAGGGTGCGCAGCAGTTGAACGAGGCGTTCGCCGGTGCTGCCGCGGATCTGCAGGCGGCCGGGGTTCAGGTCTTGCACGCGATCGGCCCGAAGAACACGCTGGAGGTTCAGCAGACGGGGCCGTTGCCGTACGTGGTGCTGTCGTACGTCGACCGGATGGATCTCGCGTACGCGGCGGCCGACCTGGCGGTTTGCCGATCGGGGGCGAACACGGTGACCGAGGTCTCGGGGGTGGGCTTGCCTGCCATCTACGTGCCGCTGCCGCACGGCAACGGCGAGCAACGCCTGAACGCGAAACCGGTGGTCGACGCCGGCGGCGGCCTGCTGGTCGACAACGCCGAGGTGACGCCGGACTGGGTTCGCGCCACCGTGCCGCAACTTCTGCACGACCCGGTGCGTCTGTCCAGCATGTCCGCAGCAGCACAGGGCGTCATCCGTACAGATGCCGACGACCGGTTGGCGCAGATCGTCCTCGATGTGGTGAGGTCTGGTTCGTGATCGTCACCGCCCCTGAAACGACCCTGCCCGCCGAGAAGCTGGGCAGGGTCCACTTCGTCGGAATCGGCGGCGCCGGGATGTCCGGCATCGCCCGCATCATGGCCTCCCGCGGGATCGAGGTGTCCGGCTCGGACGCCAAGGACGGCAAGGTGCTGTCCGCACTCCGGGCCCTCGGCGCCACCTGCTGGGTCGGCCACGCCGCCGAGCACGTGCAGGACGTGGACACCGTGGTCGTCTCCACGGCCATCCGCGAGACGAACCCCGAGGTCGTCGCCGCCCAGGCCGCCGGGATCCCGATCCTGCCGCGCGCGGCCGCGCTCGCCTCGGTGATGGTGGGCCGCCGGACCCTGGCGGTCGCCGGGACGCACGGCAAGACCACGACCACCTCGATGCTGACCGTCGCGCTGCAGCACTGCGCGGCCGACCCGTCGTACGCGATCGGCGGCAACCTGAACGAGTCGGGCTCGAACGCCCACGACGGGACCGGTGACCTCTTCGTCGCCGAGGCGGACGAGTCGGACAAGTCGTTCCTGACGTACTCCCCGGTCGTGTCGATCGTCACGTCGGTCGAGCCGGACCACCTGGACAACTACGGCGACGAGGCGAGCTACCGGAAGGCCTTCGAGGACTTCTGCGGCCGCGTCCAGCCGGGTGGGTTCATGGTGATCTGCCACGACGACGCCGGCGCCCGGCAGCTGGCCGAGTACGCCCGCAAGCGTGGCCTCGACGTCCGGACGTACGGCGAGTCGGCGGACGCGGACCTGCGGGTCACCGAGATCACCGCGACCGGGGCCACGCAGAGCTTCGTCCCGGTGTACCGGGGCCGCAAGCTGCCCGTGGTCCAGTTGCAGCAGGCGGGCAAGCACAACGCGCTGAACGCCTCGGCCGCGTTGATGGTCGGGCTCGGGCTCGGGTTCTCCGCGGCCGACCTGGCCGAGGGGCTCGCGTCGTTCACCGGGACCGGCCGGCGGTTCGAGTTCAAGGGCCTCGAGGACGGCGTCCGGGTGTTCGACTCGTACGCGCACCACCCGACCGAGCTCGCCGTGGACCTCACCGCGGCACGTCAGGTCGCGGGGGAGGGCCGCGTGATCGCGTGCTTCCAGCCGCACCTGTTCAGCCGGACCAGGATCTTCGCCGCGGAGTTCTCCGAGGCGCTGGCGCTGGCCGACGAGGTCGTGGTGATGGACGTGTTCGCGGCCCGCGAGGACCCCGAACCAGGGATCACCGGCGCCCTGATCGCGAACCACGTGCCGCTGAAGCCCGATCAGGTCCGGTTCGAGCCGTCCTGGTCCGCGGTACCGCGGGTGGTCGCCGATCTCGCCCTGCCGGGCGACCTGGTGGTCACCCTCGGGGCCGGTGACGTGACGTTGATCGGGCCCGAGGTGGTCGGGTTGCTGGCCGAGCGGGCCGCGGTGAACGCCGCCCTGATCGAGTGAGCCCGGGGCCGGAATGAGTCAGCGCGGTGGGGGAGCGGACGCGAGCGGCGACCTGGCGAGGGCTCAGGAGCGGTTCGCGCGCCGGCAGCGGCTGGTGCGCTGGCGGGCCTGGCTGCCGTGGGCGATCGGCGGGTTCCTGCTGCTGGCCGGCGGGATCACGGTGTGGCTGTTCTACTTCTCCTCGGCGCTGGCCGTCACAGGCGTCCGGGTGACCGGGGCCGAAACGGTGCCCACGGCAACGGTTACGCAAGTGGCCGACGCGCCGCTGGGGACCCCGCTGGCCAAGGTCGACCTGAACGCGATCGCGGGCCGGGTCCGGACCATCCCGGCGGTGGCCGACGCCCAGGTGACCAGGGCGTGGCCGCACCAGCTGGTGATCGTGGTGACCGAGCGGGTCCCGGTGGTGGTGGTCACCGACGGCAGTTCGTACGAGCTGGTGGACGCGACCGGGGTCTCGTTCCGCAGTGTGCCGGAGCGGCCGGAGGGCCTGCCGGAGGCGCTGGTGGTGGGCTCGCGGCGCGATGTCACGATCCGTTCGGTGGTCACCGTGTCGGCCGCGTTGCCGGCCGGGCTGCGCTCCGAAGTACGGTCGATCTCGGCCAGCTCACCGGACTCGATCACCCTCAACCTCCCGTCCGGGGTGAGGGTCGTGTGGGGCAGCTCCGATGACAGCGCGCGCAAGGCCGAGGTACTCAGCGTGCTGATGCGGCGGGACGCGAAGGTGTACGACGTGTCGGCGCCCGATCTCCCTGTCACCAAAGGGGAAAAGAAGTAGCAGGACACATCCCGGGACACGGCGGCGAGTCGCTTGGACTCGGCCCGAAGACGTCCCGTAGCGTGCGACGTAATCTAAAGTTGACATAAGTCTAAGCATCCACTTGAGGTTCAGTCTTTTCGCTGGAACTTTCGCTGGACACGGCCAATTGGTCACAACGGGACAGAACGAGGCGAGAGGCGCGGACGTGGCGGCACCGCAGAACTACCTGGCACTCATCAAGGTCGTCGGCATCGGCGGCGGCGGCGTGAACGCCGTCAACCGGATGATCGAGCACGGGTTGAAGGGCGTTGAGTTCATCGCCATCAACACCGACGCCCAGGCGCTGCTGATGAGCGACGCGGACGTCAAGCTCGACATCGGCCGCGAGGAGACCCGTGGCCTCGGCGCGGGGGCGAACCCGGCGATCGGGCAGAAGGCCGCGGAGGACCACGCGGAGGAGATCGAGGAGGCGCTGAAGGGCGCCGACATGGTCTTCGTCACCGCGGGCGAGGGCGGCGGCACGGGCACCGGTGGTGCGCCGGTGGTGGCCCGGATCGCCCGGTCCCTCGGCGCGCTGACGATCGGTGTGGTGACCCGGCCGTTCTCCTTCGAGGGCAAGCGCCGGGCGACCCAGGCCGAGGACGGCATCAGCACCCTCCGCGAGGAGGTCGACACGCTGATCGTGATCCCGAACGACCGGCTGCTGACGATCTCGGACCGCGCGGTCTCGGTGCTGGACGCCTTCAAGCAGGCCGACCAGGTGCTGCTGCAAGGTGTTTCCGGCATCACCGACCTGATCACCACGCCCGGCCTGATCAACGTGGACTTCGCCGACGTCAAGGCGGTGATGTCCAACGCGGGCTCCGCGCTGATGGGCATCGGCTCGTCCCGGGGCGAGGACCGCGCCGTCGCGGCGGCCGAGGCGGCCATCTCCTCACCGTTGCTTGAGGCAAGTATCGAGGGCGCGCACGGCGTCCTGCTCTCGATCGCCGGCGGCTCCGACCTGGGCCTGTTCGAGATCAACGAAGCGGCCCAGCTGGTCTCGGAGTCCGCGCACAGCGACGCCAACATCATCTTCGGCGCCGTGATCGACGACGCCCTCGGCGACGAGGTGCGGGTGACGGTCATCGCGGCAGGCTTCGACGGCGGCATGCCCAAGCGCCGCGAGCAGGCGATGAACAGCGCCCGCCCCCAGCAGCAACAACGCCCACCGGCGGCCGACCCGGCTCCACGCCCGGACAACGGCCAGTACTCGGTCCAGATGCACCAGCAGCAGGCCCCACCGAGCACCCCGCCTGCGGCCGCGCCGGGCCCGGCCGCGACTCCGGCAACCTCGGCGACCCCGCCGCAGGTCTCCCCGGTTCCGTCGACCAGCCAGCCGGCGGCACCGACAACCGGTACTCCGGGAACGCCTTCGACCGGTGCGCCGGGCGCAGGCACGCCATCGACGGCCCCGGCCGCGTCGACCCCGGCGCCTCAGCCGGTCACACCGCAGACGGGCAACGGCCAGGTGACCCAGGGCCAGTTCGGCACCCAGCCGCCGACCGACGACACGGTCCCGGTCCCCACCCCGACCGAACCCCGCTCCGGCGCGGGCACGACCAATTCGGCCCGCCCCCAGCCGGGCGAGGTCCGCACCCCACCGAGCAACCCGGCCCCGTACTCCAACCCGACGCCGGCCCGCCCACCCCGCAAGCAAGAACCAGAAGAAGACCTGGACATTCCAGACTTCCTGAAGTGACCCCCAGCACCCCCGGCCCAACCACCGGGGGTGCTGCATGTCTGGCGCGGGCGGACCTGCACCACTCACCAATCCCGGGCACCCCGCCCGTCCCAGGCGTGCGAAGCGCCGAAGACCACCTCTCAGCAGAGGTTGGTGGGTGCTGCGCGTCCGCCCCGACCTCGGCCGCGAGCTCGCTCGGGTTCCCAGCCGAGGACCACCTACGGCACAGGCAGGGGCACGCAGTACGTGGCTGAGCACCCCAGCACGCTGGGGGTACCAGGTGGGTGTGGCGTGAGTCGGCCGGCGGGTCAGCTCGGGGGAGTGCCTGGCTCCGCCTGATGGGGGCGGTAGACGGAGACGACCACGCCGTAGCGGGCCTCGCCTGCGCCCGCGTCGGTCAGGCCGGTGACCAGGTCGTCCAGCCGTGCGGCCAACTCGGTTGCTTGGTGTTCGGTGAGGCGGAGGTTGCGGACGTTGACGAGGGGCTTGCCTGAGGCCGTTTCGAGGTCTGCCGCGACGGCCTGCAGCGCGACAGTCGTATTTGCGCGCGCGCCCTCGCCGGAGAAGATGAACTTGCGGGCCGTTCGGCGGTAGTACTGCTCCGTCCCGCCTCGGACCTGCTTCGTGGCGACTACGCGCACCATGCCTGCGTCGCGTAGTACGCCGAGGTGGTGGTTGATGTTGCCTTTTGCTGTGCCGAGGGTGGTGGCGAGTTGGCTGATCGTCGCCGGTTCTTGGCCCAGCGCGAACAGAAGGCGGTGCCGGAGCGGATGCGCCAGCGCTTTGAACTGAGCCGCCGACGAGACCTCGTACTGCTCCGCCGACTCCGCGTTCTCGGTCATGGGATCAAGCGTCAAGAACTATTGACGCTTTGTCAAACCGCGTGCTTCACTCGCCACCATGCGCACCGACGAGATCAGAACCATCACCGACCGGCTGGCCGCCTTGGTGGCCGTGCACTACGTCTTCCCCGAAGTCGGCCAGAAAGTCGCCGCTCGGTTGGCCGCGGCATCGGCGGCCGGCCGGTACGACGAGCTCACCGAGCCCGAGCAGCTGGCCGAGCGGGTGACCGCCGACCTGCAGGAGGGGAACCTCGACAAGCACCTGCGCCTGAAGTACAACCGCGAGGAGGTGCCGGACGAGGCGGATCCGGCCGCCGAGGAGGCGTACTGGCTCGGGCAGGCCAGGCTGCACGCCGGCGGGATGGCCCGGGCCGAACGGCTGCCCGGCAACATCGGCGTGCTCGAGATCCGGCCGATCCTCTACCCGCCGCAGCACGCCGCCCCGGCCGTGTCCGCGGCCATGTCGTTGCTCTCGGCAACCTATGCGTTGATCGTCGACCTGCGTGGCTGCATCGGCGGCTCCCCGGACCAGGTCGCGTACCTCTGCAGCCATCTGGTCGGCTCCGAACCGGTCCACCTCAACGACCTCGTCACTCCCGCCGACGGCACGGTCCGCCAGTTCTGGACGACGCCCGCCCTGCCGGGTCCGCGGTACGGCGGGACGAAGCCGATCTGGGTCCTGACGAGCGCGGCGACGTTCTCGGGCGGCGAGGAGCTGGCGTACAACCTCCAGACACTCGGCCGCGCCACCGTCGTCGGCGAACGCACCGGCGGCGGCGCCCATCCCCGTCGCGGCTTCAGCCTCCACCCCAACCTCGAAGCCACCATCCCGGTCCAACGCTCCATCAACCCCCTCACCGGCACCAACTGGGAGGGGGTTGGTGTCTGGCCGCAGGTGGATGTCGCGGCCGCTGACGCCTTCGACGAGGCGCGCCGGCGTGCGGTCGAGTACGTGCTCGCGCTTCCCCCCGGTTCGGGGCGCAGCGCGGCGGCCGACGAGCTGAGGCCCGTCGCTGCGCTGCGGGGATGAGCGGGTTCGCGGCGAGTTCGGTCACTTACCGGGCCGCCGCGCTGCCGGATGCCGTGCCTGGGTAGATTTCAGGTGTGCTCGGCTACGACGAGGTTCTCGACAAAGTCCGGTTCGCGTTCACCGACCGGTACGGCGGCGTCAGCGCGGAGCCGTACGGCGAACTGAACCTGGGCAGCGCGGCCGGTGACGAGGCGGACGCGATCGCGGAGAACTTCCGCCGGGTCGGCGAGGAGTTCGGTGTCGGTCCGGAGGCCGTGATCCGGGTCAGTCAGGTGCACGGCCGCGCGGTCCACGTGGTCCGGCCCGGCGACGACCTCCCGGTCCGCCCGCAGCCGTCGGCCGACGCGATCGTGACGACGCGGACCGATGTCGTGCTCTGCGTTCGCGGGGCCGACTGCCTCCCGGTCTTGCTCGCGGATCCGGTCAACGGCGTGATCGGGGCAGCGCACTGCGGTCGCCCCGGCCTGTACGCCGGCGTGGTGCCGGCCGCTGTGGACGCGATGCGTGCCCTCGGGGCCGAGGCGATCACCGCCGTCCTCGGTCCGTACGCGTGTGGCCGTTGCTACGAGGTACCGGCCGAGATGCGCGCCGAAGTCGCCGAGCGGGTGCCGGCGTCGTACGCCGAGACGAGCTGGGGTACTCCGTCGATCGACGTGGCCGCCGGCGTGATCGCGCAGCTCGGCGAGCTCGGCGAGCTCGGGGTCGCGGTGGTCGACGCGACCACGTGCACGATCGAGTCGAAGGACGTCTACTCATACCGGCGTGAGGGCCAGGTGAGCGGCCGGCACGCCGGTCTGGTCAGGCTGTACCCGTGAACGATGCCGGCGTGACGACGCGCGAGGACGAGCTGCGCGACAACCTGCGGCTGGTCCGTGAGCGGATCCAGGCGGCCTGTACGGCGGCCGGGCGGCCCGCGGACGACGTGACCCTCGTCGCGATCACCAAAACCTTCCCCATCAGCGACGTACGGGCGCTGGCGGCGCTCGGAGTGCGGGACCTCGGCGAGAACCGCGAGCAGGAACTCAAGGCGAAGGCGCCGGACTGCCAGGACGTCACGTGGCACTTCGTCGGGCAGCTGCAGACCAACAAGGCGCGCTCGGTGGTCCGCCATGCCGCGGTCGTCCACTCGGTGGATCGGGCGTCGCTGGTCGCCGCGTTGTCGAAGGCCGCGGTCGCCGAGGAGCGCGTCGTCCGCTGCCTGCTGCAGGTGAGCCTGGCTTCGTTCGGGCCCCGGGACGCCGCGACCGGGCGCGCCCGAGGCGGCGTGGAACCGGAGGATGTGGCGGAGCTGGCGGCCGGCGTCGCGGCCGCGGACGGGTTGGAGCTCGGCGGGGTGATGGCCGTCGCGCCGCTCGGTGGTGACCCCGGCGAGGCGTTCGCCGGCCTGCGTGAAGTAGCCTCGCGGCTACGCTCCGAACATGCCGGTGCCGACTGGATCTCGGCCGGGATGAGCGGCGATCTGGACGCCGCGATCAGGCACGGGGCGACACACGTTCGGCTCGGGCGCGCATTACTCGGAACGCGTCCCCCTCTGGGCTAGTGTCAACTGCGAGCAGGTTTCCGACCGGCTCGCTGTCGGCGTAGAAACCGGATCGAAGGGCTGGAGGGCCATGAGCGGCGCGTTGCGCAAGATGGGTGTGTACCTCGGCTTGGTCGAGGACGGCGAGCGCTACAACGCGCGCTACGACGACGAGTACGACGACTACGACGACTATGACGACGAAGTGGTCGACGGGGAGTCCCAGGAGACCGAGCCGGCCCGCGACCCGCGGGACACGCGCGACCGCGACGGCCGCGAGCGTGAGAATCGCGACAGTCGTGACAATCGCGACAGTCGTGACGCCCGCGACGAGCAGGTGGGCACGGTCTCCAAGTTTCCAGAACGGCGTGGAGTCGTACCGTCCCCGGAGGTTACCGAGTTGGCCCGCATCACCACCGTGCACCCGCGCAGCTACAACGAGGCGCGCGTCATCGGTGAGCACTTCCGCGACGGCACGCCCGTCATCATGAACCTGACCGAGATGGACCACGCCGACGCCAAGCGGCTGGTCGACTTCGCGGCCGGACTGATCTTCTGCTGCCGTGGTTCGATCGAACGGATCACCACGAAGGTTTTCCTCGTCTGCCCGCCGAACGTCTCGGTGGCCGCCGAGGAGAAGGAGAAGATCGCCGCGGACGGTTTCTACAACCAGAGCTGACCGGTGACTTTTCCGGCCCTCTACACTCTTCCCTGACATGGTTGCTCTCGCGCTGGTCCTCAGTGTTCTCAGCTGGGTGTTGCTCGCCTTCTTCCTGATTCTGGTGGCGCGCTTCGTCCTCAGCCTGATCGTCATGTTCGCACCGCAGTGGCACCCCAAGGGGCCGTTGCTGCTGTTGTTCGAACTGGTCTACTCGGTCACGGATCCTTTCCTGCGGCCGCTCCGGCGCATCCTGCCCCCGATCGGGGCCGGCGGCATCCGGATCGATCTGTCCATGCTGATGTTGTTCGTCCTCGTCTCGCTGGCGATGTCGATCAACTCGACCGCGCTCAGGTCGCTGTGAACCGGACCGAACCCGGTGACCGGCGGCGGAGTCGGAGCTTGATGGACCCGCGGAAGGGGTAGGAAGGACCCGAACACGGGGAGACGGGGATCGTTATCGCCCGCCCGGATTCCGTCACAACACAACGAAGCGATAACGTGATCTACTGAGTCGCCGAGGTGAAGGCCACGGGGACTCCGCCAAGACACAGACAAACGAGGTGAAAGATGCCGCTGACGCCGGATGACGTCCGCTCGAAGCAATTCACGCCCGTCCGATTGCGGGAGGGCTACGACGTCACTGAGGTCGACTCCTTCCTCGACGAGGTCGAAGCCGAGCTCGAGCGCCTCCTCGCGGAGAACGAGGAGTTGCGCGCGAAGCTCGCGGCGGCGCAGCGCGCTGGTGCGGGGCAGCAGCAGGAACGGCCGGTCGACCAGACCGCCGCGCTGCCGCCCGTGGTGCAACAGCCCAAGCCCGCTCCGATCGTCGAGAAGCCCGAGGAGAAGCCGCCCGTCGCACCGGCTGTAGCGGCCGCGGGGGCTGCTGCGGCAGCTGGAACCGTTGGTGACGCGTCCAGCTCCGCGGTCCGGCTGCTGGAGATGGCCACCAAGCACTCCGACGACCTGGTCCAGGAGGCGAAGGACACCGCCGACAAGATCATCGGCGAGGCCCGCGCCAAGGCGGAGCGGCTGGAGAACGAGGCCCGCGGCAAGGCCGACCGGATGACCGGTGAGGCCCGTGCCCGCGCCGAGAAGCTCGACGGCGAGATCGCCGAGCGGCGCGCGCAGATGCTCGGCACCCTGGAGAAGCAGAAGGGTCAGCTCGAGCGCACGATCGACGACCTGCACGCCTACGAGCGCGAGTACCGCAGCCGCCTGAAGACGTACTTCACCGAGCAGCTCAAGGCGCTCGGCAACGGCGACGACACGCTCAGCCCGCGCAACGGCTTCCGCCCGGAGGCCCGCGCCCAGGCCCACGGTCACGGCGTGTAGGACAACACCTCGGACTTGGAGGCGGTGCTTTCCGGCGGCACCGCCTCTTCGTCATGTCCGGGAACTTCTGACTGACCGTCCTACCGGAGTCACACACTGTCAGTGACGAGTCCGGGGACTGGTCAGCCCGAAGATTGACCGAAGCCGAACGGAGCAACGCAGCGGGGCCCGAGCCTGAACCCCAGGCCGGGCCCCGCTGCGTTGACCGGTCAGGCCGTGGTGGCGGCCTTGGTGAGCCAGTAGGTCAGGCCGAGTTCCTCGTCGGTCCCGGTGGCCAGGCCGTCGGTGTCGGCCGGGGCCGCCGGGGTGAGGCTGGTGGCCAGCACCTCGCGGGCCACGTCGTCGGCGTGCTTGCCGAGGGCGTCGGCGAGCTCGGCGTCGGTGGCGTCGAGCCAGACGTCGATCCGGTCGGAGACCTCCAGCCCGGCGTTCTTGCGGGCCTCCTGCAGGGTCCGGACCACCTCGCGGGCCAGACCGGCCTGCTTGAGCTCCGGGGTCACCTCGAGGTCGAGCGCGACCGTCTCGCCCTGCTCGTTGACCACCGACCAGCCTTCCCGCGGCCGCTCGGAGAGCACCACCTCGTCGGCGCCGACCTCGACGTTCTCGCCGTCGACCACCACGGTCGCCGTACCGCCGGCCTTGAAGGCAGCCGCCAGCTCCGCCGCGTTCGCGGCCGCGATCGCCTTGGCGACCACCGGCGTCTGCTTGCCGAACCGCTTGCCGAGCTCGCGGAAGTTGCCCTTGGCCGAGTGCTCGACCAGGTCGGCGCCGGCGGACGACAGCGGCTCGACCGAACCGACGTTCAGCTCGTCGGCGATCTCCCGCAGCAGCTCGCCGGACAGGTCCGCGATCGCGGCCGAGCCGACCAGCGCCCGGCTCAGCGGCTGCCGGGTCCGGACCTTCGCCTCGGCCCGGGCCGACCGGCCCAGCTCGACGACCCGGCGGGCCATCGACACGTGCGTCGCCAGCGTGTCGTCGATCAACGCCGCGTCGTACTTCGGGAACTCGGCCAGGTGCACCGACTCCGGCAGCCCGGGCGTGACCGGGCGGAACACGTCCTGCCAGACCCGCTCGGTGACGAACGGGGTGAGCGGCGCCATCAGCCGGGTCAGGACCTCGAGCGTCTCGTGCAGCGTCGCCAGCGCACCGGCGTCACCCGCCCAGAACCGGCGGCGGGAGCGGCGGACGTACCAGTTCGACAGCACGTCGACGAAGCTGCCGATGACGGCGCCCAGCCTCTGCGTGTCGTACGTGGCGTACGCGTCGTCGGCGTCCCGGACCAGCCGGTGCGTCTCGCTGACCAGCCAGCGGTCCAGCACCGACCGCTCGGCGACCGGCGGCACGTCGGCCGGGTCCCAGTCGGCGAGCCGGGCGTACAGGGCGTGGAAGGCGACCGTGTTCCAGTAGGTCAGCAGCACCTTCCGGACGATCTCGTTCAGCACGTTCGGGCCGATGCCGCGCGCCTTCCACGGCGAGCCGGAGCAGGCCATGAACCAGCGCACCGCGTCCGCGCTGTGCGCGTCCATCAGCGAGATCGGCTCGAGGATGTTGCCCAGGTGCTTGGACATCTTCCTGCCGTCCTCGGCCAGGATGTGGCCCAGGCAGACGACGTTGCGGTACGACGACTCGTCGAAGACCAGCGTGCCGATCGCCATCAGCGTGTAGAACCAGCCCCGGGTCTGGTCGATCGCCTCGGAGATGAAGTCGGCCGGGTACGCCTTCTCGAACCGCTCCTTGGACCCCTCGACCCACGGGTAGCCCCACTGTGCGAACGGCATCGAGCCCGAGTCGTACCAGGCGTCGATCACGTCGGCGACCCGGTGCGACTCGCCGCCACAGGTCGGGCAGGCGAAGGTGATGTCGTCGACGAACGGGCGGTGCGGGTCGGTCGCGCTGACGTCCCGGCCGGCCAGCTCGCTCAGCTCGGCCAGCGAACCGACGCAGACCTGGTGGTCCTCACCGCAGCGCCAGATCGGCAACGGTGTACCCCAGTAGCGGGAGCGGGAGACGGCCCAGTCGATGTTGTTGCGCAGCCAGTCGCCGTAGCGGCCCCACTTCACCGACTCCGGGAACCAGTTGGTCTTCTCGTTCTCGCGGAGCAGCGCGTCCTTGACCTGGGTGGTGCGGATGTACCAGGACGGGAGCGCGTAGTACATGACCGGGGTGTGGCAGCGCCAGCAGTGCGGGTACGGGTGCTCGTACGGCACGTGCCGGAACAGCACACCGCGAGCGCCGAGGTCCTTGACCAGGTCCTCGTCCGCCTTCTTGAAGAATTGGCCGCCGACCAGGTCCAGGTCCGCGTCGAACCGGCCGTCCGGGCCGACCGGCTTGACCACGGGCAGCCCGTACGCCCGGCAGACCAGCAGGTCGTCGGCGCCGAACGCGGGGGACTGGTGGACCAGACCGGTGCCGTCCTCGGTGGTGACGTACTCGGCCAGCACGACGAAGTGGGCCGGCTCGTCGAACGGGACGAGCTCGAACGGGCGCTGGTACGTCCACCGCTCCATCTCGCGGCCGGCGTACTCGTCCGTCACGGTCCAGCCCTCGCCCAGCGTGCCGAGCAGCGGCTTCGCGACGACCAGCGACTCGGTGCCGTCGGTGGCGACCACGTACTCCACGTCCGGGTGTACGGCGACCGCGGTGTTGGACACCAGGGTCCACGGGGTCGTCGTCCAGACCAGCAGCGACGCCTGACCGGCCAGCGGACCCGAGGTGAGCGGGAACCGCACGTACACCGACGGATCGACGACCGTCTCGTACCCCTGGGCGAGCTCGTGGTCGGACAGCCCGGTGCCGCAGCGCGGGCAGTACGGCGTGATCCGGTAGTCCTCGACCAGCAGGCCCTTGTCGTGGATCTGCTTCAGCGACCACCAGACGGACTCGACGTACTGCGGGTCCATCGTCCGGTACGGGTGGTCCATGTTCACCCAGTAGCCCATCCGGGTGGTCAGGTCGGCGAAGGCGTCCACGTGCCGCAGCACGGACTCACGGCACTTCGCGTTGAACTCGGCGATGCCGTACGCCTCGATGTCGTTCTTGCCGCTGAAGCCGAGCTCCTTCTCGACCGCGACCTCGACCGGCAGGCCGTGGCAGTCCCAGCCGGCCTTGCGCTCGACCGAGAAGCCCTTCATGGTCCGGTAGCGCGGGAAGACGTCCTTGAAGACGCGGGCCTCGATGTGGTGGGTGCCCGGCATGCCGTTGGCGGTCGGCGGACCCTCGAAGAAGGTCCACGGCGTCCCGCCGGCCGACTGCTCGAGACTCTTGGCGAAGGTGTCGTGGGTGTCCCAGAGCGTGAGCACCTCACGCTCGATCGCGGGCAGGTCGACCTGGGCCGGGACCTGCTGCCACGGGGTGCTGGGCCCGCTGGAAGTACTGGGGCTGTCCGCCATTGTTCCGTCGTCCTTCGTCGCTGCTGCCGGACGAAGGGACGAGGCGCCGGCGACGTCGCCGGGCTCCGCGGTACCACCCTCCTTGGTGACCGGGGGTCACCCACTTCGTTGTGCTCCGCGGCCGGGTCTAGTGAGTCCGCTGCGGGACCGTTCTTCCGGCGGCTCCGGGGTGATGGCCCCATCACTGCCTTGCGGTGGCACTCGCAGTGTACGACCGTGGCCCAGGCAACTACGAATCGTTAATGGGTGGCCGGCGGCCGCTGACCGGACAAGAATGCTCCCGGTGTGCTCTTCGGGGTTCGCGCTTTGGCGGTTACCCTGGTGCACGGTGCCAGCGGCCGGGGACGAACTGGCGCAACTGGAGGGGGAGAAAGCGCACTCGGGGTGACGCCGAAGCGTTGGGTCGGCGGAACCGGTCCGAGATCCGGCTGTGACGCGCCGATGATCGAGCGGGCCCGCACGATGCGACTACCGTATGTCCACGGTCTGCGCGTCGGCTGGCACGTAGGCGCCACGTGGCCTACTGTCTTGCGACCAGTCCGCTTCAGTCTCCGACGAAGGCAGGGGGTAGTCGAGCATGGCTACATCGGCGAAGAAGTCCGCCCCCAAACGAAGTGCCGCGGCCGAGAAGAGCGCCGCGAAAACCACCGAGCCGGCCAAGACACCGACGAAGAAGACGCCGGCGACCAAAGCCCCGGCCAAGAAATCCCCTGCCAAGCAAGCAGCTTCGACGAAGAGGGTGGCCATGAAGACGAACGAGAACAGGACCCCGGCAACGGCGCCGGCCAAGTCGCCCAAGAAAGCCGAGGCCCTGAGCGTCCGGGAGGGCGAGAGCCCGTGGACCCCGGTCGAGCTCGAGGAACTGCGCGGTGAGCTCGAGGCCGACGTGGTGCACCTCAAGGAGGAGATCCGCGACGCCGAGCTGGAGATCGTCGGGTTGCTCCGCGACGGTGGCGACGGGGCCGGCAACGACCAGGCCGACGTCGGCTCGACCACGCTCGAGCGGGACCACGAGATGTCGCTGGCGAACAACGCCCGGGACATGCTGGACCAGATCGAGCGGGCGCTGGCCCGGATCGACGACGGCACCTACGGCATCTGTGAGAGCTGCGGCAAGGCGATCGGCAAGGGGCGGTTGCAGGCGTTCCCGCGTGCGACACTGTGCGTGTCATGCAAAGAACGCGAAGAACGCCGCTGAGCGACTCCGACTCGACCCGCCAGCCAGCCGAAGAGCAGACGGAACCGGCCGACCCCACGTCGGCCGGTTCGTCGTCGTCTCCGGACCCCACTTCGGCAGCGGCGGCCACGCCTGCCGCCGAAGCGGGGGAGAGCCACCCGGACGACGCCGACCTGACGGAGCCCACCACCGCTGACGCGGCCACGGACGACGCCGCGAAGGACCCAGACGCTTCCGATGACGGAGCGTCGGCCGGGGGCGTGGCTCCTGGCGGCCGGTCCTGGCGGTTGACGGCGGTGTTCGCCGTGGTCGGGCTGGTGGTGCTCGGGCTGGACCAGTTGACCAAGGTCCTGGCGCTGCATCACCTCACGCCGGGCGAGCCGGTCGACGTGATCGGTACCTTCCTGCGGTTCAACCTGATCCGGAATCCGGGCGCCGCGTTCAGCCTCGGGTCGGACTTCACCCCGGTGATCAGCACGATCCAGATCGTCGTCGCGGTGGCGGTGATCTGGTTCTCCCGCCGGCTCGGGTCGCTCGGCTGGGCGGTCGCGTTCGGCTTCCTGTTCGGCGGTGCCGTCGGCAACATCACCGACCGGGTGTTCCGCGAGCCGTCGCCGTTCCACGGGCACGTGGTCGACTTCCTCCAGCTGCCGCACTGGGCGATCTTCAACATCGCCGACATGGCCGTCACCTCGGCCGCGATCCTGCTGATCGTCCAGACCTTGCGCGGGATCCGCCTGGACGGTACCCGGGAAGTGGCGAAGAAGTGAGCGGTGACTCCCGCACGGTGATGGTGCCGGACGGCCTGGCCGGCGAACGCCTGGACGCGGCACTGTCCCGGCTCTTCGGGGTCTCCCGGACGAAGGCGGCCGAGCTGATCGAGTCCGGTCTGGTCCAGGTGGACGGATCCCCGGCGCCCAAGTCGTCCCGGGTCGCGGCCGGGGTGATGCTCGACGTCGAGCTGCCGCCGCCGCCCGCCGAGGTCACCGTTGTCCCCGAGACCGTCGAGAACCTGCGGATCGTCCACGACGACGACGAGATCGTGGTGGTCGACAAGCCGGTCGGCGTCGCCGCGCACCCGTCCCCGGGCTGGACCGGCCCGACCGTGATCGGCCACCTGGCCGGCGCCGGGTTCGCGATCTCCACCAGCGGCGCCGCCGAACGCAAGGGCATCGTGCACCGCCTGGACGTCGGCACCTCCGGGCTGATGGTGGTCGCCAAGACGGAGTACAGCTACACCGTGCTGAAGCGGGCCTTCAAGGAGCGCACGGTGAAGAAGATCTACCACGCGCTGGTGCAGGGTCACCCGGACCCGTTCACCGGCACCGTGGACGCGCCGATCGACCGGCATCCGCACCACGACTACAAGTTCGGCGTCGTGGCCGGCGGCAAGCCGAGCGTGACGCACTACGAGACGCTCGAGGCGTTCCGGTTCGCGACGCTGCTCGAGATCACCCTGGAGACCGGCCGCACGCACCAGATCCGCGTGCACATGTCCGCGATCGGCCACCCGTGCTGCGGCGACCTGACCTACGGTGCGGACCCGGTCCTGGCCGAACGTCTCCAGCTGGGCCGGCAGTGGCTGCACGCGATGCGGCTCGGCTTCACCCACCCCGGCTCCGGCGAGTACGTCGAGTTCACCTCGGAGTACCCCGAGGACCTCGACCAGGCCCTCGACCGTCTCGTCGACGCGCAGTGAAGCTGTACCTGTCGTCGTTCCGGCTCGGCGACCACCCGGAGCACCTGGTCGCGTTGCTGCCGCCGGCTGCCCGGATCGCGGTGATCTGCAACGCGCTCGACAGCGAGGACGCCGTACTGCGGGCCGAGAAGGTCACCGCCGAGCTCGAGTGGCTCACCGACCTCGGTCTCCGGCCCGAGGGGGTCGACCTGCGTGAATGCTCACCGGAGGACGTAGCCGCCCGGCTCACGCAGTACGACGGGCTCTGGGTGCGCGGCGGAAACGTGTTCGTGCTCCGGGTCGCCCTGGCGCGCAGCGGGGCCGACAAGGTGCTGCCCGAGCTGATCAGGTCGGAGCAGCTCGTTTACGCGGGGTACAGCGCGGGTCCGTGTGTCCTTGCGCCGAGCCTGCGGGGCCTGGAGTTGTGCGACGACGTCACCGCGGTGGACGGTGAGCCGATCTGGGACGGGCTCGGCCTGCTCGACGAGGCGATCGTGCCGCACCTCGACTCACCCGGGCATCCCGAGACGGAGCTGGTGGAGAAGGTGCGAGCTTCGTACGAGCGGACCGGCGTGCCGTATCTGCCGATGCGGGACGGGCAGGCGTACGTCGTCGACGGGGATCGGCGCGAGCTGGTCTGACCAGTCAGGGCTGTTTGGCCAAGGTGTCGAGCGCCTTCGACAGGAGGGTGAGCGCCTCGACGGCCCGGGCGAACTCCTCCTGGCCGAGCAGGTTGCTCAACCGCTTCGCCTGCCGGGCGTGGTCCGGGCTGATCGCCCGGACGGCGGCCAGCCCGTCGGTGGTGACGGCGACCAGCTTCGCCCGTTTGTGGGCCGGGTTGTCCCGGTACTCCGCGAGGCCGCGCTCGACCAGGACGTCCGCGGTGCGCTGGACGGCCTGGCGGGTGATGCCCATCTCGCGCGCGATCGCGGACACCGGCAACGGGGTCTGCAGGACGGCGCCGAGGACCTGCCACCAGGTGGCGGTGAGTCCGGCCGGGCGGGCCAGTCCCTCGGCGACCTCGAGGAACTGGCCGTTGAGCTTGAACGTGGTCAGCGCCGCCGCACTGAGCAACTCCTGGTCGCGACTCACCACGCTGCCACCTCCGACGGTCAGGCCGACATCAGCTCGTAGAAGCCGGCCGGGTCCTGCCGACCGTACAGCTTGTACCAGGAGTCCAGGACGCCCGGCTCGTAGATGCCCAGCTCGGCGAAGATCGCCCGGGCGAACTCGATCGGTGCCTGTGCCGCACCGGTGATCAGGCCGCGATCGTTCACGGCCGGCTCGTCGCGGTACAGGTGCGCCCCGCCGTACCCGAGCCCGTTGAGGAACTCGGCCGCGTTGCTGGTGTGCTCGTGGTCGTCCAGCAACCCGGCCAGTGCGAGCCCGCCGGTCGCGCCGCAGATCGCCGCCACCGGGACCCCGGCCGCCCGGAACTCGCGGGCCTTGGCCAAATACGGGTGGTACGCCTCGGTCGCGAACAACTCGTTGCCGGGCAGGATCAGCATCGCGCTGTCGGCCGGAGTGAGGGCGTCGAGGGTGAGGTCGGGCAGGACCCGCAGTCCGCCCATCGTCGTGACGGGCGCGTCGGTCGCACCGACCGTGCGGATGGCGAACCGGCCCGGCGTGCGGTGCCAGGCGGGGCTGTTGACGTGGGCGGTGACGAACCCGATCTCCCAGTCGGCGAGAGTGTCGTAGACGGCGACGTGGACGGTGCGAAGGGTGTTCTCGGTCATGACAACACCTTGTCATTTTGACAAGGTGTTGTCAATCCTTGTGAGGCACACCGCCCGGATATCGGGCGTTTCGGGGGCCGGTCGGCAGGTGCCCGGAGGGTTGGTCGGGAACTGTCCGAGGGCCCGCATAAGCTGATCTCCGTCCCGCTCATCCGCGCCCTGGGAGGTCTGCGTAGACATGGCGTCAGCCGACAGCTTCGTGCACCTGCACGTACACACCGAGTTCTCGATGCTGGACGGCGCCGCCAAGAACAGCAAGCTGTTCACCGAGGTCGAGCGGCTGGGCATGCCGGCCGTCGCGATGAGCGACCACGGCAACATGTTCGGCGCCTACGAGTTCTTCCAGACCGCGAAGCAGAGCAGCGTCAAGCCGATCATCGGGATCGAGGCGTACCTGGCGCCGGCGTCGAGGTTCCACAAGAAGCAGGTGTTCTGGGCCGACACCCGCACCAAGACCCAGGACGACGGCGGCGAGGGCGGCAAGGACGTCTCCGGTGGTGGCCGGTTCACCCACATGACGATGTGGGCGGAGAACGTCCAGGGCCTGCGGAACCTGTACCGGTTGTCGTCGCTGGCCTCCTACGAGGGGTACTACGGCAAGCCGCGGATGGACCGGGAGCTGATCGCCGAGCACGCCGCGGGCATCATCGCGACCACCGGCTGCCCGTCCGGCGAGGTGCAGACCCGGCTGCGGCTCGGTCAGTTCGACGAGGCGATCAAGGCCGCGTCGGACTACCAGGACATGTTCGGCAAGGACAACTATTTCCTCGAGCTGATGGACCACGGGCTCGACATCGAGCGCAACGTCCGGGCCGACCTGCTGAAGATCGCCCAGCAGCTGGACATCCCGCTGCTGGCGACCAACGACTCGCACTACGTCACCGAGGACCAGTCCGACGCGCACGACTCGCTGCTGTGTGTCGGCGTGGGCCGGAACAAGGACGACCCCAACCGGTTCCGCTTCAACGGCTCCGGCTACTTCATCAAGACCGCGGACCAGATGCGGCAGCTGTTCTCCGAGCTGCCCGAGGCCTGCGACAACACGCTGCTGATCGCCGAGCGGGTCGGCGACTACTCCGAGGCCTTCGACTACGTCGACCGGATGCCGCAGTTCGACGTGCCCGAGGGCGAGACCCAGTCGTCCTGGCTGCGCAAGGAGACCGAGAAGGGGATCCTGCTCCGCTACGGCCCGAACCCGAGCCAGGAGGTGCTCGACCGGGTCGAGAAGGAGTTCAGCGTCATTTCGCCGATGGGCTTCGACTCCTACTTCCTCGTCGTCGCCGACATCTGCCGCTACGCCCGCGAGAACGGCATCCCGATCGGCCCCGGCCGTGGTTCGGCGACCGGCTCGATCATCGCGTACGCGATCCGCATCACCGAGCTCTGCCCGCTGGAGCACGGCCTGCTGTTCGAGCGGTTCCTGAACCCGGAGCGGATCAGCCCGCCCGATGTCGACCTCGACTTCGACGACCGCCAGCGCGACCGGATGGTCCGCTACGTCACCGAGAAGTACGGCGCCGCGTACACGGCCCAGGTGAACACCTTCAGCACCATCAAGGCCAAGGCGGCCGTCAAGGACGCCTCCCGCATCCTCGGGTACCCGTTCGCCGTCGGCGACAAGATCACCAAGGCGATGCCGCCGGACGTGATGGGCAAGGGCATGCCGCTGACCGGCATGTTCGACAGCGCGCACCCGCGGTTCGGCGAGGCCGGCGAGATCCGGTCGCTGTACGAGACCGATCCCGACGTGCACAAGGTGATCGACACCGCGAAGGGCATCGAGGGCCTGATCCGCGGCACCGGTGTGCACGCCGCGGCCGTGATCCTGTCCTCGACGCCGCTGCTCGACCTGATCCCGCTGCACCGACGGGACAAGGACGGCACCATCATCACCGGGTTCGACTATCCGTCCTGCGAGGCCATGGGCCTGGTCAAGATGGACTTCCTCGGCCTGCGCAACCTCGGTGTCATCGACCACGCCCTCAAGGTGGTCAAGGAGAACCGCGGCACCGAGCTGACCACCGAGAACATCCCGCTCGACGACGAGACCACCTTCCGGCTCCTCGGCCGCGGCGACACCCTGGGCGTGTTCCAGCTCGACGGCACCGCGATGCGGAACCTGCTGAAGCTGATGGAGCCGACCCGGTTCGAGGACATCGCCGCGGTGCTGGCGCTGTACCGGCCGGGTCCGATGGCGGCGAACGCGCACATCAACTACGCCGAGCGCAAGAACGGCCGGCAGGTCATCACCCCGATCCACCCCGAGCTGGAGAAGGCGCTCGAGCCGATCCTCGGGACCACGTACCACCTGCTGGTGTACCAGGAGCAGATCATGGCGGTCAGCCGCGAGCTGGCCGGGTACAGCCTGGGTGGCGCGGACATCCTGCGCCGGGCGATGGGCAAGAAGAAGAAGGAAGTCCTGGAGGCGTCGTTCGCCGAGTTCCAGGAAGGCATGCGCGGCAACGGGTACTCCGACGAGGCGATCCAGGCGCTCTGGGACGTCATGCTCCCGTTCTCCGGGTACGCGTTCAACAAGTCCCACACCGCCGGGTACGGACTGGTCTCGTACTGGACCGCCTACCTGAAGGCGAACTACCCGGCCGAGTACATGGCCGCGCTGCTCACCTCGGTCGACGACGACAAGACCAAGATGGGCGTGTACCTCGCCGACGCCCGCCGGCTGCAGATCAAGGTGCTCCCGCCGGACATCAACGAGTCGATCGCCGACTTCACCGCGATCGGCAACGACGTCCGGTTCGGCCTCAAGGCGATCCGCAACGTCGGGGCGAACGTGATCGAGTCGCTGGTGGCGACCCGGGAGGCGAAGGGCAAGTTCACCTCGTTCTCCGACTTCCTCGCCAAGGTGGAGCTGACGGTCTGCAACAAGCGGGTGATCGAGTCGCTGATCAAGGCCGGCGCGTTCGACTCGCTCGGGCACCGCCGGTCCGCGCTGATCGCTTGCCATGAGCAAGCGGTCGACGCGGTGGTCGAGGTCAAGCGGGCCGAGCAGTACGGCCAGTACGACCTGTTCGCGTCGATGGACGAGCCGGAGGCCGCGGGCGACGACGCCGACCAGTTCGGCGTGGACATCGACGAGACGATCGCGGAGTGGAACCGCAAGTTCCTGCTCGCCCAGGAGCGGGACATGCTCGGGCTGTACGTGTCCGCGCACCCGCTCGACGGCGCCCAGCCGATTCTGGAGCGCAACCGCGACGTCCGGCTGATCGACCTGATCGACGGCGACCGGACCGAGGGCGAGGTCCGGGTCGCGGGGATGATCACCAAGGTCGACCGCCGGGTGAACAAGCGCGGCGACACCTGGGCGATCGTGACGATCGAGGACCACGACACCGGGATCGACATCCTGTTCTTCCCGTCGTCGTACCTGGCCGTCTCGATGGAGCTGATGGAGGACGCCGTCATCTCGGTCCGCGGCCGGCTGAACGAGCGGGACGGCTCGCTGAACATCTACGGTCAGGAGCTGGCCCCGCTCGACATCTCGAGCGTGGAGAACTCGCAGTATCCGCCGATCGTCGTCACCATGCGCCCGACCCAGGTGGTGCCGAACCTGGTCTCCGAGATCAAGGAGATCCTGCAGGCGCACGAAGGGGACCGGCCGGTCCAGATCCACCTGCGGCAGCGCGGCGGCGGCGTGCTCAAGTTCGCCCTGCCGGGCTGGAAGGTCGACGGCGGCAGCTCCTTCATGGCCGACATGAAGCAGCTGCTCGGCCCGTCCGCCCTGCAGAGCTGACCGGGTCGTTGGGGAGGAATTGGTGGGGATGAGTCACACTGGCGAGGTGAGTCAGCCAGTGCAACCGGGTCCGTACACTCCGCAGTCGTTCGGAGCGGCGTACGGGGCGCCGCCCCCGTCCGCGCCGAGCCTGCCGTGGAGCAAGGCGATCGGGGTCACGCTGGCCGTGTTCCTGGTCGCCGGCGCGATCGCGGGCTGGGCCTGGCAGCAGTTCGCCCCGCTCGCGCAGTACACCGTCGACGAGAACGGCGGCTCCCTCGGCGAAGAGCAGATGACCCGGGTGTTCGGGCCGGACGGCACCTTCGTCGCGATCGGGTTCCTGACCGCGTTGGTGCTCGGCGCCGCGCTGTTCTGGTGGTTGCGCGACTACGGCCCGTGGGCGGTCGGGATCGTCGTCCTCGGTGCCGCGCTCGGCTCGGGTGTGGCCTGGGGCGTCGGCATGCTGCTCGGCCACGACCCGCTGGAGCCCCGGCTGGAGGCGGCGAAACCGGGCGACCTGCTTCCGGCACCGCTCGAGCTGCACACCTGGACGCCGCTGGCCGCCTGGCTGGTCGGCGCCGCGCTGGCGACTGCCCTGATCGCGGCCACCACCTGGCGGGCCGAACCAGTTGCAACCACATCGGTATCGGGCGCGTCAGAAACCTCGCCGCAGGTGAAATAGCCTGATCGGGCCCGGTGGGTGAGGCCACCGGACGACGCGAGGGGGCTTGATGTCCGACAACACCACCCCGCCGGTCAACCCGCACCATCCCGGTGCGGCCGGTGGTCCGCAGCCCGGCCCGTACGGTCAGGGTGCACCCAGCAACCAATCCGGTGCACAGGGCAACCAAAGCCCGTACACCGGTCAGCAGCCGTACCAGGGTCAGCAGCCGTACCAGGGTCAGCAGTCCGGGCCGTACCAGCCGGGTCCGCAGCAGGGTGGTCCCCAGGGTCCGCAGCAAGGGCAGCCGCAGTACGGACAGAACCAGCAGTACGGCCAGCAGTACGGCCAGCAGTACGGTCAGTACGAGCAGCAGCAGTTCGGGCCGCAGGGGCAGGGTGGTGGGCAGCCGCCGTTCGGACCCGGGTACCCGCAGGCCCAGCAGTGGCAGCCGGAGCCGAAGAAGAAGCGCGGCAAGCTGATCCCGCTGGTCGCGATCGTCGCCGTACTCGCCGTGATCGGCGGCGGCGCCGTGTTCGCGTACGCGCGGCTGAACGGTGGTGGCGAGCAGCCGGCCGCGGTCCTGCCGGGCAACGCGATCGCGTACTCGCGGATCGACCTGAACCCGTCGGCCGGGCAGCGGGTGGCCGCGCTCCGGTTCCTGATGAAGTTCCCCTCCGCCAAGGAGAAGATCGGGCTCAGCAGCGACGACGACGACCTGCGGCAGAAGCTGTTCGAGCTGATCAAGAAGGAAGCCGGCGACGACCTGGCCGACGTCGACTTCGAGCAGGACGTCAAGCCGTGGCTCGGTGACCGGGCCGGGGTGGCCGCGGTCCCGGCGAGCGACGGCGGGAAGTCGCCGGACGCGATCGTTGCGGTCCAGGTGACCAACGAGGGCAAGGCCAACGAGGGCCTGGACAAGCTGTTCGCCAAGGAGGACGACAAGCCCGGCCGCGCGTTCACCGAGGGGTACGTGCTGCTCGGTGAGGACCAGCAGGTCGTCGACGCCGCCGTGGCCGCGAGCAAGGACAACCCGCTGGCGAAGAACCCGACCTTCGAGGCGGACATGAACGCGCTCGGCGAGCAGGGGTTCGCCTCGGTGTGGGCCGATATGAAGGGCCTGGCCGCGGTCGGCGGTCGCTCGCTCAGCGACGAGCAGCGGTCCGCCCTGCCGAACGGCAGCATGGCCGCCGCGCTCCGGTTCGACGCTTCGTACGTCGAGCTGAAGGGCATCGTGCACAGCGACCAGAGCGTCAAGGTGAACTCGTCCGACGCCGGTGACCTGATCTCGCAGCTGCCGGACACGACCGCCGGTGCGATCGCGCTGTCCGACGGCGAGAACCTGCTCAACACCGTCTGGACCCAGCTGGAGAAGTCGGCCGGCGGGAACCTGAAGGAGCTGACCTCGGACTTCACCGAGGAGTACGGGCTGGCGCTGCCGGACGACCTCAAGCCGCTGCTCGGCCGCAACCTCGCGGTCGCGGTGGACAAGAACAGCTCCGACGGCCCGAAGATCGCGGCCCGGATGGAGACCGACCCGGCGAAGGCGAGCGAGACCGTCGCCAAGGTGATGTCCGCGATCCGCGCCAAGACCGGGACGAACATCCCGATCGAGCAGGCGAAGGACGACGACACGCTGGTGATCGCGACCGACCAGAGCTACGCCGAGCAGGTGCTGAAGGGCGGCACCCTCGGCCAGTCCGAGAACTTCAAGCAGGCGGTGCCGGACCCCAAGGGCGCCGTGATGGTCGGCTACGTCGACTTCGAGGCGGCGTCCGGCCTGAGCAACGACCTGCGCGACAACAAGGACGCGGCCGCGCTCCGGTCCGGCGGCTTCTCGGTCCGGACCACCGACGACGGCAAGGCGGACTTCACCCTCCGCGTGGTCGTCAAGTAGTCCGCACAGCAGCGAGGAAGGCCCGGACGGCAGCGACATAGCCGTCCGGGTCTTCTCTGTGGATCCAGTGCCCGCAGTCGAGCGTGACCAGCTCGGTCCCCGGCCGCCGGGCCACCATCTCCGCCGCCTGGCCGGAGCTCAGCAGGAAGCTCTTGCTTGCTCGAAGCAACAGAAGAGGCCGCGGAACGGCGACCCAGTCGTCCCACCACGCTCCCGTGTTGCCGCGTTGGACGGCCATCAACTCGTCGAGGTCGTACAGCAACTCCCACCGGCCGCCCCGCTCCACGACACTCTCCAGGAAGTACCCCGGCGCCGGCGTCATCGCGAAGAACTCCACCGCCTCCTGGTACGTCGAGAAGCTCCGTGGCCACCTGGTCACGTCGAGCACCGGCTGCTCCACCTCGGGGACGTCGGTCACCGCGCCCACGTCCTCGACCACGACCGCACGGACCAACTCCGGCCGTCGTGCCGCCAACTGGTACGCGGTCACCCCGCCGAGCGAATGACCGAGTAGCAGCACCGGCGCCAACTCCAACGCCTCGACGAACCCGGCCGCGTCGGCCACGAACTCGTCCCGGCCGAACGGCCCACCACCCTCGGACAGCCCGTGTCCGCGCAGATCCGGCGCGATCACCCGGTACTCCGGGGCCAGCAGTTCGGCGATCCGGGCGAACGTCGTCCCCCGACCGAAGGACCCGTGCAGGGCGAGTACCGGGGTCCCGGAACCACCGGAGTCCTCGTAGTGGAACCGTCTGTTGTGCAAGGCAATCACTGGCATGCGTCCACCCTCTCCGACCCGGCGGCCGGCTGGGTACTCCTGACAGGGACACGCACCGCCAGGATCGTGCTGACCACGACCGCGATCGTGGCGAGCACCAGACTCACCCGGAATCCGGTCAGGAAGGATCCGGCTCCGAGCAGGACGCCGAACAGCGCGGCCGAGATCCCACTGCCGACCTGGCGACTCGCGTTGAGCAGGCCCGCCCCGAACCCGCTGCGCTCGGCCGGTACGCCGGTGAGCATCACCGTCGTCATCGCCGGAGCCACCAGGCCGGCCCCGATCCCGATCGGCAGCAGCCACGTGATCACGACCCACAGCGCGACCTCGTGGCCGACCGTGCACAGCCCGACCAGGCCGACGGCCATCAGGGTCTGACCGACGACCAGGATCCGCCGGGTCCCGAACGAGCCGGCCAGCAGGTTGGCGGGGATGATCAGCAGCGTCATCGGGACGAAGACGAGGCCGGTGATCCAGGCCGACCGGCCGAGCTCGTTCTGCAGGAACAACGTGACCACGAAGATCGCGCCGTACGAGCTGAAGTTCACCGCGAACCCGGTGACCGTGCTGACCACCAACGTCGGCCGGTGGGACCGGGTCGAACCACGGGCAGCCGGCGCCCGGCGTACAGGGGAGAGGGGCAGCGCGAAAGCCAAAGCGAGCAGGGCGAGCGGGACGGTGAGCCAGAAGGTGCCCTGCCACCCGAGCGTCGTCGTGATCGCGCCGCCGACGGGTGAGCCGACGACCAGGGCGACCGCGCCGGCCGCGGCCCAGTGACCGATCGCCTTGGCCCGGCGGACCGGATCGGGGAGGGCCGTGTTCAGCAGGGCCAGCCCGGACGGCAGGATC
Source organism: Kribbella amoyensis (assembly GCF_007828865.1). Lineage (NCBI taxonomy): Bacteria > Bacillati > Actinomycetota > Actinomycetes > Propionibacteriales > Kribbellaceae > Kribbella > Kribbella amoyensis. The sequence continues at coordinate 4,940,502 of NZ_VIVK01000001.1, forward strand.
GCGGCCGCGGCCAGGCCCTGGATCGCCCGGGCGGCGAGCAGGAAGGCGAGGTCGTCGGCCAGCGCGCACGCCGCCGAGGTGGTCGCGAAGACGCTGGTCCCGAGGAGGAACGCGCGGCGGGCGCCGATCCGGTCCGACCAGGATCCGGCGGGGAGCAGCGCGAGGGCGAAGACGAGCGAGTACCCGGTCAGTACCCAGGCGAGCCGCGGTCCGCCACCGACGTCCCGGCCGATGGTGGGCAGCGCGGTGGTCACCATCGAGGCGTTCAGGGTGATCAGGAAGAACGACAGACAGGCCGCGGGCAACGCTGTGACCGCGGACAACGCGGGGATGCGGGAGGGCATACCGACTACCGTGGTCGGTGCCGGGCGCCGGGGAAAGGTTGCCGGGTGCACCTGTCAGGGACAGTCAGGAGGAACGGCATGTCGAGGTACGCCGGCCGGTCGCGCGAGCTCGGCGCGTTCCTGCGGGAGCGGCGGCACCGGCTGACCCCGGCCACGGTCGGCCTCCCGGACGGACCACGGCGGACGCCGGGACTGCGGCGCGAGGAGGTCGCCGAATTGGCCGGCCTGAGCGTCGGGTACTACACCCGGCTCGAACAGGGCCACGCCCCGCATCCGTCCGACAGCGTGCTGGACGCGCTCGCTCGGACGTACCACCTCACCGAGGACGAGACGCGGCATCTGCGGGCGCTAGGTGGTTCAGCGCCGACGCAGGTCCGGGCGGAGGATGGTGAACGGGTCTCCGCCTCGGCAGTGCGGTTGCTGGAGTTGTTCGTCCCGCCGACCGCGGTGATCGTGCTCGGCCGGACCGGCGACGTCCTCGCCTGGAACCACGCCGCCACCGTGCTCTTCCCCGGCCGGTTGCCGGCGCCGGGGGAGCGGCCGGGCCCGGCCTCGAACAACGCGCGCTATATCTTCTGTACCGAGGTCGCGCGGGACTTCTTCGTCGACTGGCCGGAGGTCGCCGACGACACGGTCGCCCATCTCCGCTCGGCCGCCGGCCATCTGGTCGACGATCCCGCCCTGCGGGCACTGGTGGACGAGCTGACCGCGGCGAGCCCCGAGTTCGCCGCTCGCTGGACCAGGCGCGACGTGCGGGAACGCGTGTCGGGTGCTAAACGGCTCGACCACCCGCGGCTCGGCCGGATCACGATCGGCTACGAGGTGACCGCGGTGCTCGACGTCCCCGGTCAGTGGCTGGTCGTCTACACGTTCGACGGGAGCACGGCCGCCCGATTCGAGAAACTTCTCCCGGAGCATGTCGAAATCCGGCCGCCGGCTTCTACCCAGGGGTGAGAGCAACCTCAGGAGGAGTAACCATGAACGCCATCACCGGTATCGGTACCGTCGCGATCCCCGTCACCGACCAGGACCGCGCCCTCGACTTCTACGTCGGCACGCTCGGCTTCGACAAGCACCTCGACGCCCCGCTGCCGCAACTCGGCGGCCGCTGGATCGTCGTCGCGCCCCCCGGTAGTACGACCAGCCTGGCCCTCGTCCCGGCGACCCCGGAGGACCCGGCCGGCGGCGACACCGGGATCCGCTTCACCACCTCCGACGCGGCGGCCGCACATCAGGGCCTCACCGCGGCCGGCGTGGCCACCGACGACCTCATCTCCTGGCCCGGCGTCCCACCCATGTTCACCTTCCGCGATCCCGACGCGAACACGCTGTACCTGGTCGAGCAGTAGGCCCGCCTACTGCGCGCGGCTGTCGGTACGGCGTGGGACTACCCGACCTCGGCCAGTGCTTCCAGAACGCCCTCGCCGTACTTGGCGAGCTTGTTCTCGCCGACGCCGCTGATGCGGCCGAGGTCGGTGAGGGAAGCGGGTAGGTCGGTGGCGATCTGGCGCAGGGTGGCGTCGTGGAAGATGACGTACGCCGGGACGCCCTGCTCCTTGGCGACCGCCGCACGCCAGGTGCGCAGACGCTCGAAGACCGGGGCCGCCTCGGCCGGGAGGTCCACCGTCTTCTTGCTGCTGCTCGACGACCGGCTCCGGGACACGCGCTCAGGCTCGCGGCGCATCATCACGTCGCGCCGCCGGCCGAGCACCTCCGCGCTGTCGGCGGTGAGGACCAGGGTGCCGTAGTCGCCTTCGACCGCGAGGAGCCGTTGGGCCAGCAGTTGCCGGACGACGCCGCGCCACTCGGTGTCCTTCAGCTCGGTCCCGATCCCGAACACGGTCAGCTCGTCGTGCCGGAACTGGCTCACCTTCGGTGTCTGCTTGCCGAGCAGGATGTCGATCACCTGGCCGGCGCCGAACTTCTGATTGCGCTCGTGCTGCAGCCGGTACACGGTCGAGAGCAGCTTCTGCGCCGGGATCGTGCCGTCCCACGACTCCGGCGGGGTGAGGCAGGTGTCGCAGTTCCCGCAGGGCTCGCCGTGCTGGCCGAAGTACGCGAGCAGCTGGGCGCGCCGGCACTCCACGGTCTCGCACAGTGCGAGCATCGCGTCGAGGTGCGTACCGAGCCGGCGCCGGTGCGCAGCGTCGCCCTCGGAGGTGTCGATCATCTTGCGCTGTTGGACGACGTCCTGCAGCCCGTACGCGAGCCAGGCGGTCGAGGGGAGACCGTCACGGCCCGCCCGTCCGGTCTCCTGGTAGTAGCCCTCGACCGACTTCGGCAGGTCCAGGTGGGCGACGAACCGGACGTCGGGTTTGTCGATCCCCATCCCGAACGCGATCGTCGCGACCACGACCAGCCCGTCCTCGCGGAGGAAGCGAGCCTGGTTCGCCGCGCGGGTCCTGCTGTCCAGCCCTGCGTGGTACGGCAGCGCCTCGATCCCGTTCTGGGTCAGGAAGGCGGCCGTCTTCTCGACGCTGTTGCGGGACAGGCAGTACACGATGCCGGCGTCGCCCGCGTGCTCGGTCCGCAGCAGGTCGAGCAACTGCCGCTGCGGGTTGTCCTTGCCGACGATCCGGTACTGGATGTTCGGCCGGTCGAAGCTGGCGACGAAGTGCTTCGCGTCGGTGAGGTTCAGCCGGGTGGCGATCTCGCGGTGGGTCGCCTCGGTCGCGGTCGCGGTGAGCGCGATCCGCGGGACCTCCGGCCAGCGCTCGTGCAGCTCGGACAGCATCAGGTAGTCGGGCCGGAAGTCGTGCCCCCACTGGGACACACAGTGCGCCTCGTCGATCGCGAACAACGAGATCTTGCCCTGGTCGAGCAACCGGACCGTGGCCTCCACCCGGAGCCGCTCGGGCGCCAGGTAGAGCAGGTCCAGCTCACCGGCCAGGAACGCCCGCTCGACCTCGCGCCGCTGCTCGAAGTCCTGGGTCGAGTTCAGGAAGCCGGCCCGGACGCCGAGGGCGGTCAGCGCGTCCACCTGGTCCTGCATCAACGCGATCAGCGGCGAGATGACGACGCCGACGCCCGAGCGCACCAACGCGGGGATCTGGTAGCACAGCGACTTGCCGCCACCGGTCGGCATCAGCACCAGCGCGTCGGCACCGGCGACCACGGTCTCGATGATGTCGCCCTGCTCGCCACGGAACGCGTCGTAGCCGAACACCCGGTGCAGGACCTGCAGAGCTTCCGACTCGGGCAGTTGCGTTGTCTCAGCCACCCGGCGATTCTACGGAGGTCCGCGCGGATCCGCGGGACCCCTGTGGATTACCGGATCTCGCCGCGGTACGTGCCGACGCTCCAGAGGTTGCCTTCCGGGTCCGCGACGCTGAAGCCGCGGGACCCGTAGTCCTCGTCACGCAGCTCGCGGACGATGGTCGCACCTGCCGCGATCGCCTGTGCCAGCAGGGCATCCGGTGCGTCGTGCACGAGGTACACGGACTGGCTCTGCTCGGTCAGCTTGTCGAATTCGTTCGGCTCGGCGTTGCGGTCGGCGGAGCTCACCATCACCCCACCACCGGGCGGCCAGGCCAGCTCGGCGTGCGCGATCGAGCCTTCGGCGGCTCCCGGGTACGACGCGACCAGGGTGAAGCCCAGGCCTTCGGTGAGGAACTTCAGCGCGGCCTGCCCGTCGCGGTACACCAGCGTCGGCCAGACTCCGATCACGGTCTCGTTCTTGGTCATGTTCATGCCTCCGACTCTGCCGATCCGGAGGCGGCGGCGTCTTGTACGTATGGGAGCTCCTCGGTCATCCAGACCCGCGGCGAACACCCGGCCAGCGCGTGCCACTCGCGGGTCAGGTGCGCCTGGTCGGCGTACCCGAGGTCGGCCGCCAGGTCGGCCAGCCGGGTCCGCGGCCGGCGCTTCAGCCGATCCACCGCCTGCCCGAACCGGAGCACCCGCGCGACGACCTTCGGCGGCAGCCCGTACTCCTGCCCGAACCGCTCGCTCAGATGCCGGCGGCTCCACCCGACCTCGCTCGCCAGCTGCTGGACGCCGACGCCGCCGGCGGTCTCGCACAACCGCTGCCAGGCCCACCCGAGCTCGGCCCGCGGCTCGGGAACCGGCTCGTCCCGCCACGCGTTCAGCAGCAGCGACTCCACCAGGCCGAACCGCTCGTCCCAGCTCGTCAGCTCGCGGATCCGCTCGGTCAACTCGCGCGCCGGCCGGCCGAGCAGCAGGTCCAGGTCGATCACCGTCGACGCCAGCTCACCCGGCGGTACGCCGAGCAGCGCGCGCGATCCGGCCGGGGTCAGGGCGAGCTGGATCCCGGCGACGTTGGGGGAGTCGCCGATCCGGACCGCGGTCGAGTGCAGCCCGCCGACCAGGGTGTGGAACTTGTCCACCGGCGCCCCCGGCCATGCGACCCCGAGCGGCTCGTCCAAGGTGATCACCATCGTCAGGTACTGCGAGGGCAGGCCGCGGTGGACGGCCGGTGGCTCACCCGCGTACGCGTAGCCGGTCAGCGCCGCGACGTACGGCCGCAACGCGGGGACCGCCGCGCGGACGTGGTGCTCGAACACCGGCTCCATGTCCCGAGGGTAGAACCGGATGCCGACAATCCGGATCCGGACGCGGCCACGACGGCCGGCATACGGGACCGCTGTACCGTCATCCGGACAGAAGTGGCACGATGCTCTGGGCGGCGGGTGCCGCTCACGGAACACGTTTGGGAGAGATCGTCGTGCCTCAGCTGAGATCCCGCACTGTCACCCACGGCCGCAACATGGCGGGCGCCCGCGCCCTCATGCAGGCGTCCGGTGTCGCCCGGGAGGACTTCGGCAAGCCGATCATCGCCGTAGCGAACAGCTTCACCGAGTTCGTCCCCGGCCACACCCACCTGGCCCCGGTCGGGCGGATCGTGTCCGAGGCGATCCACGCGGCCGGCGGGATCGCGCGCGAGTTCAACACGATCGCGGTCGACGACGGCATCGCGATGGGCCACGGCGGCATGCTGTACAGCCTGCCGTCGCGGGACCTGATCGCGGACTCGGTCGAGTACATGGTCGAGGCGCACTGTGCGGACGCGCTGGTCTGCATCTCCAACTGCGACAAGATCACCCCGGGCATGCTGAACGCCGCGCTCCGGCTGAACATCCCGACCGTGTTCGTCTCCGGCGGCCCGATGGAGGCCGGCCGGGCCACCCTGGTCGACGGCACGGTGCGCAAGCTGGACCTGATCGACGCGATGTCCGAGGCCGTCAACGAGAACGTCTCCGACGCCGACATCCTGCGGATCGAGGAGAACGCCTGCCCGACCTGCGGCTCCTGCTCGGGCATGTTCACCGCGAACTCGATGAACTGCCTGACCGAGGCGATCGGCCTGTCGCTGCCGGGCAACGGCTCGGTGCTCGCCACCCACACCGCCCGGCGCGCCCTGTACGAGAAGGCCGGCGAGACCGTCGTCGAGATCACCAAGCGGTACTACGACAACGACGACGCGACCGTGCTGCCGCGCAACATCGCGTCCAAGGAGGCGTTCGGCAACGCGATGGCGCTCGACATCGCGATGGGCGGCTCGACGAACACGATCCTGCACCTGCTCGCGGCCGCCCAGGAGGCCGAGGTCGGCTTCGACCTGGACGACATCAACGCGGTGTCCCGCCGGGTCCCGTGCCTGGCCAAGGTCGCGCCGAACGTCGCGCCGAGCGGCACGTACTACATGGAGGACGTGCACCGGGCCGGCGGCATCCCCGCGATCCTGGGCGAGCTGCACCGGGCCGGGCTGCTGAACGAGAACGTCCACACCGTGCACAGCGACTCGATCGACGAGTGGCTGAAGACGTGGGACCTGCGTGGCGGGTCGCCGTCGCCGGAGGCCGTCGAGCTGTGGCACGCGGCGCCCGGGTGCGTGCGGTCCGCGACGGCGTTCTCGCAGTCGGAGCGCTGGGAGACGCTGGACACCGACGCCGCGGGCGGCTGCATCCGCGACCTCGAGCACGCGTACTCCCAAGACGGCGGCCTGGCCGTGCTCAAGGGCAACCTGGCCGTCGACGGCTGCGTGGTGAAGACGGCCGGCGTGGACGAGTCGATCTGGACCTTCGAAGGACCGGCCGTGGTCTGCGAGTCGCAAGAGGAAGCGGTCGACAAGATCCTGGCCAAGCAGATCCAGCCGGGCGACGTCGTGGTGATCCGGTACGAGGGTCCCAAGGGTGGCCCGGGGATGCAGGAGATGCTGTACCCGACCTCGTTCCTGAAGGGCCGCGGCCTCGGCAAGGTCTGTGCCCTGGTCACCGACGGCCGGTTCTCCGGCGGTACGTCAGGACTGTCCATCGGCCACGCCTCGCCCGAGGCGGCGTCCGGCGGCACCATCGCCCTGGTCCAGGACGGCGACCGGATCCGGATCGACATCCCCAACCGCTCGATCGACCTGCTCGTGTCCGAGGAGGAGCTGACCACGCGCCGCGAAGCCCTGGGCGGGGTGTATGCCCCCAAGGACCGCGACCGCAAGGTCAGCCAGGCCCTCCGCGCCTACGCGGCCATGGCCACCAGCGCCGACAAGGGCGCTGTCCGCGACGTCACCAAGCTGGGCTGACCCGCTCCGGACCACAGCGAGCCGTCGCCGGGACCACGGTCCTGGCGGCGGCTCGTCGGTTCAGAGGGCGTCGAGGTCGAAGGCGAGGGTGATGGCTTCGGCGAGTTCGGGCTCCTGGTCGGGGAGGAGGTAGCCGATCAGGCGGCCGAGCTGGAGCTTGGGGATGGTCTGGATGTTGTCGCAGCTGATCGCGCTGGGGTGATCCAGGCCGTTGCGCGGCCCGACCGGGACCTCGGTGGAGAGGCCGCGGATGGTGCTGGTGATCGGCGCGACGGTGACGTTGGTCAGCCGGGGGCGGATCAGCTCCCGGGTCAGCACGACCACCGGCCGTGGTTTGTCCAAGCGGGCGACGTGGATCGGCCGCATCAGTCGAGGTCGGACAGTACGGTGCCGCTCGCGGCGGCGGCGAGCCCGTCGAGCTCGGGGTCCTCGCCCCGCTCGGTCAGGATCGCCAGGTCGCGGGCCGCCAGTTCCCGGCGGCGCTCGCGCTCCATCGCCCGGGCCACCACGGAGGCCCGGGACGAGGCTTTGTTGTCGTCCACCAGCCGGTCCATGAACTCGACCAGCTCGTCCGGCAGCCGCACGGTGATCTGTTTGCTCATACCAAAACCATACCGGGCTGGGATTCGATTCTCCACCGCCCGCGTCCCGGGGTTGCCGCCTCGGTCAGTTCGGGTGCATCGTCGACCAGGACATCTCGTCGTCCGGCAGCGACGGCAGCGCGGCGATCGCGGCCAGTTCGGCGTCGAGCAGGCCGACCAGGTGGACGAGCCGGGACGTGGTGTCCTCGGCCTCCAGCAGCTTCTGCCGATCCGGCGTCTGCAGCGTCATCGCGGCCGACATCAGGTACGACAGCGTGCTCGGGTCGTCGGGCAGGGAGCCGATGTGCAGGCCGGGCCGGCTGATCTCGGTCACCGCGGCGGCGTACCGGCGGAACCGCTCGACCGCGATCGTCGCCGTCCCGAGCGGGTCCTCGCCGAGCTCCTCGGGCAGCCACTCGACGTCGGCGATCAGGTAGTCGCCGCTGCTGTCGAGCTGGTCGACCTTGAACCGGCGGTTGCCGGTGAGGGTGATCTCGACCGGCGCCTCGTCGCCCGCCTCCAGCGTGATCTCGGAGATGGTGGCGGCACAGCCGGTGCCGTAGAGCGAGCGGAACACCCGGTCGCCGAGCTCGTACCCGTCCCGGACCGCGACCGCGCCGCAGGCCAGTTCACCCCCGTTCTCGACCAGGTCGCGGACCACCGCGCGGCCCTGGACGTCGGTGACGGGGATGGGGAGCACCAGCCCAGGGAAGATCACCGTTTCGACGGTGAGAAGAGGCAGGCGCGAATCCATGCGCCCGAGCCTATGGCAACGACCGGCGGCGCGTACCGCGAACCACGGGCGGGCCTGGTCACGACCAGGGTCACAGCCCGTGGACGCCGGGGCGGGCCGGGTCGCGGTGACCACTAGACTGAGCCCCATGATTCGCCGCGTCGACCTGCGGGGCCGAGTGGCGGCCGGAGAGGTGACCGACCTCCAAGCCGAAGTGAACGCCCTCGTCCCCCGAGCTGTGTTCGACGTCGAGAAGGCTCTCGACGTCGCCCGACCGATCTGCCTGGACGTCCGCCATCGCGGAGTCGAGGCGATCAGGGAGTACGGCGAGCGGTTCGACCATGTCCGGGTGGAGGACCTGCGGGTCCCCGCGGAGGCGCTGAAGACCGCGCTGGAGGAGCTGGACCCCGCGATCCGGGCCGGGTTCGAGGAATCGATCCGGCGGGTCCGCGAGGTGAGCCAGGACGAGCTGACCGCGGACGTCGCGTCCGAGCCCGCGCCGGGTGGCCGGGTGACCCAGCGGTACGTCCCGGTCCAGCGCGTCGGGCTGTACGTTCCCGGAGGCCGCGCGCCGCTGTCGTCCAGCGTGGTGATGAACGTGGTCCCGGCCCAGGTCGCCGGGGTGCCGTCGCTGGCCGTGGCGTCGCCGCCGCAGCAGGAGTTCGGCGGTCTGCCGCACCCGACCGTGCTCGCGGTCTGCGCGATGCTCGGGATCGAGGAGGTGTACGCGATGGGCGGCGCGCAGGCGATCGCCGGGTTCGCGTACGGCTTCGGGACCGGTGCGTCGGCCTGCAAGAAGGTCAACCTGATCACCGGTCCGGGCAACATCTACGTCGTCGCCGCCAAGCGGTTCCTGCTCGGTGAGGTCGGGATCGACTCCGAGGCGGGGCCGACCGAGATCGCCGTGCTGGCCGACGACACCGCGGATCCCACCCACGTCGCCGCCGACCTGATCAGCCAGGCCGAGCACGACCCGATGGCCGCGAGCGTGCTGGTCACCCCGAGCGAGGCGCTGGCCACCGCGGTCGAGGCGGAGCTGTCCGTCCAGGTCGCCCGGACCAAGCACCGCGAGCGGGTCGAGGAGGCGCTCGGCGGGCAGCAGTCCGCCGTCGTGCTGGTCGACGACCTCGACCAGGGCACCGCGCTGGTGGACGCCTACGCCGCCGAGCACCTGGAGATCCAGACCGCCGACGCCGAGGAGCGGGCCGGCCTGATCAGCAACGCGGGCGCGATCTTCGTCGGCAGTTGGTCGCCGGTCTCACTCGGCGACTACTGCGCCGGGTCGAACCACGTCCTCCCGACCGCGGGGTGCGCGTGCCACTCGTCCGGTCTGTCGGTGCGCAGCTTCCTCAAGGCCGTGCACGTCGTGAACTACTCGCGTGATGCGCTGCGGGACGTCGCGGGTCACGTGGTCACGCTGGCCCACGCCGAGGACCTGCCGGCGCACGGTGCCGCGGTGTCCGCCCGGTTCCCGGGGGAGCGCTGATGGGCCGGTTCGACGGGCTGCCGATCCGCGACGAGCTGAAGAGCTTCGAGCCGTACGGCGCCCCGCAGCTGGACGTCCCGATCCTGCTCAACGTCAACGAGAACCCGTACCCGCCGAGCGAGGCCACCGTCGCCGACATCACCGCGTCGGTGGCCGAGGCGGCCCGCGGCCTGAACCGGTACCCGGACCGTGAGTTCCTCGCCCTGCGCGCGGATCTGGCGGCGTACCTGGGCCGGGAGTCGGGCGCGGACCTGACCGCCGAGCAACTCTGGGCCGCCAACGGGTCGAACGAGGTCATGCTGCACCTGCTGCAGGCCTTCGGCGGACCGGGCCGGACCGCGTTGTCGTTCGCGCCGACCTACTCGATGTACCCGGAGTACGCGCGGGACACGAACACGGGCTGGGTGGCCGGCCGCCGGGCCGAGGACTTCACCCTGGACCAGAGCAAGGCACTGGCAGCGATTTCCCGGCACCACCCGTCGGTCGTCCTGGTCGCCTCGCCGAACAACCCGACCGGGACGGCGCTGCCGATCGACGTGATCGAGGCGCTCGCGCAACGGACCGCGGCGACCGGCGCCGTGCTGGTGGTCGACGAGGCGTACGCCGAGTTCCGCCGGGCCGGGACGCCGAGTGCGGTGACCCTGCTGCCGAAGTACCCGAACCTCGCCGTCGCCCGGACCACCTCGAAGGCGTTCGCGCTCGCCGGGGCCCGGGTCGGGTACCTCGCCGCGAGCAAGCAACTCGTCGACGCGCTGCGGATCGTCCGGCTGCCGTACCACCTGTCCGCGGTGACCCAGGCGGTTGCGCGGGCGGCGCTGCGGCACTCCGACGAGCTGCTCAGCCGGGTCGAGCAGTTGCGGACCGAGCGGGACGAGACGGTCGAGTGGCTGCGGGCCCAGGGTCTGCGGGCGGTCGACTCGGACGCGAACTTCGTGCTGTTCGGGACGTTCGCCGACCGGCACGCGGTCTGGCAGTCGCTGCTGGACGACGGGGTGCTGATCCGTGAGACCGGGCCGGACGGCTGGCTGCGGGTCTCGATCGGCACCGGCGCCGAGATGGCGGCGTTCCGCGCCGCGCTGGAGAAAGTGCTGAAGACCGACGTGGGAAGGCAATCATGAGCAGGACGGCGCGGATCGACCGGGAGACCAGCGAGTCCAAGGTCCTGGTCGAGCTCGACCTGGACGGGACCGGCCGGGCCGACATCTCCACCGGTGTCGGCTTCTACGACCACATGCTCAACGCGCTGGCCAAGCACGCGCTGCTCGACCTGCACGTGAACACGGTCGGCGACCTGGAGATCGACGCGCACCACACCGTCGAGGACACCGCGATCGGGCTCGGCCAGGCGCTCAAGCAGGCGCTCGGCGACAAGCGCGGCATCCGCCGGTTCGGCGATGCCACCGTGCCGCTGGACGAGGCGCTCGTGCACTGCACCGTCGACCTGTCCGGCCGGCCGTACTGCGTGCACACGGGCGAGCCCGACGGCCAGGTGTACGCGATCATCGGCGGCGACTACGCCGGTTCGCTGACCCAGCACGTGTTCGAGACGCTGGCGTTCAACGCGGCCATCTGCATCCACATCCGGGTACTGTCCGGCCGCGATCCGCACCACATCGTCGAGGCCCAGTTCAAGGCGTTCGCGCGGGCGCTGCGGGACGCGGCCGAGCCGGACCCGCGGCAGCCGGGCATCCCGTCCACCAAGGGCGCTCTGTGAGGGTGGCGCTGTGACCAAGAAGGTCGTGCTGCTCGACTACGGGTCGGGCAACATCCGATCCGGCGAGCGGGCCCTGCAACGCGTCGGCGCCGACGTCACCGTCACGTCCGACTACCAGCAGTCCCTGAACGCCGACGGCCTGCTGGTCCCGGGCGTCGGCGCGTTCGAGGCCTGTATGGCGGGGCTCCGCGCGGTCCGGGGTGACGAGCTGGTGGACCGGCGGCTGACCGGGTCGCGGCCGGTGCTCGGGATCTGCGTCGGGATGCAGATCCTGTTCGCCAAGGGCATCGAGCATGGGGTCGAGACCGACGGCTGCGAGCAGTGGCCGGGGACGGTCGAGCGGCTCCAGCCGCAGACGGGGGAGCCGGTCCCGCACATGGGCTGGAACACGATCGACGTTCCGACCGGGTCGAGCTTGTTCGAGGGTATCGACAAGGAGCGGTTCTACTTCGTCCACTCCTACGGCGTCCGCGACTGGCAGCTGAACGACACCCGCGAGTCGGTGCGGCCGGCGGTGACCTGGTCCGAGTACGGCGGCGACCGCTTCGTCGCCGCGGTCGAGAACGGCCCGCTCAGCGCGACCCAGTTCCACCCGGAGAAGTCCGGCGACGCGGGCGCGGAGCTGCTGGCCAACTGGGTCCGCTCACTGTGAGTACCTGACACTCGTTCTCTTGCCGTTGGGCAGATGTTTACCGTACGTTCACTGGCGTCCACTGCTTGCGCAGACTAGGAGGCTCGCCCGTGTCCGTAGAGTCGCAGTCCCCCTCCGACAAGTTGCCCCTGTCCCGGCGGCAGTTCGTCGCCCGAGCCGCCGTGGCGGGTGTTGCCGTCAGCGTCGCGGGGTCGGTCGAGGCGCTGTACACGGCCCAGCCGGCGCTCGGGACGTCCGGCCCGAAGATCGGGTACGGCCCATTGATCGAGGACCCGCACGGCATGCTCGACCTGCCCCGCGGGTTCAGCTACAACGTCCTGTCCCGTGAAGGCACGGTCCGCCCCGACGGGCTGAAGACGCCGAGCCGGTTCGACGGGATGGGCACCTTCCCGGACCGGCAGGGTGGGAATCGGCTGGTCCGCAACCACGAGTGCAGCCCGACCGCCACGATCAAGGTGGTCGCGCCGCCCGAGCGGACGTACGACCCGGGCGGCGCCGGGGGTACGAGCACGCTCGTGGTCGACCGGCACAACCACACGTCCAAGGAGTTCGTCAGCCTCGGCGGGACGGCGATCAACTGCTCCGGCGGGATCACGCCGTGGCGCACCTGGCTGACGTGTGAGGAGACCGAGGCGAAGGCCGGCACCACCGGGTACACCAAGGACCACGGCTTCATCTTCGAGGTCGACCCGTACGACGACCGGCGCAACGTGAACCCGACGCCGCTGAAGGACATGGGCCGGTTCCAGCACGAGGCGGTCGCGATCGACCCGGCGACCGGGATCGTGTACGAGACCGAGGACGCGTTCGTCGCACCGCTCGGCGGGTTCTACCGGTTCCTGCCGAACCGGCCGCGCGGTGGGTGGGGGAGTCTGCGGGCCGGCGGTGAGTTGCAGGCGATGCACATCCCGGGGCTGCCCGACCTGTCCGTGGTCCAGGAGGCCGGGGCCGAGTTCCACGGTGTGCAGTGGATCAAGGTGCCGGACCCGCTGGCGACGACCGAGTCGGTCCGCGCGCAGGACTACGGCAAGCCGATCACCGGCGGGTACAAGCTGGAAGGCTGCTGGTGGGGGACGCGGGACCGCTGCGTGTACTTCGTGTCGTCGTTCGCCCGGACCGAGCTCGGCCCGAAGGTCGACCACGACGGCCAGGTCTGGCGGTTCGACCCGCGGAAGAAGACGCTGCGGCTCGAGGTGATCTTCACCCGCCCGTCGCCCGGCTCCGACAACCCCGAGTTCGACGCCCCGGACAACATCACGATGTCGCCGTACGGCGGGCTGATGATGTGCGAGGACGGTCTCGGCGACCAGCACATCCTCGGCACCACCGAGGACGGCGAAGTCTTCAAGTTCGCCCGCAACCGGGTGAACAACGGAACCGCGGAGGAGCCGGAGTACGGCGAACTGGCCGGCGCGGGCTTCTCGGCCGACGGGCGGACGATGTTCTTCAACGTCTACAACCCAGGCATCACCTACGCCATCACGGGACCGTGGCGCCGGCGGCGGTAAGTACCTGAGATGAGCCAAAACCTCCTACAGCCCTTGCGCTGTAGGAGGTTTCTGGTCTCTGCCACCGGGCCGCCGCTCGGACAGTTGCGGTGGACGTGGGCTGGGTACGCAAGCAAGCTTGCAGTTGTTCTCCTAGGCGGTTGGCAGGTGTCTGGCCGAGATGGCGGACCTGCAGCACTCATCAACCTGCGCGGCCGCATGGGTGTCGGACTGCAGTAGGCGTGGGGGGCCACAGCTGGCCGGCCGGGTGGGGGGTTGATGAGTGGTGCAGGTCCACCCCAAAGGCACGCGCGGCATGGTGAGCTCAGTTCTGGAGGGTTAGTTGGAGGTAGGGGCGGTTGGTTTGGGCTTCTCGGCTGGGGTAGCGGGTCAGGGGGCCGTAGGTGGTTGCTGCGGAGGTCAGGGCGAGGGTTATGTCCTGGCCTGCGCAGAGTTGGGTGCGGACGTAGGTGGTGAGGTCTGCTGTTGACCAGGTTGGGGTTTTGGTGAGGTTGATGGTGGCCAGGGGAGTGCCAACGGCCGGGCGGTTGTTCCAGGTGAGGGTGGATTCGGACCAGGGCGTGGTGACTGCGCGGATCGTGTCCACCGCCGCTACCTCGTTGCCGCTGCCGATCACGCCGTAGAGGTGGAGGACGGCTTGCTGGATGGTGCAGCCGTAGCGGTCGGCCTTGAAGGTCAGGTAGGCGATGCGTTCGAAGCCGCTGCCGAGGTCGGGGTTGTTGCGGACTTCCAGCGTCGTGCCCTTGCTGGTGGTCGTGTCCGGGGTACCGGCGTAGACGTACCCGTCCGCGCTGGGTTCGAGGTGGGACGGGTCGTCGACGGTCACGGGGACACGCGCGACGGCGTATGCGGAGCCCAGTTCGACCAGGGCGGTCACCGTGGTCCGGCCGCCACCGACCGCGGTTAGGTTGCCTGAGGCATCGATTGACGCGATCCCGGGACCGTCGCTCGACCACGAGACCTTCGCCGTGGACAGGTCGACAACGCTCCCGTCCGAGGCGGTACCAGCCAGCTGGAGTCGTACGCCTGCGCCGACCAGCAACGTAGGTGTCGAGGGCGTCGCCATCACGGTGGTCAACCGGTCCTGCCGTGGCGGCGCATCAGCCTCGGCCTGATTTGCGTAGACGCGGAGCTCCAGGATCGACGTGAAGGAGCTCACCGAGTTCCCGTGGCCGACCAGCCGCAGGTACCGGGCCGGCCGCGGGGCGAACCCGAACACCTCGAGGTCGTCCGTCCGCCCCGACGTCGTCACGCGATCCAGGACGGTCGTCCACGCCTTCCCATCGGTCGACACCTGCAGATCGAACGTCGAAGTCCGCGCAAAGCCGTTGTAGTAGGCGGTCGCGAACGCACCAACTGTCCGACGATTCCCGAGATCCAGCGTCACCGACGCACCGTCCTTCGCGGCCGACCACCGGCTCCCGAGACTCCCGTCGACCACGTTCGCCGCCGGGGTCCCGTCCTCCACGTCGGCGCTGACGTTCGCGATCGGCACCGCGCGACCGACCCGGCCAGGCTGATGGAAGTGCACCTGGTACCTGGCCCCCGCCACCCACCGACCGTCAACCCGCCGCGACGTAGCGACCGTGGCAACCCCGACGACCCCGCTCGCCTGGCTCACGGTCGCCCGCACGTCCGGTCCACTCGCCACCGTGATCCGCGGCGCAACGGTTGCCGAAGCGGGCAGCGTCACGTCGTACCGGAAGCGGTTCGGCGAGTACCCGGGCAACGCGGCACCACCGACCGCGATCCGCTGAGGGCCGGCCGAGCTCGCGGCCGCCTCGTTGCCCCAGTCGGACAACGGCACAACAGCAGGCACCGAAGTCGGCGGCTCCTCGCCCGCGGCCAGCGGTACGAGCCGGACAGCGACCGTCGTGCTCGTGATCGACGGGAGCGAGATCCGCACCGTACGAACCCCCGGCTGACTGCTCTGACCAGCGGGCGCGGGACTACCAGGCAGCGGCTTCGCAGTACCGACGGTCAGTTTGGCGCCCGGGGTCAGGACCTGCAGCCACAGCCGTTGTCCCGAGCGATAGAGCATCGCGGATCGCTGGTCGGCGGCGGTGACCACGTCGGCCCGTGTGTGCAGGATCGAGGTGTAGTCGATGGCCGACGACGCCTGCACCTCGTCCTGGATCAGCACCTGACGTCGATCGTCGAAGAGCTGCACACCTCGCTGCGCCCGCGGCACGCCGTACATCGCAGTGAGATCGGTGATCGTGGACCAGCGGTGCGGGCTGGACTCGACGGTCCGGATCGGGGCGCCGGCGGTCAGGGCGCGGGACGGGACCGGTCCGTTGCCGAGCACCATCGTGTTGTTGCCCTCGGCCCGCGCCACGTAGTAGTCCCAGCGGCCGCCGGAATCGAGCCTCCAGTCGAAGTACCCGGGCAGGCCGTAGCCGTCGCTGCCGAGCTCGTCGAGCCAGCGGACCCCGTTCGCGTCGACGACGACGTTGCCGGCGTCGAGCCCTTCGTGCGCGACCACCTGGTCGTACCCCGCGCGCAGTCCCTTGGTGGCGACGCCGACCGCGTACGGGTCGTCCCACGCACTGCGGGCGGTCGCGAACTCGACCCCGTCGAACGTCGAGTCGGTCGTGCCCGGATGCGTCGGACCACCAGAGGTCGCCGGGTCGTACCAGATCAGGTCGAGCGGACTCGGGGACTGGTCGGCGCGCTCCGATGCCCACGCGGCGAGGTACGGCTTGTCGTACCGATCGGCCAGCCACTGCATGGACGGTAGGTGCCAGCTGGGCGTGACCGAGCCGAAGAAGTCGGACCCGCCGTCGCCGAAGTTGTACGCCTGGCTGAGTGGGCCGGTGGCGTGGATCGCGAAGTCGCCGGTGCCGGCCAGCCCCGGCAGGTTGCTCAGACCGAAGTCGGTCCCGGTGGCCGTGGTCATCGCGGCCAGGTAGGCGACCAGGAACTCGGTGCCGTACGCCCAGTACACCGGGCTCTCCGCGTAGCCGCCGTCCGGGTGGTACTCCTCGATGCCGTTCTGGATCGAGGTGATGCTGGCCCGCAGCACCTGGTCGGCGATCTCCGGTTCCTCGTCCGCGATCGCCAGAGCGGCGAGCGCTACCGCGTTGCAGACCAGGTTCCAGTTGTGGGGCTGGGTGAAGAAGCTGGTGGGCTGCGCGTAGTACGTCAGCGCCGGCCGGAGTGCCTTGGCGACCAGGGCGGCTCGCAGCGTGGACCGTTGGCCGGCGGTCAGCTCGTCGTACAGCCAGTCGTAGCCGACGGCAACGGTACTGGCCATCTCGCCGACGTCGAGGAAGTGCGACGGGTTCCAGTCGGTGAAGCCGGCGACGGCGAGCAGTTCGGCGATCGCGCGGTCGGCGTACCGCTGGTCGGCGGTCAGCCGGAACTCCAGCGCGAGCGTGTAGACGCGGCGCTTGATCTCGTCCTCCAGCTCGCCGGAGACGTTCGAGCCGTCCTCCTTCGGGACCGGCAGGGTGAGGATGGCGTCGGCGTCACGCCGTAGCTCGGCCTGCCAGCGCTGGAGCCGTTGGTCGGTGCGCAGCCGATCGGCGAGCGTGGTGAACGTCGAGGGCGTGGCGAGCACGCGGGGATGGGTGGGGGAGACCAGGTCGACGACGCTGGCCGGTGGTTCGATCGGCGCGGCGGCCTCGGCCGGAGCCGCGGTCACCGCACCGGCCAGGACCAGGAGGCCGGCCAGCGCGACGGAGAGGGGCCGGAGCAGGCGTGACGAGGATGAGGGCATGACGGGACGACCTTCGCTTTCGTCGGAAGGCGGGACTGCGGGAGGATCAGCGGCCGGTGTACTGCTCGGCGTACTCGCTCGTGACGGCGGAGCCGCCTTGCTGCTTCCACTGCTCGACGACCGAGGCCCAGTCCGACACCGGGCGTTTGCCGCCGATGATCTCGTTGAGCGCGTCGTTGACGAGCTGGGTGAGCTTCGGGCCCTTCGCGGCCTGCGTCTCCGAGACCAGACCGACGGTCGGATCGGCGATCCCGAGCGGGACGATCTCGCTCTGCGCCGCGTGGTTGCGCCGGGTCGCTTCCGGTGCCCCCGGCAAGTACAGCACCGACGGGCCGGCCGCGATGTAGCGCAATGGCAGGTTGGTGTTGTTCTCGCCGCCGTCGGTGGCCAGCTTGGTCGGCAGCGGATCACCTTCCGGCGACCGGGTGAAGTGCACGCCCTCGACGCCGTAGTTGATCAGCTCGTACTCCGTGCTGCCGAACGGCGCGGCCAGGAAGTCGAGGACGCGCAGCAGCAGCTTGATCCGCTCCGGCGCGGCCTGCTTCAACGCGGTGAAGCCACCCCGGCCGCTGTTGGAGAAGATCCCGTTGCCGAGACCGACCGACGGCTTCGTGCCGTACGGCCGAACGACGTCGACGGTGAACGCCTTGCCGACGCCGGAGACCAGTGCTGGGTAGCTGCCGATGCCGTTGGTGATGGAGTACGTGGTGCCGTTCATGAACAGCGTCTGCGCCTGGGTGATCTGGGTGGCCAGGATGTCGGGGTAGTAGTAGCCCTTGGCGTTCCACTCGCGCAGCCGGTTCAGCGTCTCGGGGTACCGCGGGTCGTCGTACGCGGTCTTCACGGTGCCGTCGACCAGCGACTAGCTGCCCGCGATCCCGTCGGCCCACAGGTGGTAGTAGGTCCCGAAGGAGTTGCCGCCGAGCGGGTACCGGCGGCCGCCGACGAGTTGGCCGAGTCCGGCGCCGAACTGCTCGGCGCTGATCCCCGATCCAGTGATGCCGGCCCGGGTGAGCGCCTCGGCGTTGCCGAAGTTCGCGCCGCCCATCCGGGGCCGGGGGACCGGGATGCCGTACAGCCGGCCGCCGATCCGGCCGACCGACTGCCAGGCGAACGCGGGCAGGTTGGCCAGGTTCGGGTACGCCTTGATCGCGTCGCCGGACAGGTACTCGGTCAGGTCCGCGCACTTGGCCTGGGTGAACGCGAGCGCGTTCGGCATCGTGGTGTCGATGGTGGCGATGATGTCGGGCAGATCGCCGCCGGCCATCAGGGTGGCGTACTTGGCGTTGAGGTCGGCCGCGTTGACGATCGTCAGCCGCAGATCGACGCCCATCGCCTGGTTGAGCGCGGCCCACAGCCGGTTCCGCTCGGCCGGGGCGGGCGCGCTGCCGTACGTGATCACGACCGCGGTCACCACGGAGCCGTCACCAGGCTTCTCCGCGACGGTCCGGACCGGTTGCCGGGGGTACTTGAGGAACGCGTCCTGGATCCCGCCCTCGGTGCCGGGCAGATCCGGCTTCACCAACGTGCGCGGGTGGTACTCGGGGAACGGTGCGGCGTCCTTGCCGGCGTTGCCGACCTGGCCGGAGCCGGTCCCGCAGCCGGTCAGTCCGCCGGTACCGACGGCGACGGCCGCGGCGCCGACGAGTTTGAGGGCCGATCGCCGGGAGATTCTGGTCATGACTTCTCCTGCCTGGGTTCAACTCTTGATGGCCCCGGTCAGCACACCCTTGGCGAAGAACCGCTGCACCAGGGGGAAGGCGACCAGGATGGGGAACACGGCCACCGCGACGGTGGCCATGGTGGTGGTCTGCGGGGCGAGCTCGGCCGCCCCGGCCGCCATCGAGGTGTCGGGGTTGGCCCCGAGCAGAACGATCTGCCGCAGCAGCGGCTGCAACGGCCAGCTGTTCTGGTCGTCGAGGTAGAGCATCGCGTTGAAGAAGCGGTTCCAGTAGCCGACCGCGTAGTAGAAGCCGACCACGGCGATCACCGCCTTCGACAACGGCAGCGTCACGTTCCACAGCACCCGCCAGTCGCCGGCGCCGTCGAGGCGGGCACTCTCGTACAGCTCCGCCGGCAGGCCCTGGAAGCTGCCCCGCATGATCACCAGGTTGAAGGTGCTGATCAGGACCGGGGCGATCAGGGCGGCGTAGTTGTTGCGCAGGCCCAGCGCGTCGACCACCAGGAAGCTGGGGATCATCTGGGCCGGGAAGAGGAACGTCACCAGGATGCCGAGCATGATCGGCTTGCCGCCGAAGACGCCGGGCCGGGCGAGGGCGTACGCGAGCAGGACCGTCGCGGCCAGGCTGGCCAGGGCCCCGATCACGGTGACGAGGGCGGAGATCGCCATCGCGTGACCGACCACGCCGCTGGCGAAGATGAAGCGGTACGCGTCGAGGGAGAGGCGTTCGGGCCAGATCGACCAGCCGCCGTTGCGGATCACCTGGGCGTCGGGGGACAGGCTGGTCGCGATCACCACCCAGAACGGCAGCACGATCAGCAGGACGGTGACGACGAGCCCGATGCCCTTGCCTGCCAAGGTGATCGGCCGGGGCTTCTCCTGCCAGACCGGGCGGCTCATCGGTACACCCCTTCCTCGCCGAGCCGGTGCGCGATCCGGTTGGCGACGATCACGAGGGCGAGGCCGATCAGGCCCTTGATCACGCCGGCCAGGGCCGCGCCGCCCCAGTTCCCGCCGATCACGCCGTGGTAGTAGGTGAAGGTGTCGAGAACCTCGGCCACCCGCGGCGAGAAGCTGTCCCGCTGCAGCAGCACCTGCTCGAAGCCGACGTTGAGGATGTCGCCGAGCCGCAGGATCAGCAGCAGGATCAGGATCGGCCGCAACGCGGGCAGCGTCACGTGCCACAGCCGGCGGGCGGCCGACGCGCCGTCCATCGCGGCCGCCTCGTACAGCTGGTCGTCGACGTTGTGCAGGGCGGCGAGCACGATGATCGTGCCCCAGCCGCAGTCCTTCCAGATCAGCTCGGCCACCATCAACGGCCGGAACAGCGCGGGATCGCTGAAGATGCTGACCGTGTGCAGGCCGTTGTCGGCGAGCACGCCGTTCAGCAGCCCGGCGCCGCCGAGCACCTGCTGGAACATCGCGACCACGATCACCCAGGACACGAAGTGCGGCAGGTAGACGATGCTCTGCACGGACTTGCGGATCCAGTCCCGGGTGATGCTGTGCAGCAACAACGCCAGCGCGACCGGCAACGGGAAGAAGAAGATCAACTGGAGCAGGGCGAGTGCGACGGTGTTGACCAGCGCCTGCCAGAAACTCGGATCGGCGAAGAGCTCGACCGCGTTGTCCAGGCCGACCCAGCGGCTGCCGGAGAAGCCGAGGAACGGCACGTAGTCGAGGAAGATCACCACGTTGCCCAGCAGGGCGGCGCCTTCGAACAGCAGGAAGAAGACGAGGCCGGGAAGCATCATCAGCAGCAACGTGCGGTCCCGGACGAGGCGGGTGAGGCGGCCTCGTCCGGTGGTGGTGCGAGGCCGGGTCGACGCGTCGACGTCGACTGGCGCGGTAACAGCCATGTGTCTGCTCGGCATCCTGACGGAGGGGTGGGTGGCAGCGAGTAAAGCGTTTTCCATCTTTTGCTGTCAAGAGTCCACCGCGTGCTCCCCGAGTGCGTTACTGTTGGGCAGGTCAGAGAAGCGCAACCGTTTTACTTCGGTCACCAGGACCGGGGACGAGGGAGTGTGGTGATGGCCCAGGGCCGAGCGAGTATCCGCGACGTCGCCGAACGGGCAGGCGTGTCGGTCTCGACCGTGTCGCGCATCCTGAACGGCAGCTATTCACCCGCGCCGAAGACCCGGGACCGGGTGATGCGCGCGGTCCAGGAGCTGTCGTACGTCGCGAATCCGCACGCCCGGGCGTTGATCCGGCAGGAGTCGACCACGGTCGCGATGGTGCTCCGGATGCTCGACGACGGCTTCCTGCTCAAGGTGGTCCAGTCGATCGCGGCCGAGCTCGCCGCGGCCGGCCGGCTCTGCCTGATCGGTACCACCGGGGTCGACGCCGAGCGCGAGCTGGAGGTGCTGGAACAGATGCGCGGCCAGGGCGTGCAGTCGATCATCCTGATCGGCGCCGTGGTCGAGACCGAGGAGTACCGGGACTTCCTCGGCCGGTTCGCCGCCTCGCTCTCGGGCAGTGGCACCCGGCTCGTGTTGTGCGCCCGCCCGCCGATCGACGAGGCCCCGGGGACGTCCGTGGTCGAGTACGACAACGAGGGCGGCGCGTACGCGGCGACCAGTCACCTGCTGGTCCAGGGCCACCGGCGCATCCTGCACCTCGGCGGACCCGAAGGGCAGAACACCAGCCTGCAACGCCTTGCCGGGTACCGCCGCGCGATCGAGGCGCTCGGTGGCGACGCCGATCCCGCGCTCGAGGCGGGCCAGGCCTGGGACCGGGAGACCGGGTACCAACGGATGCGCGCTGTCCTCCAGGACGGGACCCGCGACTTCACCGCCGTCGCGACGTACACCGACAACGTGGCCGCCGGCGCGATCCAGGCGATCCGAGAAGCCGGGCTGCGCGTCCCCGAGGACCTGTCCATCATCGGCTTCGACGACGCCGCCTTCGCGGCCGACCTGCGGCTGAGTACGGTCCACATCCCGGCCCAGCAGCTCGGCCAGATCGCGGCCCAGATGGCGACCGGTGAGCGCAACGCCGACACCCGGCTCAAACTCGGCACCCATCTCGTCCTGCGCGAGAGCGTCACCCGCCGGACCACCTGAAACGCAAAGGACCCCGGGTACGCACGGCGTACCCGGGGTCCGGATCAGCGGTCGGCCTGGGGGGTCTCGGCTGATCCTCAGCTCCTACGGTTCGTCGATGACGATGGCGGCCTCCATCTCGAGCACCCGGCGGTAGTCGTCGTCGAGGGTCTGCGCGTCGCTGTGGATCAGGATGACCCAGGCGAGACAGGTGAACAGGTCCACGGTCTCCGGGACCACCGCGTCCTCGTCGTGCAGGATCTTCATCCAGTGGAACGACTTGAGGTTCTCGATCCCGTCGAAGACCTCGCGGTTGCGGAAGTATCCGTCCCGGTAGGCCGAGACGAAGATGCCGCGCAGGTGCTGGACCAGGTCGAAGCTGTCCCGCACCTCGCCGCGGACCCGGTGCGCGACCGTCCGCTTGATGTGGTTGTCACCGGTGGCCAGCTCGCTGACCATCTGGTGACCGCCACCGGCCGGCCGCGCCGCGACCTCGATCAGCCGTGGCCCGTCAGCCGTCATCATCACCTCGGCGTGGCCGCAGCCGGTCCGGATGCCGACCGCGTCGAGCACCTGCTGGGTGTACGGCCAGATCGCCAGCACCTCCGGGTCGTCCGCCGCGAGGAAGTCGATCCGGTGGTAGATGCCGATCTTGTCGCCGCGGCTGATCTTCGTGTAGCGGCACACGTCGACGAGCGAGTGCTTGCCGTCGACGGTGTAGCTGTCGACCAGGTACTCCGTGCCCTCCGCGTACTCCTGGATCAGCACCGCGTCGTTGACCAGGCCCATCTTGTTGGTCCGGCCGAGTACCCGGTCGAACCGCTCGCGCCAGTCGCCGTCCTCGAAGACGACGTACACCTCGTCGCCGGCGGCGCTCTTCGGCGGCTTGATCACCAGCCGCCGGCCGAGCAGGTCGTTCTCCTTCAGCCACCGCTCGGCCTCGGCCGGGTCGGCGGTCCGGAGCTGGCGGAGCCGGGGGACACCCGCGACGCGGAGCGCCTCGGCCATCTCCCACTTGTCCCGCCGGGCCGCGGCGAGCTCGGGGACGTTCCCGGTCCCGGGGACCAGGATCTCCACCAGCTGGTCGTACAGCTCCACGCCGCTCTCGGCGCCCGGGACCAGGTACTCCGGCTCGTACTGCCGCAGTTCCTCGGCCAACGCGGCCACGTCGCCGGTGAAGTAGTGCACGTGCTCGAAGTCGTCCGGGTGCCAGCTGGTCGTGTACGCCGGCGGCGGCTCGGTCCCACTCAGCACGGCGACCGGGATCTGGCCGGCCTCCTCGAAGGCGGCCGGGTACTCCTGGCCGGTGGACAGCGGGTCCACGATGATCGTGTACCGGCCGGGGGAAGGTAGTTGCTCAGTCATTTCGGGGTCCTCCTACGAGCTCTCGCTCGGCAACGGCTCGGCGGCCGGGGTGATGTCCACTGCGGGTTCTTCGTCGGACGCGGCGGCGCGGGACATCCCGAAGTACGCGAGCGCGATCCCGACCGCACCGGCCAGGCCGCACCACACCCACACCTGGGTGCCGACCGAGTTCCACGCCCACACACCGAGGAACGGACCGAGCGCGGAGCCGAGTCCGAACATCGCGTGTGCCGACCCGACGTACCGGCCGAGCAACGGTTTCGGCGCGGCCATGCCGGGATAGGCGAACATGGTCGGCCCGCCGATGATCTCGGCCAGCGTCCAGAGCAGGGTGCCGATCACGAAGATCGCGATCCCGCCCGGCAACGCGTAGAACGCGAGGCCGCCGCCGAGCAGGACGAAACCGATCATCGCGACGGTCCGGGCCGGCCAGTTCTGCACGACCTTGGTCACCAGCAACTCGCAGGTGATCACGATGAAGCCGTTCAGCGCGACTACCGCGCTGAACCACCACGTGGACAGCCCGTCCGCCTTCATGTGCAACGGCAGCACGGCCAGGTACTGCATGTAGATGGCCGCGTTGATGAACATGCACAGCAGGAACAGCACGTACTTGTAGTCCCGCAGCACCGCGAGGTACCCGCCGCCGTTGGCCGCAGGGGTCTCGCCGGCCACGGTGTCCTGGACCTCGGCGGTCTCGGACGGCCGCCGCTTCGGCAGGGCGACGATCGCGACCACCGCGTACGCCAGCGCGGCCAGTGCCTCGCCGATGAACAGCAGGTTCCACGAGACCGCGACCAGGGCCGCACCGATCAGCGGTGCGGCCGTGGTCCCGAGGTTCATCGCCAGCCGGTAGACCGCGAAGATCATCACCTGGCGGTTCTTCGGTGTCAGCTCGGTCAGCAGCGCCGCCGACGCGGGCCGGTAGAACTGCCCGACCGCACCGGCCAGCGCGACCACGACCACGACGGCCGGGTAGCTCGGCACGTACGCGATCGCGAGCACGAACGCGGCCATGCCGAACATGCTGATCATCACCGCGGCCCGCGGCCCGACCTTGTCGGACAGCGAACCGCCGATGATCAGGCCGAGCACCGAACCGGCCCCGTAGATGCCCAGCGCGGTGCCGGCCTGGACGTCGGTGAAGCCCTTCGAGGTGGTCAGGAAGAGCACCAGGAAGACCTGCAGGAACCAGCCGAGCTTGTTCACGAAGACGCCGACCAGCAGCGCCTTCACCGGAACCGGGGCGTCCTTGATGGTCGCCCAGATCTCGGTACTTCCGTCGGTGCCGGTACTCACTGGGCGGCCTCCTCTGGCTCCTTC
The DNA here is from genome assembly GCF_007828865.1 of Kribbella amoyensis. NCBI lineage: Bacteria > Bacillati > Actinomycetota > Actinomycetes > Propionibacteriales > Kribbellaceae > Kribbella > Kribbella amoyensis. The sequence goes on from NZ_VIVK01000001.1 coordinate 4,965,186, forward strand.
GGGTTGCCGGACCAGCGCAGCGCCTTCTCCGCGGCGTCCAGGCCGGCCCGGCACTCGTCGACCGAGGTGGCCACCACCGTCGCGTACGCGATCCGGCCCCACAACGTGCCGTCCGGCGGGGGACTGGTGGTCTGACCGGCGGTCATCAGCGGGACCAGCTGGTCGATCGTGCCGGGCAGCCCGGTCTCGTCGAACTCGACCGACTCCAGCACGGTGTCGTTCTCGTCGACGTAGAAGAACCGCACCCCGCCGACCACCGCGCGGTCCGGTACGAGCTCGGGCGCCCGGCCGGTGGCGACCGCGGCCGCGGCCAGACCCGGGTCGGCGCCGGTCGCCTGCAGGCCGAGGTACGGGATCATGTCGCCGCCGATCCGGGCGTTGATCTCGATGATCTTCGGCCCGTCCGCGGTCATCATGATCTCGGTGTGCGTGATCCCGTCGGTGAACGCGATCGCGGTGTGCGCGTCGACGAGGACCTGCATCAGGTGCTCGTCGGCCAGCAACGGGTCGGCCGCGTCGACGAAGTGGCCGATCTCCTCCGCGTACGGCGGGTACCCGATCTCCTTGCGGGCCAGGCAGAACGGCGTCACCTGGCCCTGGAACACGGCCGCGTCGATGCTGATCTCGTACCCGTCGGCGAACTCCTCGACCAGCACCTTGACGTCGTAGTGCGGTGCCTCCGGCACGGTGGTGTCGTGCGCGAAGTCCCAGTTGTCCTTGAGCTCCGCGGCCGAGTTCACCTTCACCACGCCGAGGCTCGCGGCCAGCGCGCGTGGCTTGAGGATCACCGGGTACCCGAGCTTGTCGGCGGTGACGAGCGCGTCGTCCACGGATTCGACCAGCACCGACTCGGGCTGCGGGACGCCGTGCTCGGCGAGCGCGGTCCGGGTGAGGTGCTTGTCCCGGCAGCGGTTGATCATCGCCACGTCACCACCCGGCAGCCCGAGCACCTCGGCGATGTGGGCGGTCTGCAGGATGCGGGCCTCGTCCCAGCAGAGCACGCCGTCGATCGGCTGCTCGGCGTGCAGCTTCTTCGCGGCCTCGACCAGCAGGTCCGCGTCGAGGGTGGTCTCGAGGACGGTCCACCCCTCGATGTACTCCTGCTCCCAGGTCGGCTCCGCGTGCAGGAACATGTGGATCCGGTACTGCGGGGCGACGGAGCGCAGGATGTACTCGCGGAACAGCCGCATCCCGGTCGCGACGACCAGCAGGTGGGGTCGTTCGGTGGTCGGATTCATGGTCAGGCCTCCCGGACTGGTGCGGGGATCTGCTCGATGTAGCTGATCCCGGTGGTGCCGTCGCTGCGGCGGAAGTGGTCGGCGATCCGGAGGTTGCCCCGGGCATCGACTTCGGGGACGCTCAGGCACTCGCCGCTGACCAGGTCGCCGGTCGCCATCAGCAGGCAGTACGCGGCCTTGATCGACCCGTCGGCCTGCAGGTGACCGACCAGCCGGCCGCTGCGCAGCCGGCCGCCGGCGAAGAACTCCGCCCAGACCAGGTCGTCCTCCCGGTGGTACTGCCCGTACGGCGCACCGCCGGCCGGGTCGTCGACGACGAGCTGGAACCAGACGCCGTCGACGTCCGGAGCCACCGATTCGGAAGCGGCCGCGGTCACCACTGCACCGCGCAGAGCTCGTCGGAGATCGGGTAGATCTCCCGGTCGAACATGGAGTTGAGCACCATCGCCGCACGCACCGGCAGCTGGGTCAGGCCGGCGTTGGTGAGGCCGTGGCTGTACCGGCTCGCGTTGAACGAGTAGATCCGGTGCCCGTTCATCCCCTTCCAGCGCACGGAGTAGTCCGGCTCGACCAGCATCTCGCCGTCGTCGTCGTAATCGATCCGGTCCCGCAGGTCGTCGTCGAACGGCGCCCGCACGTGCTCACGGCCCGCGGCGACGACCACGGTCCGCACGTCGTGCTCCTCCGGCGCGGACGTGGTCGAGCAGCGCAGCCGCAGCAGGCCGTCCGGCAGCAGCTCCGACGAGGTGACGTCGCGGCCCGGCAGCAGCGTGACCGGGAACCGGCCCAGCGTCAGGAGCCCGTCGTAGTTGCCCTGGTAGAGCGCCCGGAGTCCACCCGGGGTGATCGCGTCGCCGCTGTAGCGGGAGTCGACGATCATCTCGCGCCGCTTGCCGCGATTCAGGCCCTGCAGGTACTCGATGTGCGACGGGCGGTAGAGCTCGTTCGCCATCGGCGAGTCGTCGATACTGCGGAACCACTGGTTCCGGCCGAGCCACCGGATGTCGGTGAAGCCCGAACCGAGCAGCCGCAGCACGCACTCCAGCCCGGTCTGGCCACCGCCGACGACCGCGATCGGGTCCGCCTTGGTCGCCTCGAGGTCGGGCAGCCGGACCCCGAGCTCGTCGGCGATGAAGGCCTGGCTGCCGGGCAGGTTCCGGACGTACTCGGGCCAGACCGGCCGGGTGCCGAGACCGAGCACCAGGTGCTCCGAGGTGGCCACCGGCTCACCGTCGACGCAGATCTCGAACCCGTCGTCGGTGACCGAGATCCGGTCGATCCGGGAGCTGAACTGGACCACGCCCAGCCGCTCGGTTGCCCAGGCCAGGTAGCGCTCGTACTCGATCCGGGGGAGCGCGTCGAACTGGGAGTTGATCAGCGCGTAGAGCCGTCCGGAGGTGACCAGGTAGTTGAGGAACGAGAGCTCGTGCCGGGGGTCGACCAGCGACACCAGGTCCTTCATCCAGCCGGTCTGCATCCGCACGCCGGGGTACAGCAGCGGCGTGTGCCAGCCGGCGACGGGCCGGGAGTCGAACAGGGCGAGCTTCTCGGTGGTGACGTTCTTGTACAGAGCCGCCAGCGACAGGTTCGAGGGGCCGGCGCCGATCCCGACGGTGTGGTACCGGGTCACGCTCGGCGTCGTGGTGTCCGGCCCGAGCATGGGCTCGGTGCTGGCGGGCTGGGTGCCTGGTTCCATGATGGTCATGCGCTTGTTCTCCGTCCGCGAAGTGGTGGTGCGCGAGATCCCACCGGTGGTGGAAGGCCCGAGCAGGTCGCTCGCGGCCGTCCGGCTCGCGGCGAGCGCGGTTTTCACGCTGCCGCCGGACCCACCGGTGAAGGTGAAGAGCCGATGTGTGCTGCCGAGCACCGACCACAGGGTCAGTACCGGCGGATCGGCATAACAGTCGGCGTTGGTGACCGTGTGCGCGGTCTCCAGGAGCCGGAGGTGCGGCAGCCGCTCACCGGCGATCCGGACGGCGCGTGCCGTCAGGTCGGGGATCGGTTCGCTGCTGCCCGGGGGAACGGACCAGCGGTGCGTGTCGACACCGAGCAGCAGACCGCCGTCCGCTGTCGGGCGCCCGTACAGGTCGCTGGTCTCGTCCACGAACATGGTCGGCAGGGCGCCGGCCACTTGGTGCACGGCGACCTGGATCGCCTTGGTCCGGTACGGCTCGGCCGGCAACGCGTTCCCGGCGAGCAGTCCCGGCGTCCACGGACCCGCCGCCACGACGACCACGTCGTACCGGTCGTCGCCGTGCGGCACACGGCAGCTGACCGATCCGTCGGAGCGGGGGACGAGCCCGAGGACAGGGCCGCTGACGACCCTGCTTCTCCGGCCGCGGGCGAGCTGGTCCAGGACCAGCGTCCGCAGCTGATCGGGCCGGATGAACCCGGCCCGCTTCTCCAGCACCCCGACCGTCCCGTCCGGCAACCCGCGCCAGCCGAGCCGGTAGAGGGTGCCGCCGTCGACGAGCTCGGCCGAGCCGGGGTGCGCGTGCTCCACCTCGGCGACGGCGTCCGCCAACCCTGCCCACGGCGCGAGCAGGTACGTCGATCCGGTCTCGGTGTACCCGGCCCGGTCCAGCAGGCCGGGTGTCTCGAACAGTTCGGCCAGGCTCTCGACCGCCAGCCGGCGTTGCTCGGGATGGGTCTCGAAGCCCCGGACCCCACCTCCCGACGCGGCGGTGGCGTCCGGTCCGGGGACCCCGGTGACGAGGTCGACCTCGACGCCGGGGTACGCACCGAGACGCCAGGCCAGCAACGTGCCGGCGATCCCGGCGCCGATCACGCAGACCCGCATGGCCTACTCGCCACCCGTCCCGGTGAGCGCCGCGCGCAGGTGCCCGGTGTCCTCGGCACCGCCGGCCAGCAACGTGATCAGGCTCCGGACCGCGAGCGCGGGATCGAACCCGGCCGGCCGCAACGCCGCCTCCCCGCGGGCCAGTTCACGCTGGGCCAACGCGGGCGGGAGCGGTTCGGTGATCGCCCGGCTGCCGTCAAGCAACGGCTCCACCCGGTCGCTGAACGCCTGGAAGGATTTCCAGGTGAAGTCGCTGGCATAACGGTCCGGCCGGTCCCAGGCCAGGAACAACCGGACGACGGCGGGATTCTCTTTCCGGAGCAGTTCGCCGGCCCAGATGGCGTGATTCCGGCTGGTCGAGAACTTGCTGCCGTCGAGCGTGTAGAACTCGTTGACCACGAGCCCGGAAAGAGGTAGCGGATTCACCCCGACGGCGGCCCAGATCGCCTGCCAGTACACGGCGTACCAGTACGCGTTGTCGAGTCCGAGGAAGTGCCACAGCTGGTCGGCCCGGCCGAGCGCGGCCAGGTACGCGGGCAGGTCGGTGGCCTCCGGGTCGATCGCCCGCGCGACGTTGTAGAGGTCGGTGAGCGCGATCTCGGTGTACGAGCCGATCCGCAGCCCGGCCAGCTCGCCGTCGCCCTCGATGCCCCAGTTGGTCGGATAGGCGAGCGCGATCTCGGGCAGCTCGCCGGCGAGTTGCCGGCCGATCAGGGCGCGGACCGCGGGCGGCAGCTGGGCCCGCAGCCAGACCGACGTGAGCGTGGCCCGGTAGTCCTCCATCCGCAGCACGGGCACCGTCGCCCGGTACGGACGGGGTGCTCCACCGCAGCGCCCGCAGACCGGATCGACCATCGTGCCGACCTGCGTGAAGCTCCCGCACTGCTCGCACGCGCCACCGGCCGCGGGTGCGTGGCAGCATCCGCAGAGCCCGGACAGGTACGACTCGTGCAGGGTGCGCCCGCAGTCCTCACAGGCGTGCAGGGTGACCTCGCGCAGCGGAGCGGCTCCGCTCGCGACCAGGTGGTTCATCAGGTCGCGGATGATCGGCGCGTGCTCGTCGGTGAGCGGGTCGCTGAACCGGTCGTACCCGACCCGCGCCTGCCGGTACGTGTCGATGATGTCGGCGCGGAAATCGGCCAGCATCACGCCGACCTCGACGCCTTCGTGCTCGGCCCGGGTGAGGACGTAGTTCTGGTGCACGTCCAGGCCGGTGGTGACGACCACCTGCTCACCCCGGGTGCGCGCTGCCCGGGCGGCGATGTCGGCCGCGAGGTACGGGCCGGACAGGTGACCGACGTGCAGCGGGCCGTTCGCGGTCGGCTGCGGGAACGTGATGACGGTGACCTTGCCGTCCGGCGGGGCAGGGACCGCGCCGGTGACCGGATCAGTCATGGCCGGCCGCCACGGTCTCGGCGGGCCGGTCGCGGTCGGCGAGCACGGCCGCCGCGGCGGTGGCCGCCTCGGGGTACCAGTAGGCGCTGAAGACGGTGAGCACCTCGTCGGCCGAGCGGTTCTGGACGACGTGGGCCTCCTCGCTGCCGAGCAGGAACGCGTCGCCCTGGGGGACCTCGCGCACCTCACCACCGACGAGGACGTGGGCGGTGCCCGCGACCACGATGGACAACTCCAGCTCCGGGTGCTGGTCCGTGGGGGACTCCGAGCCGGGCGGCACGGAGTACCACATCGCCTGGAACGGCAGCTCCGCGCCGAGGCCGTACTGCTCCCACCTGACCACGCGCAGATCGTTCACGAACAGGCTTTCGCCGGAGACCAATTCGAATGTACGCATGCTTCACTACCCTCCGTAGCCGCGGCAGGGCGCGACACGAGAAGTCGGCAATTTGCAAAAGGAAGTACGAACAGACGCTTTGATTCAGCCTTGGATCATCACCAGCGCCGCCAACGGCGTAAGCCCTTGCGGCCAAGGGTGAAACTCCGGCGACCCCCCAGTCTCCGTGACCGGAAATATAGGGAAGGTAACGCTCGGAGTAAAGGGCGGTACGCAACGAGATCCAGAAACGGCGTCAGCGCACAGGAAATTACTCGTGTGCGCGCTTTCCTGGCTGCTATGGGTGCCCGGGCGGGCACAGATCGCAACCGGACCAGACAGCTACGGCTGCCCGGGCCGGACGGATTCGGTCAGACCTGGCCCGGCCAGGTGGCCGGCGTCCCGCTCCAGGAGAGCTGGTCCTGTGCGGTGGCGATCAGCGCCTGGACCGCGAACGACCGGATCCGGTCCTGCTCGGCCGCCTCGACCAGGTCGCCGTACACCGCGCCGAGCCGCCGCTCGATCCCGAGGACCAGGGCCACCGCGGTGGCCGCGGTCGTCACGGTCACCGGCAGGTCGTAGGCCGGCTCGGCCGCCGCCGGGGTCTGGCCGGCCGCGAGCAGGAGATCGGCGAGCTGGTCCCGGCGCTTGCGGTGCCGCTCGTAAAGGGTGGTGGCCGTGCGGAACCGGGCTCCGTTGAGCTTCCCGCCCGCCACGCCCACGCCGTACAGGGCCGCGTGCTCGCCCGCGATCGCCGCCTGCAGCGCCTCGACCTCGGTCACGTGGCCGTCTTCTTCCGGCCCAGGGTGAGGGCCAGCTGGCTCTCGGCCGCGGCCAGCATCGCCAGTAGCCGGGCCGCCTCGCCCGAGACCTTGGTCGCCGCGGTCGCGTGGGCGACGGACAGCTTCTGCTCCCGGACGGCGAGATCGTTCAATGCGGCGACGGCGGTCTTCGGCAGCGCCGGCAGCTTGCCGGGCTGCGGCGGCTCGGAGCCACCGATCTCCTTCAACTTGGCCAGATGCGCGGCGCGGGACTTCACCCCCGAGGCGAGCTGAGTCCGCAGGGCCGGGAACGCCTGGCCGACCGCGCTGTACCGCAGGGCGATCTGCTCGACCTGGGTGGCGGCCGTGGTCAACGCGGCGACGGCGGCCGGATCCTTGCTCGGCGGCGCCGGCTCGGGCGTACCGTCCTTGCCGCCCGGAGGGGTGCGGCCGGTCCCGGAGTCGCCCGGATCGTCGTCGCAGCCGGTGACCAGTACGGCGGTCCCGGCGGCGAGGGTCGCGGTCGTCAGGACGGCGCGGCGTGACGGACGAAGGGCATGGTTCGGCACGCCCGCACCCTATCCCGGGGCAGGGCACGACGCAGGCGGCCAGGGCGGTGCTGGGGACTCGGCGCGCGGCCGGATAGGGTGGGCTACTGCCCTCGGTCGGATCGCCGAGGCGGCAACGGGTGCACAACTGGAGAGAGAGGCAGGTCTACCTGTGAGCCGAAGGACTGACCACACGGACCCCTCGAGCCTCGAGAACTTCCTGCGGCCGATCGTCGAGCAGTTCGGCTGCGACCTGGAGGCCGCCGACGTCACGCCGGCCGGCCGACGCCGGTTGCTGCGCGTGCTCGTCGACCGCGACGGCGGGATCAGCCTGGACGACGTCGCCGACGTGACCCGGGCCCTCTCGAAGGCGCTCGACGCGGCCGACGTGATGGGCGACGGCCCGTACACCCTGGAAGTCTCCAGCCCCGGTGTGGACCGCCCGCTGACGCTGCCGCGGCACTGGCGCCGCAACGTCAGCCGGCTGGTGAAGATCACGCTCACCGGCGGCGACAAGCTGACCGGGCGGATCAAGTCGGCCGCGGACGACGCTGCCGAGCTGGACGTGAACGGCAAGCCGCGCACGATCGCCTACGCCGACGTGGCGACGGCGAAGGTCCAGATCGAGTTCAACCGGGCGGCCGGGACCGACGACCCCGCCCCAGAAGCGCCGGCCGACGGCCCGGCGGAGGAGAGCTGAGATGGACATCGACATGGCCGTGCTGCGGTCGCTGGAGCGGGAGAAGGACATCTCCTTCGACGTCGTGGTCGAGGCGATCGAGCAGGCGCTGCTGGTCGCGTACCACCGCACCGAGGGCGCGCAGCAGCACGCCCGGGCCGAGCTGGACCGCAAGACCGGTCACGTGACCGTGTACGCCCGCGAGCTGGCCGAGGACGGCACGCTGGCCCGCGAGTACGACGACACGCCCGCCGACTTCGGCCGGATCGCGGCGACCACGGCCAAGCAGGTGATCCTGCAGCGGCTGCGCGACGCCGAGGACGAGGTCCGGTACGGCGAGTTCTCCGGCAAGGAGGGCGACATCGTCTCCGGCGTCATCCAGCAGGGCCGCGACCCGCGGTCGGTGATGGTCGACCTGGGCAAGATCGAGGCCGTGCTGCCGGCGCCCGAGCAGGTACCGGGGGAGAAGTACGAGCACGGCGCCCGGCTGCGGGTGTACGTGGTCGGAGTCCGCAAGGGCTTCAAGGGACCGCAGATCACCGTCTCGCGGACCCACCCGAACCTGGTGAAGAAGCTGTTCGCGCTGGAGGTCCCGGAGATCGCCGACGGGACGGTCGAGATCACCGCGATCGCCCGCGAGGCCGGCCACCGGACCAAGATCGCGGTCCGCACCCTGAACCCGTCGGTGAACGGCAAGGGCGCGTGCATCGGCCCGATGGGGCAGCGGGTGCGCAACATCATGCACGAGCTGCACGGTGAGAAGATCGACATCATCGATCACAGCGACGACCCGGCGACCTTCGTCGGGAATGCGCTGTCCCCGGCGCAGGTTTCATCTGTAGAGGTTGTCGACGCGGCGGCTCGCGCCGCGCGCGTCATCGTCCCCGACTACCAGTTGTCGCTGGCGATCGGCAAAGAAGGGCAGAACGCCCGCCTCGCCGCCCGGCTGACCGGCTGGCGGATCGACATCCGGCCGGATACCGATGTGACTCGTGGGGACGAGAAGGTAGACTGACCTCTCGGTCGGTCGACTGAGTCGCAACCACACCCTGAGGATCACCTGACAGTGACTGCGGAGGCACGCCCCGGCAAGGTCCGGGAGCGTACCTGCATAGGGTGCAGGAAGCGGGACAGTCCGTCCGGCCTGCTGCGGATGACGGTTTCCGGAGGTCTGGTCCTCCCGGATCCCGCGCATCGGGCACCCGGCCGCGGGGCGCACCTGCACCCGGCGACCGCGTGTCTCGACCTCGCAGAGCGGCGCAAGGCGTTCCCGAGGGCCTTCCGGGTCCACGGGGCGCTTGACGTGTCTGCTGTGCGGGCACAGGTCGAGCAGTACGCAACGACAAGTGCGGCCACCCGGCCGCCCGCGACAACCGTCGCGACGACATGAAGGCGGGTCATCGACTCATGACCACTCGATGAGTGTCGAACGATGAGTGCAATGCGATGAGCATGTACGTCAACTAACGGTCCGCGCCCCAGGCTCGGACCAGAGGGAGAGTAGTGGCAAAGGTCCGGGTCTACGAGCTCGCGAAGGAGCTCGGAGTTACCAGCAAGGTCGTCCTGACCAGGCTGAACGACATGGGAGAGTTCGTCCGATCGGCGTCCTCGACGATCGAGGCACCCGTAGTCCGTAGGTTGGCGGAGGAGTTCGAGAAGAACCCGCCGAAGAAGCGCGCGGCCAAGAAGGCCGCCGCCAGCACGTCCGCGGCGCCGCAGGCGACCGCACCGGTCACGCGAGCGGAGACCGCCGCGCCCAAGGCGCCGGCGACCCCCGCCGAGACCGCTCGGCCCGCGGCGAGTGCCGCGCCGGCCGCCGAGGCTCCGGCGGCCCCTGCGCCGAAGGCTCCGGCCACCCCGAGCGACGCCGCGCCGGTTGGTGCGACGGACGCCGCGCCGGCTGGTGCGACGCCCGCTCCGGCGGCGCCGGCCGCCGAGTCGCGGAGCAACACGCCCGAGACCGCTCGCGGTGGTGCCACCGGCACCGGTGCGGCGCGTCCGGGCCCGCGTCCTGGCCCCCGGCCGGGTCCGCGGACCGAGACCCCCACGCCGGGTGGGGCCCGTCCGGGTCCGGCCGGTGGGGGCAGCAGCAGCGGTCAGCCCGCGTTCGAGGCTCCGGCCGCGCGCGCCGAGGCTCCGGCCGAGAAGACCGCGCCGACGCCGGCTCCGGCTCCGGCCAAGCCCGCGACACCGGCTCCCGCTCCGCAGCGTCCGGCGGCCGACGCCGGTCGTCCGGCGCCGCGTCCCGGTGGTCAGGGTGCCGGCCCGCGCCCGGGTGCTCCGCGTCCGGCCGCGCCGGGTGGCGGTGGCCGTCCCGGTGCTCCCCGTCCGGGCGGCGGTCCGCGTCCGGGTGGTCAGGGCGGCGGAGGTGGCCGTCCCGGCGCCCCGCGGCCGGGCAACAACCCGTTCAGTTCCACCCAGGGCATGCAGCGTGGTGGCGGTCGTCCGGGTCCGGGTTCGAACGCTCCGGCGGGTGCGAGCCCGGCCGGGATGCCGCCGCGGCCTCCGCAGGCCCGCAGCGGTGGCGGCGGTTCGGACCGCCCGCGCTCCGGCGGTGTGCCGGGCGCCCCGCGGCCGAACCCGGCGATGATGCCGAAGTCCTCGGCCGGAACGTTCACCGGTCGCCCGTCCGCTCCGGCGGGTGGCGGCGGCCGCGGCCGTCCGGGCGGTGGCCCGGGTGGTCCCGGTGGCGGTCCGCGCGGTGGTGGCGGTGGCGGCGGCTTCCGTCCCGGTGGCGGCGGCCCGAGCGGCCCGCCCGGTGGTGGCGGCGGTCGTCCGGGTCCGGGCAACCGCGGTCGCGGTGGGACCCAGGGTGCCTTCGGGCGTCCGGGTGGTCCGGCCCGGCGGGGTCGCAAGTCGAAGCGGGCCAAGCGCCAGGAATTCGACAACATGCAGGCTCCGGCCGTCGGTGGCGTGCGCGTCAAGCACGGCAACGGCGAGGTCGTGAAGCTGGCCCGCGGTGCGTCCCTGACGGACTTCGCCGAGAAGGTCGGCGCGGATCCGGCGTCGCTGGTGCAGGTGCTGTTCCACCTCGGCGAGATGGTGACCGCGACCCAGTCGGTCAACGAGGAGACCCTGCAGCTGCTCGGCACCGAGCTGGAGTACGACGTCCAGATCGTGTCCCCGGAGGACGAGGACCGCGAGCTGCTCGAGTCGTTCGACATCGACTTCGGGTCCGACGAGGGCGACGACTCCGACCTGGTCCAGCGGCCGCCGGTGGTGACCGTGATGGGTCACGTCGACCACGGTAAGACCAAGCTGCTGGACGCGGTCCGGCACGCGAACGTGGTCGCCAAGGAAGCCGGTGGCATCACCCAGCACATCGGTGCGTACCAGGTGACGACCGAGGTGGACGGCGCCGAGCGCGCCATCACCTTCGTCGACACCCCGGGTCACGAGGCGTTCACCGCCATGCGTGCCCGTGGTGCGCAGGCCACCGACATCGTCATCCTGGTGGTCGCGGCCGACGACGGCGTGATGCCGCAGACGATCGAGGCGCTGAACCACGCCCGGGCGGCGAACGTCCCGATCGTGGTCGCGGTGAACAAGATCGACGTCCCGAACGCGGACCCGAGCAAGGTGCGCGGTCAGCTGACCGAGTACGGCCTGGTGCCCGAGGAGTACGGCGGCGATACGATGTTCGTCGACGTCTCGGCGAAGTCGCGGATCAACATCGACGGTCTGCTCGAGAGCGTCGTGCTGACCGCGGACGCGGCGCTGGACCTGCGGGCCAACCCGAACATGCCGGCCCAGGGTCTGGCGATCGAGGCGCACCTCGACAAGGGCCGTGGTCCGGTGGCGACCGTGCTGGTGCAGCGCGGCACGCTGAAGGTCGGCGACTCGATGGTGGCGGGTCCGGCGCACGGCCGGGTCCGGGCCATGCTCGACGAGTACGGCAACAACGTCGAGGAGGCGACCCCGTCGCGTCCGGTCCTGGTCCTCGGTCTGACCGCGGTCCCGGGTGCGGGTGACAAGTTCCTGGTGGTCGACGACGACCGGATGGCCCGGCAGATCGCCGAGAAGCGGGAAGCCCGCGCTCGTGCGGCCGCCAACGCCAAGCGGCGCGCCCGTCGTACCCTCGAGGACTTCATGGCCTCGATGGAGAAGGGCGAGACGCAGGAACTGCTGCTCATCCTCAAGGGCGACGTGTCCGGTTCGGTCGAGGCGCTGGAGGACGCGCTGGTCCGGATCGAGGTCGGCGATGAGGTCAACCTGCGGATCATCGACCGCGGTGTCGGTGCGATCAACGAGAACGACGTCAACCTGGCCATCGCGTCGAACGCCGTCATCATCGGCTTCAACGTGCGGCCGGCGGGCAAGGCCGGTGACCTGGCCGAGCGCGAGGGCGTGGATGTCCGGTACTACTCGGTCATCTACTCGGCGATCGACGACATCGAGGCCGCCCTGAAGGGCATGCTCAAGCCGATCTACGAGGAGGCCGTCCTCGGCCAGGCGGAGATCCGCGAGATCTTCCGCTCCTCGAAGGTCGGAAACATCGCCGGTTGCTGGGTGACCAGTGGTCTGCTCCGCCGCAACGCCAAGGTCCGGTTGATCCGGGACGGCGCGGTGGTGGTGGACAACACCGAGCTGTCGTCGCTGAAGAGGTTCAAGGACGACGCGTCCGAGGTCCGCGAGGGCTTCGAGTGCGGTCTGACCATCAACAACTTCAACGACATCAAGATCGGCGACGTCGTCGAGGCGTTCGAGCTGCGCGAGAAGCCGCGGAGCTGATCCGGGTACCGCCGCCGCGGCCACGGTCGCGGCGGCTGCCCGAGTGACCGAACGTCGAAGCAGTCGGGGTAACGTCCGCAGTGGCGGTTTTCGCGCCGCCGTTGCGGACGTTACGCATGAATAGAGGGAGTGAGCCCGGATGGGTGAAGCAAGGGCCAAGCAGCTGGCCGACCGGATCCAGGTCCTCGTCGCGGAGTTGCTGGAGCGCCGGGTGAAGGACCCGCGGCTGGGCTTCGTCACCGTGACCGACGCCCGGCTCACCGGTGACCTGCGCGAAGCCAGCATCTTCTACACGGTGTACGGCGACGAGCAGGCCCGCGCGGACACCGCTGCCGCGCTGGAGTCGGCCCGTGGGCTGATCCGCAGCGAGGTCGGCAAGGCGCTCGGCCTGCGGCACACCCCGAGCGTCGCGTTCTTCCTCGACGCCGTCCCGGAGAACGCCGGCCACATCGAGGAACTGCTCGCCAAGGCCCGCGAGGCCGACGCCGAGGTGGCCAAGTCGGCCGTGAACGCCCGCCCGGCCGGTGAGGCCGATCCGTACAAGCGCCGCGAGGACGATGACAGCGACGAAGACTGACTCCGTGGTGACCCCCGCACCGACGGGTTCCGTGGAACCGCCGGTTGCCGACGGCATCGTTGTGGTGGACAAGCCGGCCGGGCTGACCTCGCACACCGTGGTGGCGCGGATCCGCAAACTGGCCGGCACCCGCAAGGTCGGCCACGCGGGCACCCTGGACCCGATGGCGACCGGCGTCCTGGTGGTCGGCATCAACCGGGCCACCCGGTTGCTCGGCCACCTCCAGCTCGCCGACAAGTCGTACGACGCCACGATCCTGCTCGGCGCGACCACGACCACGGACGACGCCGAAGGCACCATCGTCGACACCGCCGCACCGACCGCGGTCGGCGCGGTCACGGCCGAGGCGATCGAAGCGGCCGTCGCGGGATTCCGCGGCGAGATCTCCCAGGTGCCGTCGAAGGTGTCCGCGATCAAGGTCGACGGGCGCAGGGCGTACCAGCGGGTGCGCGACGGCGAAGAGGTCGCGTTGAAGGCTCGCAGCGTGACGGTCAGCCGGTACGACGTGACCGATGTCCGGCCGGGTGTCGCCGCGATCGAGGTCGACGTCACGGTCGACTGCTCGAGCGGCACTTACATCCGCGCTCTGGCCCGCGATCTGGGGGCCGAGCTGGGGGTCGGCGGCCACCTGACGATGCTCCGGCGGACCCGGGTCGGATCGTTCGGGATGGACACGGCGCACACGTTGGAGGAGCTGGCGGAGGACTTCACCTGGCTGCCGATCGCGCAGGTGGCGGGGGAGACGTTCCCCCGGTACGACGCGGATGCTGAGCAGGCGGCGGCCATCCGGACGGGGCGCCCGTTGTCCGGGCTGAAGCTGGAGCCGGGTCAGACAGCAATGTTCGACCCGTCGGGCGTCTTCCTGGCCCTCTACGAACCCCACGGCCCAGTAGCCAAACCAACAGCAGTCTTCGTGAGCTGACCACCTGACAAGTTGTCGGACGGATGGCGCTGATGCAGCACGCCATCCCTCCAGCACCCCAGCACTGCAGGCGGGCGTCGGCCTCCACCTCCCAGCCAGCCGAAGCATCGAGGCCTCGCCCGCTGGCGGCTTCCTTGACGGCTGGCGTGCTGCGGCGTGCGGTTTGCTGGAGCGCTTTCGTTTCGGTCGCTGGCGGGTTGTTTGGTGGGTGGCTTGTTGTAGGGGCGTTATCGGGCAAACAAGTCGACAGTGGGCGCCGGGTACTGCTCGTGTGCGGGTTCTGTCGGTGGGGGGCGTTAGCGTGCGTTCGTATGAAGTATGGATTCGTGATGCCTTATGGGGATGCTCGTGCCGCGGCTGAGCTGGCTGGGATTGCGGAGGCTCATGGGTGGGACGGGTTCTTCGTCTGGGAGTCGATCTGGGGGATCGATGCCTGGGCGATGCTGGCCGCCGCCGCCATGACGACCGAGCGGATTCGGCTCGGGACCATGCTCACGCCGCTGCCTCGGCGGAAGCCCTGGGATGTCGCCGGGCAGACTTCGACGGTCGACAACCTGAGCAACGGGCGGGTGATTCTTTCCGTCGGGCTCGGGGTGACCGGTGACGATCGGTTCTGGCTGTTCGAGGACGATCCCGGGCGCAAGGTCCGGGCCGAGCTGATGGACGAGTCGCTCGAGATGCTGCGGTACCTCTGGCGGGACGAGGCCTTCGAGTTCACCGGCAAGCACTATCGCTCCCGGAAGATCGCGGACCTCATGCCGCCCGCTCCGCCGCCGCCCGTGCAGCAGCCGCGGATCCCGACCTGGGTGGTCGGTGCCTGGCCTCGACCGCGGTCGATGCGGCGGGCCGCCTTGCAGGACGGCTGGCTGCCGAACTTCGCTCCCGTCGTCGAGCCCGGCGAGAAGCCGGGGGAGCTGACCCCGAAGGAGCTGGCCGAGGGTGTCGAGTGGATCCGGAAGGAGCGCGCGGACCACGGGCTCTCGATGGACGGCTACGACATCGTCAGCGAAGGCACCACCAAGGCCGACGACCCCGACGCCGCCGCAACCGTCCGCCCGTGGGCCGAGGCCGGCGCGACCTGGTGGATCGACGCCGACTGGTCCTCGATGGACCCGGTCGTCGTCCGCGCCGAAGCCGAGCGCCGCCTCACCGCCGGCCCACCCCGAATCGCCTGAGCGACCAGCCGGTTTCCGGGCGTGCGTAATCTGGTGGGGTGCGGTCGCGGCCTACTTTGAGTTGGACTCCTGGTCCTGAGGTGCTGGCGCTTGCGCCCGGGGCCTCGGATGTCGGGCCGTTGGCCGAGGTGGTCGCGCGGGGCCGGACCGTGGTCCTGTCCGGGGCCGGGATCTCCACCGAGTCCGGGATTCCCGACTATCGCGGCGAGACCGGCAGCCTGCGCACGCATACCCCGATGACGTACGGCGACTTCGTCGGCAGTCCGGGCGGGCGGCAGCGGTACTGGGCACGCAGTCACCTCGGGTGGCGGACCATCGCTCGCGCTTCGCCCAACGACGGGCATCGCGCCGTCGCCACGCTGCAGGCCAGGGGGTACGTCGACGGCATCATCACGCAGAACGTCGACGGGCTGCACCAGGCCGGCGGGGCGCGCGACGTGGTCGAGCTGCACGGCAACCTGGATCGGGTGATCTGTTTGGGCTGCCAGGGGACATTCGGGCGGGAGGAGCTGGATCGGCGGCTGCGCGCGGCGAACCCGGTGTTCGAGGCCGAGGCGACGCGGATCAACCCGGACGGGGACGTCGATCTACCGGAGGAGGCGGTCGCCGGGTTCCGGGTCGTCGAGTGCGCGCGCTGTGAGGACGGGGTGCTCAAACCCGATGTCGTGTTCTTCGGCGAGAACGTGCCGAAGAACCGCGTCGAACGCTGCTACCGGCTGATCGACGCGGCGGACTCGGTTCTCGTCCTTGGGTCCTCGTTGACCGTGATGTCCGGGTTCCGGTTCGTCCGGTACGCGGCGAAGGCGGGCAAGCAGGTGCTGATCGTCAACCAGGGCATCACCCGCGGGGACCTTTACGCCACCCACCGGATCGACCTGCCGCTCGGCCAGGCCCTGACCGACCTCACCGCCGCCCTCAACTGACCCGATCAGCCAGTACGGGAAAAGAACCGCCGGGCCGGGCCACGCGTGAAGTGGCCCGGCCCGGCGTCCGCCGTACGGTTGGAAAGGGTCAGCGTTGCGCGCCGGTCCGTAGGCGGTTCAGGGAGGCCTCGTAGGCCTGCGGCAGGTCGGCCTTCGCCGCCTGCCGGCTCAGCTCGCGGGCCTGCCGGGCGAACCCGGCCTGCTCCGCGGCGGTGACGGTCGGGTCGGCGCCGGTGAGCTGCTTGGCCGTCAGCAGCGCGACGCCGGCCTGACCCTCGAAGCGGGGGTGGTAGTTCAGGGCGCGGAGCAGGTTCACGTCCTTGCCCTGGATCCAGGCCTGGCCGTCCGGGGCGCAGGCGTCGTGGCCGGTGGACGGGCCGAAGGTGTCCAGGTACTGCGTGCCGGTCGCGCTCGCCGCGGACGCGACGGCCTTGTTCAGCTCCTGCTCGATCGAGTACAGGTACGCGTAGTCGCCGTCCGCGAACGGCAGGATGCTCGGACAGGTCCCGGAGGCGGGCGCGATCTGCGGGTAGCCGACCAGCACGATCGTTGCCTGCGGCGCCCTGGCTTTGATGCCGTTGGCAACATCCACGATGCGGGCCTGGGTCTTGGCCAGGTCGGCCTTCAACGTGTCGACGCCGTTCACCGTGAACTTCTCCCGGCACGGGGACCCGGTCGGGTCGCTCGCCCGCAGCTTCGGGCAGGTGTCGATGATCCGGCCGAAGACGCCGAAGTCGTTCCCGCCGATGCCCAGCGTCACCAGGTCCGTGTCCGGGGTGAGCGCGTCGAACTGCGGCGGGTTGCTGCCGAGCACGGTGTCCTGCGGCTCGGTCATGTTCGTGGTGTCCGCGCCTCCGCAGCTCACGTCGGTGAAGTCCGTGATCCGCAACATCGCGGCGACCAGCTTCGGGTAGTTGCTGGTCGAGCGCACGCAGCCGAGCGACAGCAGCTCGGGCAGCGGGACGAGCGGGGCCGAGGTGTACGAGTCACCGAGCGCGACGTACTTCTGGTACGCCGGGGCGGCGTCCCGCGTCGGCGCGACGGCCTGGGCGGTGCTCGTGATCGACAACGTGCTCACGCTCACCAGCGCGGTCAGCGCGGCGGCGACGCGGTGGAATCTCACAAGACCTCCCGGGGAAGCGACCAGTGCGCGGCCCACCCTAGGTTGAGTGAGCGCCTGATCACAAGGGGTGACCATGGACCTGCTGCGACGGATCGGCCGGTGGCATGGAATCCTGCTGTCATGCGTGTCTGGCACGGTTTGGACGAGGTCGGCCCTGAGTTCGGCCCCTCGGTCGTCACCATCGGCAACTTCGACGGCGTGCACCGCGGTCATCAGGAGGTGCTCGGTCACGCGCGGACGCTGGCCGCCGAGCTCGGTGGCCTCCCGGTCGTCGCGCTGACGTTCGACCCGCACCCGATGGTCGTCCTGCGGCCGGACCGGGCTCCCGCGGCGATCACGGACGCCGCGCAGCGGGCCGAGTTGCTCGGTGCCGCCGGCGCGGACGCGGTGCTGGTGCTGCCGTTCGACAAGGACGTGTCGAACTGGTCCCCGCAGGAGTTCATCGAGCGCGTGCTGGTGAACACGTTGCACGTCAAGGCCGTCGTGGTTGGGGAGAACTTCCGCTTCGGTCACAAGGCCGCGGGCCATGTCGACACCCTGGCCGAGGCGGGGGCGTCGGCCGGGTTCCAGGTGGTCGGGCTGACCCTGCGGGGCGAGGCGCAGCCGTGGTCGTCGACGTACATCCGCGAGCTGATCGCCGCCGGTGACGTCGAGGGCGCCGCGAACGCGCTCGGCCGGCCGTTGCGGGTCACCGGCGTCGTGGTCGAGGGCGACAAGCGCGGCCGCGAGCTCGGGTACCCGACCGCGAACATCCCGGCCGATCCCGGCGCCGCGGTGCCGCTCGACGGGGTGTACGCCGGCTGGGTGACCGTGCTCGAACCGGCCGCCGGCAGCCCGGCGTACGGCGAACCGCTGCCGGCCGCGATCAGCGTGGGCAGCAACCCCACCTTCGACGGCGTCGACCGCCGGGTGGAGTCGTACGTGCTGGACCGCGACGACCTCGAGCTGTACGGCTCGAAGATCGCGGTCGACTTCGTGGCCCGGCTCCGCGGCACCCAGATCCGGTTCGACTCGATCGACGACCTGCTGGTCCAGATGAAGAAGGACGTGGACGCGGCGCGCCGCTCGCTCCAGGGTGATTAGGGGTCGTTGTCCACAGGCTGATACTCTGGGCGCTGCCGTCTGAACGGCCGCGGAAAGAGAGTGCTCGGGTGACGAATGCCCCGGTGCGCCGCGCAACGGAAATCGAGAGGAACTCCGTGTCATCTGTTGATGCCGCAACGAAGAAGAAGATCATGGGTGAGTACGCTCTGACCGAGGGTGACACCGGTTCTCCCGAGGTCCAGGTCGCGCTGCTGACCCACCGGATCGCGCACCTCACCGATCACCTCAAGGAGCACAAGCACGACCACCACAGCCGTCGTGGTCTGCTGCTGCTCGTCGGCCAGCGCCGCCGGCTGCTGAACTACCTGGCGAAGAAGGACATCAACCGCTACCGATCGCTGATCGAGCGGCTCGGCCTCCGCCGCTGACGTCGCGAGGAGCGGCCTCCCGTACGCCGGGTGGCCGCTCCTGGCGTATCCGCCCCGGGTGGCGGTCCCACAACTGAACAAAGCACGGAAGTAGTAAGACGAAACGAGGCGACGCGAAGCGCGTGGCGGGAGGACGACCGGTCCTCGGTAGTGGCTTTCGGGTGACAGGTAGCACGACACCCGCGGGCCTCGATCGAAGACCGGCACCCCGGAAGCTCGCGCCTCGCAGTCGTCCACTGTGAGAGAGGGGTATCCCGTGTCGGGATCCACCAGCGCGCCCATGGAGGGCGCGGAATTCGCCGAAGCCGTGATCGACAACGGCACTTTCGGCACCCGGACCATTCGCTTCGAGACGGGCCGGCTGGCCCAGCAGGCCGCCGGTTCGGCCGCCGCGTACCTCGACGGCGACACGATGGTGCTGTCGGCCACCACGGCCAGCAAGAAGCCCAAGGACCAGTTCGACTTCTTCCCGTTGACGGTCGACGTCGAGGAGCGGATGTACGCCGCGGGCCGGATCCCCGGCTCGTTCTTCCGCCGCGAGGGCCGGCCCTCGGAAGAGGCGATCCTGACCTGCCGGCTGATCGACCGCCCGCTGCGGCCGTCGTTCGTGTCCGGCCTGCGGAACGAGATCCAGGTCGTCATCACCGTCCTGGCGCTGAACCCGGACAAGCTGTACGACGTGCTGGCGATCAACGCCGCGTCGATGTCCACCCAGCTCGCCGGCCTGCCGTTCTCCGGCCCGATCGGCGGCGTCCGCGTCGCGCTGATCGAGGGCCAGTGGGTCGCCTTCCCGACCCACACCGAGCTCGAGGACGCCGTCTTCGACATGGTGGTCGCGGGCCGGGTCACCGACTCCGGTGACGTCGCGATCATGATGGTCGAGGCCGAGTCGACCCCGGAGACCTTCGACAAGGTCGCCGCGGGCACCCAGGCGCCGACCGAGGAGATCGTCGCCCAGGGCCTGGAGGCCTCGAAGGGCTTCATCAAGACCCTGGTCGAGGCGCAGGCCGACCTGGCCGCGCGGGCCGCGAAGCCGACCGGCGAGTTCCCGGTCTTCCCGGACTACGCCGACGACGCGTTCGCCGCCGTCGAGGCCGCCGCGACCGAGGAGCTGTCGCAGGCCCTCACCATCGCCGGCAAGCACGAGCGCGAGAGCGCCACCGACGCGGTCAAGGCCGCCGTGGTGGACAAGCTGGCCGCCGACTTCGAGGGCCGCGAGAAGGAGCTGTCCGCGGCGTTCCGGTCGCTGACCAAGAAGCTGGTCCGGCAGCGCGTGCTCAAGGACAAGGTCCGCATCGACGGCCGCGGGCTGGCCGACATCCGGCCGCTCAAGGCCCAGGTGCGGGTGCTGCCGCGGGTGCACGGTTCGGCGCTGTTCGAGCGCGGCGAGACCCAGATCATGGGTGTCACCACGCTGAACATGCTCCGGATGGAGCAGCAGCTGGACACGCTGTCGCCGGAGACCCGCAAGCGGTACATGCACAACTACAACTTCCCGCCGTACTCGACCGGTGAGACCGGCCGGGTGGGGTCGCCGAAGCGCCGCGAGATCGGTCACGGCGCGCTGGCCGAGCGGGCCCTGGTGCCGGTGCTGCCGTCGCGCGAGGACTTCCCGTACGCGCTGCGTCAGGTGTCCGAGGCCCTCGGGTCGAACGGCTCGACCTCGATGGGGTCGGTCTGCGCCTCCACGCTGTCGCTGCTGTCCGCCGGTGTGCCGCTGAAGGCCCCGGTCGCCGGCATCGCGATGGGTCTGATCTCCGGTGAGGTCGACGGCAAGACCGAGTACGTCGCGCTGACCGACATCCTGGGCGCCGAGGACGCGTTCGGCGACATGGACTTCAAGGTCGCCGGTACCAAGGACTTCGTCACCGCCCTGCAGCTGGACACCAAGCTGGACGGCATCCCGGCCAGCGTGCTCGCCGGTGCGCTGACCCAGGCCAAGGACGCCCGCCTGACGATCCTGGACGTGATGGCCAAGGCCATCGACGCGCCGGGTGAGATGAGCGAGTTCGCGCCGCGGGTCATCTCGGTGAAGGTCCCGGTCGACAAGATCGGCGAGGTGATCGGGCCGAAGGGCAAGATGATCAACCAGATCACCGAGGACACCGGCGCCGACATCTCGATCGAGGACGACGGCACCGTCTACATCGGCGCCACCGACGGTCCCTCGGCCGAGGCGGCCCGGGCCGCGATCAACGCGATCGCGAACCCGACCATGCCGGAGAAGGGCGAGCGGTACCTCGGGACCGTCGTCAAGACCACCAACTTCGGGGCGTTCATCAGCCTGCTGCCCGGCAAGGACGGCCTGCTGCACATCTCGAAGCTGCGCGGCCTGGCCGGTGGCAAGCGGGTCGAGGCGGTCGAGGACGTGCTCTCGGTCGGCCAGAAGCTCCAGGTCGAGATCGCCGAGATCGACGACCGCGGCAAGCTGTCGCTGATTCCGGTGGTCGAGGGCGACGACGACAAGAAGGCCGACGAGTCCGCCGAGTGACCCGAGCGATCACCAGCACGTTGCTGAGCCCGGAGCAGGGCGGTCCGGTCAAACGGACCGTCCTTCCCTCCGGGCTCCGCGTCGTCTCCCAGTCCGTCCCAGGCTTCCGCTCGGTCACCTTCGGCGTCTGGGTGGGCGTCGGTTCGCGGGACGAGCCGGTCCACCTGGCCGGTGCGACCCACTTCCTAGAACACCTGCTGTTCAAGGGCACCGAGCGCCGGGACGCGCTGGAGATCTCCGCCTCGCTGGACGCGGTCGGCGGCGAGATGAACGCGTTCACCGGCAAGGAGTACACCTGCTACTACGCGCGGGTCCTCGACTCCGACCTGCCGCTCGCGGTGGACGTGATCTGCGACATGATCACCTCGGCGACCCTCACTCCCGAAGACGTCGAGAGCGAGCGGGACGTGATCGACGAAGAGATCGCGATGCACGCCGACGAGACGTCGGACCACATCCACGACCTGTTCGCCGAGCAACTGTGGGGCGAGTCCCCGCTCGGCCGGTCGATCACCGGGACGCCAGAGTCGGTGGCCGGCCTGACCCGCCGGCAGGTCGTCGGCTGGTACCGGCGCCGCTATCGCCCCGACAACATCGTCGTCTCGGTCGCGGGCAACGTCGAGCACTCCGACGTGGTCCGGCTGGTCCGTAAGGCGTTCGAGCGGCACTGGGTCACCGCGGAGGCCGAGCCTACCCCGGTACGCCGGGGGTCGGCGCGCCGCGTCCCGACGTACGGGGGAACGCGGGTCCACCATCGCGACGCCGAGCAGGCGCATCTCGTGCTCGGGTTGCCCGGGCTGGCCCGCAACGACCGGCGCCGGTTCGTCGCCGGGGTGCTGCACGGCATCGTCGGCGGCGGGATGTCGTCGCGGCTGTTCCAGGAGGTCCGGGAGAAGCGCGGCCTGGCGTACTCGGTGTTCACCTTCGGGTCGGCGTACGCGGACTCCGGCATGGTCGGCGTGTACGCGGGCTGCCTGCCGAAGAAGGCGCCCGAGGTGCTCGAGGTGGTCCGGGCCGAGCTGGCCGCGATCGCGAAGGGCGAGATCAGCGCCGACGAACTGCTCCGCGGCAAGGGCCAGATGCGCGGCTCCGTGGTGATGGGGCTGGAGGACACCGGCGCCAAGATGACCCGGATCGCCAAGGCCGAGCTGGTCTACGGCGAGCTGCCCACCGTCGACGAGGTGCTGCACCGGATCGACACGGTCACCCTGAACGACGTCGTCGACCTCGCCGCCGAGCTGTACGCGGGCACCCCGGCGCTCACCGTGATGGGCCCGTACGACGAGTCCACCACCGCCTTCGACCTCTGACCGCACCCTCCTCGACACGTCTGCGCGGCAAGCGCAGACTGGCGAGAAGGGAGGGCCCAGCCATGAGTACCACCGCTGCGGACGTACATCTCGATCCAGCCGCGCTCGACGCATTGGTCTCGGACTTTCACGGTGAGCTGATCCGCCCGGCCGATCCGGCCTTCGACGCGCGGCGCAAAGTGTGGAACGGCGCGATCGACCGGCGACCGGCGCTGATCGCCCGGTGTACCGGGGTGGCCGACATCCGCGCGGCCCTCGCCTTCGCCCGGCGGACCGGCCTGACGGTGGCGGTACGCGGTGGGGGCCACAGCTTCCCCGGCCACTCGACCTGCGACGGCGGGCTGCTCGTCGACCTCGGGCTGCTCAAGGGCGTACGGGTCGACCCGGTCCGCCGGACGGTCCGGGCACAGGCCGGGGTCCTGCTCGGGGAGCTCGACCGCGAGACCCAGGCGTTCGGCCTCGCCACGCCGTCCGGCATCGTCACCCA
Organism: Kribbella amoyensis; assembly: GCF_007828865.1. Lineage (NCBI taxonomy): Bacteria > Bacillati > Actinomycetota > Actinomycetes > Propionibacteriales > Kribbellaceae > Kribbella > Kribbella amoyensis. Next base: position 4,988,194 of record NZ_VIVK01000001.1, read on the forward strand.
TACCGGCGTCGCAGGGCTCACCCTGGGCGGTGGGATCGGCTGGCTGATGCGCAAGTACGGGCTCAGTGTCGACAACCTGCTCTCCGTCGACCTGGTCACCGCCGAGGGCGAACTGGTGACCGCCGACGAAGAGGCCAACACCGAGCTGTTCTGGGGCGTCCGCGGCGGTGGGGGCAACTTCGGCATCGTCACCGAGTTCGAGTTCCGGCTGCACCCGGTCGGACCGATCCTGCCGGCCGGCCCCGTGATCTGGCCGATGGAGTCGGCGGTCGATCTCCTGCACTTCTACCGCGACTGGATCACCGCGGTACCGGACGAGCTCACCACCGCCGTGATCCAACGGTGGCTGCCGCCGCTGCCGACGATCCCGGCGGAGCATCACGGCCGCCCGGTGGTGATGGTCCTCGCGTGCTACGCCGGTCCGATCGAGGACGGCGAGCGGGTGCTGGCTCCGCTGAAGGCGTTCGCGCCGCCGCTGCTGGACCTCTGCGCGCCGAGACCGTACCTCGCGCTGCAGTCGATGTTCGACGCGAGCTACCCGCACGGCCGCTGGTACCACATGCGCTCCTGCGACGTCGACGAGTTGTCCGACGAGGTGATCGACATCGCCGTCGAGCGTGGAAGGGCGATCAATGCGCCGTGGAGCTCGTACCCGATCTTCCAGCTCGGTGGCGCCGTCGCCCGGGTCGCTCCGGAGGCGACGGCGTTCGGCGGCCGGTCGAGCGGGCACACCTTCAACTTCGTCGGTTCGACGGTCGGAGCCGAGGGTTTCCCGGAGCAGCGGGACTGGGCCCGGCAGTCCTGGCAGCGGCTCGCCCCGCACCAGTCCGGGGTGTACGTCAACTTCCTGTCCGACGAGGGGGAGGATCGGATCCGGTCCGCGTACGGCGCCGCGGCCTTCGATCGGCTCAAGGCGCTGAAGCGGCACTACGATCCGGCCAATCTCTTCCACCTGAACCAGAACATCTCGCCGGCCTGATCCGGCCCGGAGTGTGTTAGTTTCCTGATTCGGCGATACGCCGACACGTCATCTGCCTCTGGATTCCCGCTGGACGGAATCGCATCGCACTTGGCGGTCCTGTATCCCGTGCCCGGTGGCCTCGCAGGCCGCCCGATCCGGCATGGGACCTGGCCCGCGATGCTCGAGGAGCAGCCCCCGTGCGCACCGATGACCTGTCCACCCGTGAATCCCTCCGGCTGACCGTCCGGACCGCCACCGACTCCGTTCGCGACGCCGCGCGGTACGCCACCTCCTGGTTGGTGCTGTGCTCGGTGCTGACGATCGCGCAGGCGTTCCTCCCCGGTGCGCAGGTGGTGCTGTTGCAGCAGCTGATCAACGCGCTCACGTCCTCGGACCAGGCGCCGCTGTGGGGCCCGCTGCTGGGACTCACGGCCGTCGTGGGGCTGATGTACCCGATGGGCCAGGTGTACCTGGCGTCGACCCATCGGATGGCGCTCCGCCTGCGGTTGCGGTACCGGTCCGATCTGGCCTTCGCGATCGCGCGGCTGGCACCGAGCCGGATCGCCCGGCCGGACGTCGGCGCGGCTCTGACGGCCAGCCAGACGGCAACGGGTGCGATCGACCACGTGGCCGGCAAGGTCCTCCAGGTCGTCGGCGCTGGGATCACCTCGACCGTCCTGTGTGCCGTGGTCTGGCGGATCGATCCGGTCGCGGGCCTGTTGATCGTGGCGGCGCTGCTGCCGACCGTGCTCGCGTTCACCGTGATCGCCCGGATGGAGGCGCGCGAGTGGCCGGCGGTCGCGACCTTCGAGCGCGCGGCGGAGTACGCCACCGAACAACTCGTCCAGCAGCGGCCGGCGACCGAGCTGGCGGTGCTCGGGTCCGGGCCGAAGGTGGCGGCCACCGTCGCGGCTCGGCGGGGTGAGGCGATGCGCGTCTTGGACCGCATGATCGGCACGGCGATGCGGATGGAGCTGGTCGCGGCGCTGGGAACCGCGGTGATCTTCGGTGCCGCCCTGGTCGCCCTGGTGACCGGGGGAGCGACCGGTGCGGATGCGGCGGCGGCCGTCGCCGGTGCGATCTCGGGCCTGAACGCGATCCGGCTGTGTGGGTACGCGGTCGGGGTCATCATCACCGCGACCCCACAGGCCACGATCTACCGGGACTTCCTCGCGACGGCTCGCCCGGCCGAACCGCAGTCCGTCACGCGGGAAGCTGCGTCCGTGCGCCTGGAGCACGTCAGCTACACGTACCCGGGCGCCGCCGAGCCCGCGTTGAAGGACGTGTCGATCCACGCGAACCGCGGCGAGCTGATCGCCTTGGTCGGCGTGAACGGGGCCGGGAAGACCACGCTCATCAACGTCCTGGTCGGCCTGCTCACCGCTGACGAGGGCCGGGTACTGATCGGCGGGACCGACGCGGACGAGCTGACCGAGACGGAGCGGCTCGGGTACGTCGGGTTGCTGGTGCAGGAGTTCGGCCGGTTCGAGTTCAGCCTGCGGGACGTGGTCGCGTTGGGCCGCCCGGGTCCGGTCACCGACGACGAGGTGTACCGGGCACTGAGCTCGGCCGAGGCGGAGGTGTTCACCCGGCGACTGCGGCTCGACGACCAACTCGGCCAGCAGTGGGGCGGTACCGGCATCTCCGGCGGCCAGTGGCAGCGGCTCGCCCTGGCTCGCATCTACCTGCGGGACGCGGCGGTGTGGATCCTCGACGAACCCACCTCGGCCGTCGACGCCGAGGCCGAGCGGGAGATCTTCGCCGGACTCCGCGGATCCGGCGCGGACCGGATCACGATCGTCGTCTCGCACCGGGCCTGGACGCTGCGCGAGATGGACCGGATCTACGTGATCGACGACGGCGCCGTGGTCGAGCAGGGCACGTACGCGAGCCTGCTGGCGGACCAGGGCAGCCGGTTCGCCGCGATCTTCACCGACCAGGAGCTCGAAGTGGAACGCGGCGCTGCTCGCTCGCGGTGACAAGGCAGGTCGACTGCGTCACGACAACGAAGGACGGCCGGGGTGGGGCGCTACCGAAAGTCCTTCGGTGGTGATCGATTGTGTGCGTGATCTTTGGGAAAGATCTCACGTGACATCTGATGACTTCTCCGATTTCGGGGATTATCTTCGGATGTTGCGCCCCGAGTTCCGCGGGTGCTCTGAGGTCTCGTGGTGAGTGCTGAAAGTAACGCGTGTGTTACGTGCATGACGTTTGTTCAAGACAACGTTGACATGCGCAGTTTCGACCAGCCAACATGACGACTGGTTTCCCCGCCTAGCGGCCCCCCGCCGAGAAAGTTGGTACGACCGTGCGACGTCTGAGTGGAGTAGTGGGGGTGACTCTCGGTCTCGCCCTGGCCCTGAGTGCCTGTGGCGACGGCGGCAGCAGCGCAAGCAGCGGCAGCGGTGGGGCGAAGAGCGAGACGATCGCGATCGCCGCCGACCCGCTGGAGTACATCAACCCGCTGAACGAGAACGGCAGCCCGGGTATCCAGGTCGCGATGGCGATGTTCGCCCCGCTGGTCACCACCGACCCGAACACCGGCAAGACCGTCAACGTGCTGGCCGAGTCCGTCACGCCGGACAAGACCAGCCAGACCTGGACGATCAAGCTGAAGTCCGGCAACACCTTCCAGAACGGCCAGCCGCTGACCGCGAAGGACTACGTGGACAGCTGGAACCTGACCGCGCAGGGCTCGAACGGCTGGAAGAACAACGGCTTCTTCTCCAAGGTCGAGGGCTACGAGGCGCTGAACCCGCCGACGCCGGACGGGGCCACCCCGAAGCCGACCTCGGTGAAGGCGCTGAGCGGCCTGAAGCAGGTCGACGACCTGACCTTCACGGTCAAGCTCAAGGTGCCGTTCTCCCAGTTCGGCCTGACCCTGCAGTACCTCGGCCTGGCCCCGCTGCCGGAGGAGGTCCGCAAGGACCCCGACGCGTACAAGCGCAAGCCGATCGGCAACGGCCCGTACAAGCTCGAGGGTGAGTGGAACGCCGGCGACGACATCAAGCTGGCCAAGTGGGACGGGTACAAGGGCCCGAACGCACCCGCGGCCGACGCGATCACGTACCGGTTCATCCCGAACGCCGACACCGCGTACAACGAGTTCCTGGCCGGCACCGTCGACTTCGTGGACGTGCCGTCGACCAAGATCAAGACCTTCAAGACCGACGCGCCGGACCAGTGGGTCACCAGCGAGAGCTCGGGCGCCAACTACCTGGTCTTCCCGGCCTGGGACGCCCGGTTCAAGAACCCCAAGCTGCGGGCCGCGTTCTCGCAGGCGATCGACCGCAAGGCGTTCGCCGACCTGGTCGGCCTGGCCACCCCGGCCACCGGCCTGATCGCGCCGGACATCAACGGCTACCGCGCCGACGCCTGCAAGGTCTGCTCGTTCGACGCGGGCAAGGCCAAGCAGCTGCTGCAGGAGGCCGGCGGCTTCTCCGGTCCGGTGAACATCAACTACAACACCAGCTCGGCCACCGGCCAGATCTTCGCCGAGGCGATCGGCAACATGATCCGGCAGAACCTCGGCCTGGAGGTGAAGTACACCGGCAAGCAGGGCTCGGAGATCACCGAGCTGGCCGACACCCGCAAGCTGGACGGGCTGCGGTTCAGCGGCTGGGGTCACGACTACCCGTCGATCGAGGACTACCTGACCCCGATGTTCAAGTCCAGCGGTGACGCGAACTTCTCCGGGTACAACAACCCCGCGCTCGACAAGGTGCTGGCCCAGGGCGACGCCGAGCCGGACCAGGAGAAGGCGATCGCGCTGTACCAGCAGGCCGAGGACATCGCGCTGGCCGACCTGCCGCTGATCCCGCTGTACGCCAAGCAGAACGCCTACCTGCACTCCGCCAAGATCGAGCCCCGGGTCTCGAAGTACGTCGGGGTGTCGGCGCTCTACGCGACGTTCAAGTGACCCGGTTCGTCGCCCGCCGTGTCCTGACGGCGATCCCGATCGGCGTGATCGTCACGCTGGGGGTCTTCGCGCTCGTGTTCGCGATGCCCGGAGACCCCCTGCGGGAACTGGCCGGGGACAAGCCGATCCCGGCCGCCGTGCTGGCCGCCAAGCGGGCCCAGTTCCACCTGGACCAGCCGTTCATCGTGCAGTACCTGCTGTCGATGAAGGACATCGTCACCGGCAACTTCGGCACCACGTTCGCCGGTGCCGACATCGCCGACCAGCTCCGGCTGCGGATCCCGGTGACGCTCAAGCTGACCCTGCTGGCGAACGCGTTCCAGTGGACCCTCGGCCTGTTCTTCGGGATCTACGCCGGCTTCAAGCGGAACGGGATGATCGACAAGTCGTTGCTGCTGGCAACGCTGGTGCTGCTCGCCGTGCCCGGGCTGGTGGCGTACTTCGCCGCCCAGTACGTGTTCGGTGTCGAGCTGAAATGGTTCCCGGTGTCGGGCGTGCTGGAGGGCTTCCCGCGCTCGTACCTGCTGCCGGCGCTGGTGATCGGGCTGCTCGGGTTCGCCGGGCTGGCCCGGTTGATGCGGACGTCGATCGTGGAGACGGTGAACGCCGACTTCGTCAAGACGGCCCGGGCGAAGGGACTGGGGGAGCAGCGGGTGCTGTGGCGGCACATCCTGCCGAACGCGCTGCTCCCGGTGGTCACCTTCATCGGGATCGACCTGGCCGGCATGTTCGGCGGCGCGATCATCACCGAGTCGATCTTCAACCTGCCCGGTCTCGGTCAGTTCATGTTCCAGGCGATCAAGCTGAAGGAAGGTGGTGTCGTGGTGCTGCTGTCGACCCTGGCGTTCGGCTCCTTCATCCTGATCAACCTCGCCGTCGACATCCTGTACGGCATCCTCGATCCGCGGGTGCGCAATGTCTGAGGTCCAGGCGGTGGTCGGCGCCGAGGCGCAGGAACTCGGCGACGGCCGGACACTGTCCAACACCGAACTCCTGCGGGCGCTGCTGCGCAAACCCCAGTTCGTCCTCTGCTCGCTGCTGCTGCTCGTGTTCTTCACGATGGCGGCGTTCCCGAAGCTGTTCACCTCGGTGGATCCGCGGTTCTGCGAGCTGACCAAGAGCCGGCAGGGCCGGTCGGCCGGGCACCCGTTCGGCTTCGACATCCAGGGCTGCGACTACTTCGCCAACGTGATCTACGGCGCGCGGCCGTCGGTCCTGGTCAGCATCATCGCGAGCTTCGGGATCTTCCTGCTGGCCGGCACCCTCGGCCTGCTCGCGGGGTACTTCCCGGGCTTCGTCGACGGGCTGATCTCGCGGACCGCGGACGTGCTGTTCGCGGTCCCCGGCATCGTGTTGCTGATCGTCATCCTGAACTCGGTGCCGAACCGCAGTATCTGGGTGATCGTCGGGGTGATCCTGGTGATCGGCTGGCCGGGCGGGATGCGGCTGATGCGGTCCACGGTGTTCTCGGTCCGCAACCGCGAGTACGTGCTGGCGGCCCGGTCGATCGGGGTGCCACCGGTCCGGATCCTGCGCAAACACGTGTTCCCGAACGCGATGGCGCCGTTGCTGGCGATGACCACGCTCGGCATCGGCGGCATGGTCGGGCTGGAGGCGGCGCTGACGTTCCTCGGGGTCGGCCTGCAGCCCCCGTCGATCTCGTGGGGTTCGCAGTTCGGCGTCGCGGCGTCGTACCGGGACACGCCGCACCTGTTCATCTGGCCGGCGTTGTTCATCTCCACGATGACGATCTCGTTCATGATCATCGGCGACGCGATCCGCGACGCCCTGGACCCGAAGTTGATGAGATGACGAGCGGCGAAGTACTGCTGAAGGTCAGTGACCTGAGCGTCGAGTTCGACACCCCGCGTGGTCCGGTCCGGGCGGTGGACGGGGTGTCCTGGCAGGTCCGGGCCGGGGAGACGCTGGCGATCCTGGGTGAGTCCGGGTCCGGCAAGAGCGTCTCCACCCAGGCGCTCACCGGGATCCTGGAGATGCCGCCCGGGCGGATCGTGTCCGGCACCGCCGAGTACCGCGGCGACGACCTGATCGCGATGTCGGTCAAGGAGCGGCGCAAGATCGTCGGGGACCGGATCACGATGGTGTTCCAGGACTCGCTGTCCGCGCTGAACCCGGTCCAGTCGGTCGGCAAGCAGATCGCCGAGTGCTACCGGGTGCACCGCGGGACGTCCAAGGCCGACGCGATGAAGAAGGCCGCGGAGATGCTCGACCGGGTCCGGATCCCGGCCGCGGCCAAACGGGTCCGCGACTACCCGCACGAGTTCTCCGGCGGCATGCGGCAGCGGGTGATGCTGGCGATGGCGCTCGCGCTCGACCCCGACGTACTGATCGCCGACGAACCGACGACGGCGCTCGACGTGACCGTCCAGGCGCAGATCCTCGAGCTGATCGCGGAGCTGCAGGCCGAGCGGGACATGGGCGTCGTGCTGATCACGCACGACCTCGGCGTGGTCGCGGACGTCGCCGACAACGTGGTGGTGATGTACGCCGGTCACGTGGTCGAGCGGGCGTCGACGGCGGACGCCTTGGAGAATCCGGTCCACCCGTACACCGAGGGTCTGCTCGGCTCGATGCCGTCGGCGGACCTGAAGGGCCAGGAGTTGCCGACGATCCCAGGCACGCCGCCGTCGTTGCGGGCGATCCCGTCCGGCTGCGCGTTCCGGACCCGGTGCCCGCAGGCCATCGACGAGTGCGCGGCCGAGGTCCCGCCGTTGCTCACGGTCGCGCCCGGCCGCGACGCCGCCTGCATCCGGCGGACCACGATCTCGGCGAAGGAGGCGGTCTGATGGCCGAAGAGTTGCTGGTAGCAACGAATTTGGTGAAGCACTACGACATCAGCCCGGCGTTCTCGTTCGGGACCAAGACCCTGGTCCGGGCCGTGGACGGCGTCGACCTGGTGCTCCGCAAGGGCGAGTCGCTCGGCATCGTCGGCGAGTCCGGCTGCGGCAAGTCCACCCTCGTCCGGCTGCTCGCCGCCCTGGAGAAGCCGACCTCGGGGGAGCTGCGGTACGGCGGTGTGGACGTGGCCAAGCTGGGCGCCAAGGACCTGCGGAAGTGGCGCCGCAACGTCCAGGTGGTGTTCCAGGACCCGTACTCCAGCCTGAACCCGCGGATGCGCGTCGGCGAGATCGTCGCGGAGCCGCTGGAGGTGCACCCGGACGTCTCCCAGGGGATGGACATCCGGACCCGGGTCCGCGAACTGCTCGAGCTGGTCGGGTTGCGGGCCGAGGACGAGACGAAGTTCCCGCACCAGTTCTCCGGGGGCCAGCGGCAGCGGATCGGGATCGCGCGGGCGATCGCACTGAACCCGGACATCCTGCTCTGCGACGAACCGGTGTCCGCGCTCGACCTGTCGGTGCAGGCGCAGGTGGTGAACCTGCTGATGCGGCTGCAGCGTGAACTCGGGCTGAGCATCATCTTCGTCGCGCACGACCTCTCGGTGGTCCGGCACGTCTCGGACCGGGTCGCGGTGATGTACCTGGGCCGCGTCGCCGAACTGGGCGTGCACCACGAGGTGTACGACGTGCCGGCGCACCCGTACACGCAGGCGCTGCTGTCCGCGGAACCGGGGATGGCGCGGCAGGGCCGGCAGCGGATCGTGCTGGCCGGCGACCCGCCCTCGCCGGTGTCGCCGCCGTCGGGGTGCCGCTTCCACACCCGGTGCCTGCGGGCCGAGGCGAAGTGCTCGGTCGACGTGCCGGAGTTGCGGGTGATCCCGTCCGGTCAGGAGGTCGCGTGCCACTTCGCCGAAAATGCACAAGCCGCGTACACCACGGCCGTGCCATCCTGACCGCGTGCTCACCCGTGTCCTGATCGAGCCGCGCCCACGCGACGACCTGGGCCTCGTCCTGCTGCTCGACCTGGCGTTGCAGGAGCTGTTCACCCGGTACCCGGCCAGCCGGTCGCACCCGGTCGACCCGGCCACCACCTTCCTGGTGGCCGTGGCCGGCGGCGACGCGGTCGGCTGCGTCGGGCTGATGCCGGTGGTGGACGGGGTGGGCGAGATCAAGAGGTTGTACGTCCGCCCCGACCACCGCGGCCAGGGCATCGCCCGCCGGCTGATCACCTCCGCCGAGGCCCTGGCCCGGCACCGCGGCGCCATCACCCTCCGCCTCGCCACCGGCAGCCGCCAGCCCGAAGCGATGACCTTGTACCAGTCGGCCGGGTACCGACCCACCCAGCCGTACGGCAAGTACGCCCGCCAGCCCACCGCCCTCTGCTACCTCAAGTCCCTCGCCTGACCCCGCGCCCCCACCCCACTTCGTGCACGCACCAGCCGCCGAGCCCGACTTTGGGTACGCACCGGCCGAATTCCGCGCGCCGAGGTGACCGGTACGTGCTCAAAGTCGGCGGGCGCGGAAGGGGTGCGGGTGGTGGGGTGAGATATTTGGGCGGGTTCGGTGTGTGCGAGGAAGGGTGCGGATGATCAAGGTCGGGGTGCTGGGTGCTCAGGGCAAGATGGGAGCCCAGACTTGTCTGGCGGTGGAGGCGGCGGACGGGGTCGAGCTGGTGGCCCGGCTCGATCTGGGCGACGACCTGGACGCGTTGACCGCGGCCGGGGCCCAGGTGGTGGTCGACTTCACCCGGCCCGAGGTCGTGATGGACAACCTCGGCTGGTGCATCGGGCACGGGATCAACGCCGTCGTCGGGACCACCGGGTTCGACGACGAGCGGCTCGCGACGCTGCGGTCCCAGCTGGAGCAGAGCCCCGGCACCGGTGTCCTGATCGCGCCGAACTTCTCGATCGGCGCCGTGCTGATGATGCAGTTCGCCGCGCAGGCCGCCAAGTACTACGAGTCGGTCGAGATCGTCGAGCTGCACCACCCGGACAAGGTCGACGCCCCGTCCGGGACGGCGCGGCGGACGGCGGAGCTGGTCGCGGCCGCGCGCCGGGAGGCCGGGCTCGGGTCGAGTCCGGACGCCACCACCACCGGGCTCGACGGGGCCCGCGGCGCCGACGTCGACGGGGTCCGGGTGCACGGAATCCGGTTGCGCGGTCTGGTCGCGCACCAGGAGGTGCTGTTCGGCGACACCGGCGAGACCCTCACGATCCGGCACGACTCGATGCACCGGGAGTCGTTCATGGCCGGCGTCCTGCTCGGGGTCCGGCGGATCGTCGACACCCCGGGCCTGACCGTCGGCCTCGAGAACTTCCTCGACGTCGGATGACCGCCAAGCGCGCGGCGATCGTCCTCGCGGTGGTCTTCGTCGCGTACGCCGTGCTGCTCGGCTGGCGAGGTGTGCTGCTGATCGGGACCGGCGATCCGGTCGCGATCGTGCTCGGCCTCGCGGTGCTGGTGATCCCGGTCGTCGGCGCGTACCTGGTCTGGCGGGAGCTCCAGTTCGGCCGCCGGACCGAGGACCTGGCCCGCGAGCTCGACGCGCAGGGCCTGCTCCCCGTCGACGATCTGCCACGCCGTCCGTCGGGCCGGATCGAGCGGTCCGCGGCCGACGCGGCGTTCGCGAAGTACCAGGCCGAGGCGGAGGCGGCGCCGGACGACTGGCGGGCGTGGTTCCGGCTGTCCACGGCGTACGACGCGGCGGGGGACCGGAAGCGGGCGCGGGCGGCGATGCGGACGGCGATCGGGCACCACGATCGTCGCTGATCCTCAAGCACGCGTTTGCTTGCCGAGGGCGCTTGCTGGGACCGGCCGGTGAGTTGTCCGCGAACTCCGGACAGTGCCTGACAACCCGGTTCCGGACGGGATACCTTCAAGGGACGTGGCGACCGCCACGTGAGGTCGGAGACTGGGTGGAGCCGTCCTTTGCCATCAGACGGGTCTCGCCGTGGCACGGACGACGTTCAGGGGACGGGTTTCGGGGATCTGCTCCGCCGGCACCGGCGCGACGCCGGGTTGTCGCAGGAGCGGCTGGCGGAACTCGCCGGACTGAGCGTCGACGCGATCGCGGCGCTGGAGCGGGGTCGTCGTCGGGCGCCGAGGCCGCATACCTTGCGGCTGCTCGCCGACGCGTTGAAGCTGGGCGCCTCCGATCGGGCCGCGCTCGGTTCGGCCGCGCACAGTGACGGCGAGGCCCAGCGGTCACCGGTGCGCCCGGTCCCCGTGGCCACCGTCGAGCTCGTCGGCCGCGCCGCGGAGGTCGCCGAGGCGGGCCGGTTGGTGGGGGAGCGGCAGACCCGGCTGTTGACGTTGAGCGGTCCCGGTGGCGTCGGCAAGACCCAGCTCGTCCTCGCCGTCGCCGGTGCGGTCGCCGCCGGCTTCGAGGACGGCGTGTGTTGGGTGCCGTTGGCCACCATCTCAGAGTCGACCGCGGTCGCACCCGCGATCGCCGCGGGCCTCGGCCTGCATCCGGTGGACGGCGCACGCCTGGTCGAGGAGATCGCCGAGCAGATCGCCCGCCGCCACCTCCTGCTCGTACTGGACAACTGCGAGCACGTCGTCGCCGACACGGCCGCCGTCTGCGCCGCACTGCTGGAGTACTGCCCGAACCTGACCGTCCTCGCATCCAGCCGCGAACTTTTGCGGATCCCCGGCGAGTGCGTGTACGTCGTCCCGCCGCTGGCCGTGCCCGAGACGGACGAACAGCTCGACGCGTCCCCGGCGGTCCGCTTGTTCATGGATCGCGCGACCGCCCGTGGCCATCGACCGGGAGACCAGATCGAATACGTGGCGAAGGTGGTTCGCCGGTTGGAGGGGATGCCGCTCGCGATCGAGCTGGCCGCCGCCCGGACCAACGTGCTCACCGTGGAGGAGCTCGCGGCCGAGTTGGAGAGCTCGTTCGCGATCCTCAGCGGCGGCGCGAGTACGGCGGGACCACGGCAGCAGTCGTTGGCCGGTGCGATCGGGTGGAGCCACGAGCTGCTCACCCGGACGGAGCGGGGCCTGTTCGCGTTGTTGTCGGTGTTCGTCGGCGGCTGGAGCCTGGACGCGGCCGCTGCCGTGTTCGCCGGCAAGACGAAGGCGGGTCCGCTCGAACGCGCCGAGGCGCTGGACCTGACCGGACGGCTGGCGGACAAGTCGCTGATCCGGGTCCACCGCGATCGCGGCAGCGCGCGGTACGACATGCTCGCGGTGATCCGGGAGTTCGCCGTCGACCAGCTCGCGGTGAGCGGCCGGGCCGACGACGCGGCCCAGCACCACGCGGCCTTCTACCTCGCCCTCGCCGAGGAGGCGGAGGCCCATCTGCGCGGGTCGAACCAGGGGGACTGGCTCGACCGGTTGGACGGCGAGCTGGACAACCTGCGAGCCGCGATCAGCTGGGCGCTGCGGACCCGGGCGAGTGCCGAGGCGATCCGCTTGGCCGGCGCACTCTGGCTGTTCTGCTACCTGCGCGGTCACTACGCCGAGGGCAGCGAGTGGCTCGAACGCGCGCTCGCTCTCACCGACGACGCCGCGGATCTGCGCCCGTACCAGGCGAAGGCGCGGCTCGGTGCGGGGATGCTCGCGTTCCTGCAGTGCGAGTACGACGGGGCCACGAAGCGGCTGGAGTCGGCGCTCACGCAGTACCAGGAGCTCGGTGACACGGCCGGTGCCGCGTTGGTCATGCAGCGGCTCGGGGGAGTCGCTCGGGAGCGCGGTGACTATGGGGCCGCGGAAGCCCTGCACTGCCAGAGCTTCGACCTGTTCGAGAGCCTCGGTGATCGGTCCGGGATGGCGTGGGCGCACAACCACCTCGGCTTCGTCGCCTGGTTGCGCGGTGACCTGGACATCGGCGCCCGGCGGTGCCGCAAGGCGCGGGACAGCTTCCGCGTGCTCGGCGACGGCGAAGGGCTGGCCTGGTCGCTGATCAGCCTCGGCACCATCGCGCAGTACCGGGGCGATCTGACCGAGGCGGAGGACCTGCTGCAGGAGAGCCTGGCGCTGTCGCAGCGGCTCGGGTACCGCGAGGGGGTGGCGTGGTCGCTCAACCAGCTCGGCATCGTCGAACGCCGCCGCGGGCTGACCGATCGCGCCGTGCACCTGCTCGACGAGAGCCTGGCCGAGCACCGCGATCTCGGCGACCGGTGGCGTTCGGCGAGTGTGCTGGAGGAGCTGGCGACCGTCGCGCGGGACCGGGACCGGGCGGAGTACGCCGCGTTCCTGCTCGGCGCCGCGGACGGGATCCGCGAGGTGATCGGCGCGCCGGTGCCCGAGGTCGAGCAGGCCGATCTGCGGGCGACCCGGGAGGCGGTCGAGCGGGCGCTGGACCACCGGGCGTTCAAGGCGGCGTGGTCCGCGGGACGGGCGACGCCGCTGTCGGCGGTCGCTGACGGTTACCCCGGTCCGGCCGCCGCGCCCGATCGCTCGACCCGTTTCTGATCGGGTCGTGGACAGAAGCCGAGCCCGGGGTGTGCGCCCACCAGAGCGCACGTCCCGGGCTCGAACCGCTCACCGAACGGGCGACGCGTCGCGCGTCGTGGTACCGGATCGGTAGCGGAGTGGTCCTGCCTCGCGGAGCACCACGACCTGGGGGATCGACGGCACCCCGCGAGGGTCTCCGCGGAATGGACGAAAGCGGCGGCTCACGGCCGGCTGTGCACTGTCTGACCCCCCAGGCAGTCCCCCCACCTCCACAGCCGGCCGAAGCCGCGTCGGCGATGTCCCCCTCCCGTCGAGCCCTCCCAAGTCGACGGTTGGTTCTCCCGCGCTGACTCAAGGTTGTCCTGGTCACGCAGCGTCGCACAGGGACGGAACCCTGACATCGCCCTGACAAACATGTCCTGACAACGTTGACTCGGATCAGGCGGCGCGGACCGTGATCGGGCGCTCCCGAAGGGTGGTGGCCGAACTCACCCGACGGATGCGCTCGGTGACCGAGAATCAGTGCAGGTAGCCCGACACCGACCTGGTGAAGCCGGCGATCCGGTGCAACGGGGCGGAGCCGGTGTACTCGCCGGGGTCCGGCGCGCTCGGTGCCGGGATGCCCTCACCCTTGCAGGTGACGTCCGCGGCCGGCGCCTTGCCGGTGGTGAGGAACGTGTTCACCACCTTGTCCGCGCACTTGTTCACCCCGCCGTAGATGCCGTGGTCGCCCTCGTCCGTGACGGTCACCAGCCGCGATCCGGCGTACCGGCTGTGCGCGGACCGGGCCAGCGAGACGTTGGTCGCCGGGTCGTTCACGGACTGCACCATCAAGGTCGGCGGCAGGCCCTTGCCGTCCGGTGTCGGCGTCGTGAGCTGCGGGCGGGCCCAGTAGAAGCAGGGGTTCTCGTTCATGCCCCAGCCGAGCAACGGGTACTTCGGTCCCTGCTGCGCCGAGATCAGGTCGCCGTACTCACGGCCCTGCGGCCAGACCGAGTCGTTGCAGGTGACCGCGGTGAAGGTGGCGTCCTCCGCGTCGTCCGCGAACGGACGGGTGGCCCCGATCGCGGGCAGCCCGACCGTACCGCGCTGTGCCCGGCTGACCAGTTGCTGCTGCCGCGCGGGCGACAGCGCGTCCACCTTGCGCTGAGCCGCACGCGGACCGCCTTCGCGCTGGGCCTCGGCGAGGTCGCGGAAGAACGCGAGGTCGATCGCGAGCGAGGTGAAGTCCTGCTTGGTGTACAGGTCGCCGACGACGAGGTTGTCGAGGGTGTTCTGGTCGTAGCTGATCTTGATCGACCCGTCCAGGAACTCCTCCACGGCCGGCTGTTCCTTGAGGTCCGCGCGGAGCTTCTCGTACATCCGGATCACCTGCCGCGGCGTCCGGCCCAGCTTCAGCTGCTGGTCGTACTTGGCCGCCCAGGGCGCGAAGTCCTCGCGGAACCGCCGCTCGAACGCCTGCGGCTGCGCCTCGAACGTGTTGAGCCAGGACCGGGTGAAGTCGGTGTTGGAGTCGAGCACGAACCGGCCGACGTGCTCGGGGAAGTAGGTCTGGTAGTACGCGCCGAGCCAGGTGCCGCCGGAGTACCCGACGTAGTCCACCTGGTCGAAGCCGAGCAGCCGGCGGATCAGGTCCATGTCCTGCACGGTCTGCGCGGTGTTCACGTACGGCAGCAGGCCGCGCGACTGGGTCTCGCAGTACGGCTGGACCAGGCCGGACGCCTCGGCGATGAGGTCGAGGTTGTCCCGGTCGCGGTCGCGCGCGTCCATCGAGTACCCGGGTGCGCCGTCGCAGCTGACGTTCGTGCTGTCGCCGGTCCCACGCGGGTCGAAGCCGACGGCGAGGTGGTTCTTGGCGAGCGCGGGCTGGCTGGCGAGGTACGGCGCCATCCCGAGCCCCGCGCCACCTGGCCCGCCCGGATTGCCAAACACGACCCGGCTCGGCTTGCCCTTCTTGGGCGCGACCTTGCTGACCGCGAGCTCGATCTCCTCGGGAGCGGCCGCGCTCCACCAGTCCCGGGGCGCCTTCACCTTCGCGCAGTACGTCCGCAGTTCCGCTTCGCCACACGGCTTCCAGGTGAGCTTCTGCTCCAGGTACTTCTTCGCCACGTACGCCGGTCTCTCGCGGCCCTGACCGGCGGCGGTACCGACCGAGGCGGTGGCGCCGGATCCGGGAACGATCAGCAGGGCGGGAAGGCTGATACCGAGGCCGAGGACGGCCAGGGTACGGAACTTCATACATCCTCCAACGGATGGCCAAGCGTGACGGGACCGTCGCAATCTGTCATGCCCTCTTGATCCCGTCGAGCACCACCCCCGGCCCGTCGCGTGATCGCCCTGGTGGTAAGGGGATTCAGCTGAACGGCGGTGTGCAGAGCTGGGGAAGGAGCAGGTCGGTCACCCACGCGGCCCAGTCCTTCGGGTCCCAGCCACGATCGCCGACCATCAGCAGGTAGAACTCCGTGCTCAGCAACCCGAACAGGATGTCGGCCGCCCGCTCCGTCGTCAGATCGGATCGCGCCCCTGGTTTGCCGAGCAGGCTCTCGGCCGCGGCGCGCTGGACGGTGAGGCGCGGATCCTGCTCGTGCGGCCACAGGTTCGCGATCCCCGCATCGCTCGCGCCGGCCGCTTCGAGCATCTTCGTGATCGGCGCGACCCGCTCCAGGACGGCTTGCGTCCCTTGGACGTGCCGGCGAACGTGCTCGGCCGCGGTGCCGGTCGCGAGCACTTCCTGGAACCACGGCCGGTCCAGCGTGGCGACCGGCTCGTCGTCGCCCGCGATGGTCCGGTCGACCACCTGCTTCAGCACGGTCTGCTTGTTGCCGAACCCGTAGTAGATCGTCTGCACCGCGACCCCGGCCGCCCCGGCGATGTCCTGCAAGGAGGTCGCGCCGTACCCGTCCCGGACGAACAGCTCGGCCGCCGCGTCGAGGATGCGGGCGCGGGTGAGACGGGACTTCTCGGCTCTGCCGTCGACCTTCTTGACCGGACTCATGGTTGTAGTCTATCTCTAGAGTTAGTCACTAGAGTTCAACTACAAGGAGTTTTCGATGAGTGTGTTGCGCCTGACCCGTTTCGTCGCCGCCGACCCGCAACAGGTCGACGAGATCCTGGCCGCGCGGGCCGCCCTGATCGCCGCGGTCCGGGCCACGACCGACAGCCTGACCGAGACCAAGCTGGCCCGCGTCGACGACGAGACCTGGCTGGACGTGTGGCGCTGGGAGTCCGGCGAGGCACTCGACCAGGTCACCGCTGTCGCGCCGAACCTGCCCGAGGCGAAGGCTGCCTTCGCGCTGGTGAAGGACGCGACGGTGGAGCGGTACGACCTGGTCGACGAACGCTGATTCCCGCTCTCCTGGTACGTCGGCGCTGGGGGTGTCGGCGTACCAGGGCTGTCGGTGTGTCGGGCTGTCGGTGGGGACGCCTAGCCTCTGGGGAACGAACTCGTCCGGAGGTGGACCCCATGGAGTGCGGCGACCTGTTGATCGGCCAGTTGGAGTTCTACTGGGACTACCACCTCCGACCCCGGCTCGACGGTCTGACCGACGACGAGTACCAGTGGGCGCCGGCCCAACCCAGCTGGACCGTGCACGAGGACGGCACCGGCCAGGCCGTCTTCGATCTCGAGTACCCCGAGCCCACACCGCCGCCGGTGCCGACGATCGCCTGGCGCCTCGTCCACATCGGCGTCGGCTGCTTCGCGATCCGCTGGAGCACCTTCTTCGGCGACGGCAATGTGCCCGCCGACGCGGACATGTTCGATCCCCGCCACCGCCCGACCGACCTGCCGCTCACCGCCACCGACGGCCTCGCGTTCCTCGACCACTGGTACGAGCGCTGGCACGACGCGATCCGCGGTCTCGACGAGCAAGCGCTGTGGAAGCCACTGGGTCCCAAGGGCGGCCAGTACGCCGACGACCCGATGCTCGCCCTGATCACGCACCTCAACCGTGAGGTCATGCACCACGGCGCCGAGATCTGCCTGCTCCGCGACCTCTACCGAGCCGGTGCGGCCCGATGACCGCCTTCGACCTCCACGTCGTCTTCGACTGCGCCGACCCGGATCGGCTGGCCCGTTTCTGGATGGCGGCCCTCGGTGGGTACGACTTCCCCGTCGGCGTCCCGGACGGATTCGCGAGCTGGGAGGAGTGGGCGGACGCGAACAGCATCCCCGAAGAGGACCGCAACTCCGGCCGCACCCTGGTCGATCGGGAGCGGAGCCGTCCCGACATCTTCTTCCTCCGAGTCCCGGAAGCGAAGGCCGGAAAGAACCGCGTCCACCTCGACCTCAAGGTCGCACCCGGTCTCGACGGTGCCGACCGGCGCGAGCGCATCGAGGCCGAGTCCGCGCGACTGGTCGAGCTCGGGGCGAGCGTGGCCCAGCGGTTCGCGGAAGAGGACGGGTTTCACCTGATCATGCGCGATCCTGAAGGCAACGAGTTCTGCTTGGCCTAGGGCAGGGCGGTTCCTGGCCGGCGGTTGGGGGTGCGAGATGGCGAGATGGTCGTCGTTCGTGGCGGATCCGGGGGAGCATCCACCACGCATCCTGCGCGAGTCCGGCAACCCGGACCACCGTCTGCGGGTCGAGCACGACGCGAAGACAGTGCTCATCCACCTCAGCGACGAAGACGGCGAAGGCTGGACCGTCATCGCGGTCGACCGAGCCTCCCGAACCTGGGCCGTCGCCCAGGGCCGGGTCCAGCAAGCTACTGCCGCCGACGCGTACAACCGCCTCGGCCGACCGGGGGACTAGCGCGATGCCGGACGAGCGGGCGCTGTGGATCTGCCCGAACTGCGGCCGGACCTTCGCCAACCGCAACCAGTCCCACACCTGCCAACCCCTCGGCAAACTCCCCACCCACTTCGCCGGCAAGGACGAAGTGGTCCGGGAGACCTTCGACCGCGTGGTCGAGGTGGTCCGGCTACTTGGCCCGTTCGAGATCCTGCCGGAGAAGTCCCGCATCGCCTTCCACACAAGGATGAGCTTCGCCGCGTTCGTCCCGCGCAGGCACTGGCTGGACGGCCACGTAGTGCTCGCCGAGCGATTCGAAAGCGCCCGCTTCCTGAGGATCGAGACGTACTCCCGCCACAACATCCTCCACGCCTTCCGCCTCTACACCCCGACCGAAGTAGACGAAGAGGTGAAGGCGTGGCTGACCCAGGCGTACGCGGTCGGCCGCCAACACCACCTGAACGGATAAACCGAACCTGCCGCTTCTCGACGACCTGCACCGTCGCCAGGCTCGGCCAACGCTGGCGGCTGGCGGCTGGCGGGTTGTTGGGCGACTGATGTGTTGTAGCGCGCTATCCCGTCCAATAACCCGGCATCCGTCACCCGCCGGACCGCCCGGCGGATGGCGGATGTGTTGCGGCCGGCGAGCTGGGACCTTGCTGCCCTCGCCTCCTCGTGAACACCTAGCCGGGACCGTGAACAGGTTGTGCCCTGTCGTCACTCCCAGATTCCTAACCCACGGTCCCCAGTTGGTGTCCGAGGTTGCCGGTCAGCCACCCGTCCGAAGTCCCCAGCTGGTGTGCGAAGTCCCCACATGGTGTCCAAGGTGTGCGGGTGGGCGACCCGGCCACGATCCCCGGATGGTGTCCCAGGTCTCTGGTTTGGTCCCGGGTCCCCGCAGGGGGTGACTCAGGTCCCGGCTCGGGCGTTGTCGGCGGGAGCTTGGGGGTCGGCTTGGTGCTTGGTGGCTGGCGGGTTGTTGGGTGCCTGGCGTGTTGTAGCGCGCTAGCGGTCGAACAACCCGTCATCCACCAAGACCAGCGCCGCCCGGCGACCATCACACCTAGCAGCCCCGACGAATGCCGGACTTGCCTCGGTTGGGTAGCAGGTACCGATCCGGTCGACGCGGCCGCTGCCGACCGGCCCCTCGGCGTACTCCGTGGTGGAGCGTGATCGCACTCGGCCCTCGCGTGACCACCCAACCGGGACCGTGAACAGGCTCTGCCCTGTGCTCACCCCCGGGTTCCTGAGCCAGGTCCCCAGTTGGTGTCCGAGGTTTCCGGTGTGCGAACCGTCCGAGGTGCCCGGGTGGTGTCCGAGGTGTGCGGGTGTGGCACCCAGCTGCGGTCCCAGTTGGTGTCCCAGGTCCCTGGTTTGTGTCCTGGGTCCCCACCCAGTGGGTGACTCAGGTCCCCGGGGGCGTCGGTGAGCGTCAGCTCGGTGAGCGTCCGGCTGGCGGCTGGCGGCTGGCGGGTTGTTGGGTGGTTGACGGGCTTGGTGGGTGTCTGGCGGGTTGTAGCGCGCTGTTCGTCCAACAACCCGTCATCCACAACCCGAGGCGCAACGGGCGACCCGCGGTGGGTCAGTCGGTGGTGCCGGGGTCTGTGTGCATGCGGATCTGCTTGATGCGGATCGACTCGTCTCCGTAGAGGTCCAGTTCGCGGTGGGCGCCGTCGGGGCCCCAGCCTGCTTCGGTCAGGAAGGCGCGCAGGATGTCGTCCGTCGAGTTCACCCAGAGCGTCAGCCGGGTGAAGCCGTCCGCCCGGATCGTGTCGACCACCGCGTGCAGCAAGCGCGATCCGTGACCTGACCGCGTCGCCGCCGGGTCGATGGCGAGTTCGGCGATCAGGGCGTCGTGCTTCGGGTTGGCGTCGGGGTCGTCGGAGGGGGTGATGGCCGCGAAGCCGACGAGGTCGCGACCGGCCAGGGCGACCATGACGCGGTTGCGGGCTTCGCCGGGGGAGATGAGGGCGGCGCGCCACTGGGCGGCGAACTGGGCCGGGTTGAGGTCGAGGAGGACGTCGTCCGGCAGCAGGCCCTGGTACGACTGGCGCCAGGCGGCGACCTGGATCTCGCCGATCCGGTTCGCCTCGGCGGGCAGGGCGAGCCGCACGCTGCTCTCCGCGATCGGCGCCTCGTTCATCGCCGTCAGGCTCTCCGGTTCCGGTACGCCGAACTCGTTGCTCATGTGCCCATCCTCGCAAAGCACACGGCGGCGGCCTCCGGCAGGACCGCTGTCCCACCGAAGGCCGCCGCGGAGAAGCACCCGGCGAGGCGATCAGTACACGAGGCGCCGCAGCAGCGTCTCGGCCGGACCGCGGTACTTGCGGGTGCGCATCAGCTGGGCGCCGATCACCGAGACCACCCAGACGGCGGTCGCGCAGCCGGCCGCGGTGAAGGCGGTGTGGCCGAGCCGCTCGCCCAGGTGCAGCGTGAACGGTGCCAGCAGGACCAGCCAGCAGACGGACTGGAACAGGTACCCGGTCATCGACCGCTGGCCGAGTGCCGAGATCGCGGTCAGCGGCAGGCCGAGCTGGTCGGCCGGGCGGCGGGCGGTCAGCTTGGCGACGATCAGGCCGAACAGGGCGACGTACCCCGGGCCGCCGAACTGGCCGCTGATGTGGGACAGGAACTCCAGCGAACCCACCGCGTTCTCGTCGACGTGCAGCCAGCCGGCGCCGACCAGGCCGAGCGGGAGACCGCCGAGGACGGTGACGCCCAGGCAGACGACGGCGACGCGGGTCAGCAGGGTGCGGTGTTCGGCCGGGCGCTCCAGGATCTGCTGCCGGGCGGCGTACATGCCCAACCAGACGACGACGACGAAGCCGAGCACGAACGCGGTGTGCGACGGGTACTCGTGCAGCCGGTCGACCAGGCTCGCGCCGTACGAGGTCGCGGCCAGCGACGGGTTCGGGCTGTTGGACAGCTGGTGGGCCGGGCCGGACGAGTTCAGCACCGCGAGGACGCCGAGCGCCCCGGCGACGAGGACGTAGACCAGCTGGAATCCCCAGATCCACAGCACGATCTTGTGGAACCGGTCGCCCCGGTTGAGCAGGACGAGCGTGCACAGCACTCCGACGATCCCGTACGCGCCGAGGAAGTCGCCGAAGTACAGCAGGGTCGCGTGCACCAGGCCGAACGCGATCAGCCAGACGTTGCGCTTCAGCAGGACCTTGCGGACCGCGCCGGGGGTGGCGCCCGAGTTCGACTGGCGGCGGGCGAGCTGGATCAGGCCGTAGCCGAACATCACCGCGAACACCGGGTACGCGCGGGCGTCGACGAGGGTGAGCTTGAGCAGGTTGAAGACGCGGAGCAGACCGGTCGGGGCGCCGTCGACACCGGGCTGGCCGGCGAAGGCGAAGTTGGCGCTGTTGGCGAGGCCGATCAGCAGCAGCATCGCGCCGCGGATCAGGTCGGGAGCAAGGGCCCGCTCCTTCCCCGTGACCGGGCCGCGGTGATCGGTCCTGGGCTGGGTGGCGGCTGAGGTGGTGGTCACGGGAGACCGTCCCTTCGGGAAACTGTGTATGCCTTGAGCTGTTACCTGGAATCCTGTCGCCGCCGGATCGGCGGACCCAGCGGCCTGCGCCCACTCCCGAGGTGGTGCTACCACCACCTTGTCCGTTCTTGTGACACTTGTTGTCGATTTTGCAGACGAAGTGTCACACCTGGGCTATGCTGACCGGCATGGACAGCTTCCAGGCGACCATCGACGCCGACGGCCGGATCGAGCCGCGCGACGCGATGCCGGAGGGGTACCGCAAGACCCTGATCCGGCAGATCGCGCAGCACGCGCACTCCGAGATCATCGGCATGCAGCCGGAGGGCAACTGGATCAGCCGGGCCCCGTCGCTGCGCCGCAAGGCGATCCTGATGGCCAAGGTCCAGGACGAGGCCGGGCACGGGCTCTACCTGTACGCCGCGGCCGAGACGCTGGGCGTGGACCGGGCCGAGCTGCTCGACCTGTTGCACAGCGGGAAGCAGAAGTACTCCAGCATCTTCAACTACCCGACGCTGACCTGGGCCGACATCGGCGCGATCGGCTGGCTCGTCGACGGCGCCGCGATCGTGAACCAGGTACCGCTGTGCCGCTGCTCGTACGGGCCGTACGCGCGGGCGATGGTGCGGGTCTGCAAGGAGGAGTCGTTCCACCAGCGGCAGGGGTTCGAGATCCTGCACACCTTGTGCAACGGCACCGCCGCGCAGAAGGCGATGGCGCAGGACGCACTGGACCGATGGTGGTGGCCGAGCCTGATGATGTTCGGTCCGCCGGACGCCAGCTCGACGCACTCCGAGCAGTCGATGGCGTGGGGGATCAAGCGGCACAGCAACGACGAGTTGCGGCAGCGGTTCGTCGACATGACCGTGCCGCAGGCCGACGTGCTCGGCCTGCGCGTCCCGGACGACGGGTTGAGCTACGACGAGGCGACCGGGCACTACAGCTTCACCGAGCCCGACTACGAGGAGCTGTACCAGGTAGTGAAGGGCAACGGCCCCTGTAACAAGCAGCGGCTCGCCCATCGGGTGAAGGCGCACGAGGACGGCGCCTGGGTGCGTGAGGCCGCGGCGGCGTACGCCGAGAAGCAGGCGGCGCGCAAGGCCGCGGGGGAGAGTGCCGCATGACCGAACCGCTGTGGGAGGTCTTCGTCCGGTCCCGTCGCGGCCTGTCGCACACGCACGTCGGCAGCCTGCACGCGCCGGACGCGACGATGGCGCTGCGCAACGCCCGCGACGTCTACACCCGGCGTCAGGAGGGTGTGTCGATCTGGGTGGTCCGGGCCGCCGACCTCACCGCGTCCAGCCCGGACGAGAAGGACGAGTTCTTCGACCCGGCCGGCGACAAGGTGTACCGGCACCCGACCTTCTACCAGGTCCCGGAAGGCGTCGATCACCTGTGAACGACCTGTTCGGCTACGCGCTCCGGCTCGGTGACGACGCGCTGATCGCGGCGCAGCGCACCGGTGAGTGGATCGCGGCCGCCCCGCAGCTCGAGGAGGACGTTGCCCTCGGCAACATCGCGCTCGACCAGCTCGGCCAGGCCCGCGCACTGCTCCAGTACGCCGGGGAGGTCGAGGGCGCCGGCCGGACCGAGGACGACCTCGCGTACTTCCGCGACGAGCGCGACTTCCGCAACGCGCAACTGGTCGAGCTCCCGAACGGCGACTTCGCACACACCATCGCCAAGCTGCTGTACTTCGCGACGTACCAGCACCTGCTCTACGAGGAGCTCCGGTCGTCCACGGACGAGACGCTTGCCGGTGTCGCGGGCAAGGCGGTCAAGGAGGTCGCGTACCACGTCGACCACGCGACCCAGTGGGTACTGCGCCTCGGCGACGGCACCGAGGAGAGCCACCGGCGCATGCAGGACGGCCTGGACGCGTCGTGGCCGTACACGGCCGAGCTGTTCGCCACCGACTACCTCGTACTGCGCCTGCCGGGTGTCGCCGTCGATCCGTCGACGCTGGAGGACGCGTGGCTGCGTCGGGTCATGCAGGTGATCGATGAGTCCACCTGCATCCGTCCCGAGTCGGCGTACCAGCACTCCGGTGGTCGCGACGGGCGGCACACCGAGCACCTCGGCTACCTGCTCGCCGAGCTCCAGCACGTGGCCCGCTCACACCCGGGGGCAACATGGTGACCGACACGGACATCCGGGACGCGGTCGGTGAGATCGCGGACCCCGAGGTGCCGGTGCTGACGATCGCGGACCTCGGCGTTCTCCGCGGGGTCCGGCACGAGGGCGACGACGTGGTCGTGACGATCACCCCGACGTACTCGGGCTGCCCGGCGATGGACGTGATCCGGCACGAGGTCGAGCTGACCCTGAACCACCTCGGCGTCGACGGCCGGGTCGAGACGGTGTTGTCGCCGGCCTGGACGACGGACTGGATGAGCGACGAGGGCAAGGCGAAGCTGGTCGAGTACGGCATCGCCCCGCCGACCGGCACGCGCGCCGTCGACGGGCCGATCCCGCTCACCCTGTCGGTCCGCTGCCCACTGTGCGGTTCGCCGGACACGGCCGAGCTGAGCCGGTTCGGATCCACGTCCTGCAAGTCGCTGTGGCGGTGCAACTCCTGCCGCGAACCCTTCGACCACTTCAAGAACCTCTGACCCCCCCGAGGCGAGCCGATGACGTCCACCACGACGCTGCCCCGCCGGAGGGCGACGTTCCACCCGTTGAAGGTCCAGGCGATCGAGGCGATCACCGACGACTCGGTCGCGATCACCTTCGACGTCCCGGCCGACCTGGCCGCGGAGTACGACTTCACCGCCGGCCAGCACCTCACCGTGCGACGCGCGGGCGAGGACGTCCGGCGCAGCTACTCGATCTGCGCGCCGGCCGGGTCGGGCGTGCTGCGGATCGGGGTCAAGCGGATCCCCGGCGGCGACTTCTCCTCGTACGCCGCGACCGAGCTGAAGGTCGGCGACACGCTCGAGGTGATGACGCCGCTCGGCCGGTTCGGGACGCCGCTGGATCCGGGCCACGTGAAGCACTACGCGTTCGTCGCCGCGGGCAGCGGGATCACGCCGGTGCTCTCCCTGGTGGCGACGATCCTGCAGGTCGAACCACTCAGCCGGGTGACCTTGTTGTACGGCAACCGGACCGCGGGATCGGTGATGTTCGCCGACGAGCTCGCCGACCTGAAGGACCGGTACGCCGAGCGGCTGCACCTGGTCCACGTGCTGTCCCGGGAGTCCACCGAGGTCGAGCTGTTCAGCGGGCGGATCGACAGTGACCGGTTGCGCCGGATGATCGACACGATCCTGCCGGCCGACACGGTCGACGCGTGGTTCCTCTGCGGGCCGTACGCGATGGTCGTCGGCGCTCAGGACCTGCTGCTGTCCGAGGGCGTCCCGCGCGAGAACGTCCATGCCGAGCTCTTCCACATTGGCGACGAGGCGCCGGTGGCCCGGGTCGAGGAGAGCGTGGCCGACGAGGACGCGGCCGAGGTGACCGTGATCCTGGACGGCCGGCGGTCGACGTTCCCGCTCGGCGAGCACGCGAAGGCGGTGCTCGACGCGACGCTCGCCGTCCGGACCGACGCGCCGTTCGCGTGCAAGGGCGGTGTCTGCGGGACCTGCCGCGCCAAGGTGACCGAGGGCACGGTCCGGATGGACACCAACTGGGCGCTCGAGCAGGACGAGATCCGGGCCGGGTACGTGCTCACCTGTCAGTCCCACCCGACCAGCCCGAAGGTCACGCTCGACTTCGACGCCTGACGGTTCCGGCCACCGGCACCATGGTGTGTCGGGCCGAAACTGTCGGCGGCCGCTGCGATACTCAACCCTCCACAAAACAAGGGGGTTGCGGCAGATGATGGGGCGCTCGCACGCGCTGTCCGGGTGGTGCGCCGGGCTGGCGGTGGCTCCGCTGATCGGTCTCACCAGCGTCGCCGAGGTGGTGCCGTTCGCGGCCGCGACCGCGGGGTACGCGTTGGTGCCCGATCTCGACCACCCGGGGGCGAAGGCGTCCTCGTTGCTCGGCCCGATCACGCGGATCGTCTCCGGCGCGGTGCGGACGTTCTCGGGTCTGCTCTACCGGATCACCAAGGGCCCGCGCGACGAGGACAGCACCGGCAAACACCGGCACGCGACCCACACGCTCGCGGCCGCGGTCGGTCTCGGGTTCCTCGCGGCCGGCGCCGGATCGAGTGGACGGTGGGCCGTCCTGGCCGTGGCGCTCGCGGGTCTGCTGCTCGCGGCCGATGTGCTCGGCGACTGGATCATCACGATCGTGATCGGCGCCGCGGTCTGGTCGGTCGCGGGCGCCGCGATCCCCGGCACCACGGCAGCCGACGCGGTCCAGGCCGGGCTGGCCGAGATCGGCAGCTGGATCGGGGTCGCGGTCGCGGTCGGGATTTTCGTGCACTGTCTCGGCGACAGCCTCACCCGGGCCGGCTGCCCGTGGTTGTGGCCGCTGCCGATCCGCGGCGAGACCTGGTACGAGATCCGGCTGCCGAAGCTGCTCAGGTTCCGGACCGGTGGCTGGGTGGAGAAGGCGGTGATCGCGCCGCTGCTGGTGATCGGTGGCGTCCTCTTGTTGCCCGGTGCCCTGTCCGTGGTTCAGGGCCTGCTGGCCGCGATCGTGTCGACCACCTCGGTCTGGGTGGCCGGGGGATGACGCCAGGGCGCACCGTCAACCTGGGTGAGTCCGGGATCGACGACCTCGATCCGGCGATTCGCGAGCACGTCGGTCTGCGCGAGCTGTACCTGCACGGCAATCGGCTGACCACCTTGCCGGACTGGCTGGGTGACTTCGCCGAGCTGCGCATCCTGGATCTGAGCCACCAGCCGTTGCTGGTTCTCCCGGAGACTCTCGGGCGTCTCGGCCGGCTCGAGTTCCTCTATGTCAGCGAGCTGGAGATCTCGGTACTGCCGGAGTCCCTCGGCGACCTCGGCTCCCTGCAGTACCTGGGCGCGACCGGCAACGCCCTGACCGAGGTTCCGGCGTCGCTCGGCCGGCTGACCGAGCTCGCCGAGCTCCGGCTGTACGGGAATCGCCTGACCACCTTGCCCGAGACGTACGGCGGGCTGACGGCGTTGCGCGAGCTGCACCTGGATCGCAATCAGCTCGCGCATCTGCCGGGGACGTTCGACGAGCTGACCGAGCTCCGCGTGCTCAGCCTCCGGGCGAACGCGCTGACCGAGTTGCCGGTCCAGCTCGCCCGGCTCCCGCGCCTACGGCACCTCGATCTGCGGGCGAACAGGATCACCTGGCTGCCCGACCTCGGGCCGGAAGCGTTCCCGGCCTTGGAGAAGCTCGACCTGCGCTGGCTCGACCTCCCCGTGGTCCCCGAGTGGGTGCACCAGCTCGAGCGACGCGGCTGCCTGGTCTACCGCACCGCGGCCTGACGCCTGGCCGCCTTTGTAGGTCAGCCCAGGTCCCGCGGCCGGGTGTAGTCCTGCGGCCGGCCGGTCAGGTACGACGGGACGCCGCGGGCCTCCAGGGCGGCGGCGAAGCGGCGCTGGTTCCGGGCGCCGGGCCAGACCTCCCAGACCAACAGGGCGAGTCCCAGGACCGCGCCGACGAGGACGAGCCAGTAGCTCTTCACGATGAAGGCGAGCGGGATCGATACCAGGAACACGGCCTCGCAGATCGCGAACCGGACGAACGTCGATGCGGTGAACCGCTGCCACGAGGCCGCCTCGACCTGGGCGGGCGTCCCACCGTGCTGCATCGGCGCGGTCCGGAACCCGGCCAGCTCACAGACCGAGTACGCCGCGACCGCGGCCGCCAGCAGGATCAGCGCGACCGTGGTGGGGAACTCGCCGAGACCGTCGTCGGGGGCGAGGACGAAGTACATGACGACTGTGATCATCGGGACGGCCGCGATCATCGAGGCCGTCACCATGGTCAGCGAGGCGGCCGCCGGGGGCCGCGGGGAGTTCAGGGGCATCGACACAGGGTGAAACGGTAGCGGATGAAGGGGTTTCGTCGTCACAGAGTGATCAATTGGTCGCGCACAGTGCTTGCAGGAACTTTTTCGGATTTTTTTGGATGAAGCTGTAACGACTGCTGGGCCCGGCCCGATAGGACGAGTGAGCCTGGTGGCTGCCCGGACCCCCGAGCGGACAGCCACCAGGCCTACTCATTTCCCGAGGCTGCTGGAGCGGTAATCTGACCCCCATGTCCTCAGCAGCAACTCCCGCCTCGGCGGCCCTGCCTTTCGGCCGGCTGACCACGGCGATGATCACCCCGTTCCGGCCTGACGGCGCACTCGATCTGGCTGCTGCGCAGAAGCTGGCGAACCACCTGGTCGAGCAGGGCAACGACGCACTCGTGGTGAACGGGACCACCGGCGAGTCGCCGACCACCTCGGACGCCGAGAAGGTCCAGCTGATCGAGGCCGTGCTGGAAGCGGTCGGCGACCGGGCCAAGGTCGTCGCCGGCGTCGGGACCAACGACACCGCGCACACCATCGAGGGCGCCAAGGCCGCGGAGGCCGCCGGCGCGCACGGGCTGCTGGTCGTCACCCCGTACTACAACAAGCCCCCGCAGGACGGGCTGAAGGCGCACTTCACCGCCGTCGCCGACTCCACCGGCCTGCCGGTCATGCTGTACGACATCCCCGGCCGCTCCGGGGTGCCGATCCGGACCGAGACGTTGCTGGCGCTCGCCGAGCACCCGCGGATCGTCGCGGTCAAGGATGCGAAGGGCGACCTCGCCGCCACGACGAAGGTGCTGGCCAACTCCGGCCTCGTCTACTACTGCGGCGCCGACGAACTGAACCTGGCCACCCTCGCGATCGGCGGGGTCGGCATCGTCAGCGTCGTCGCGCACGTCGCGAGCCCGCAGTACCGGCAGCTGATCGACGCCGCCGTCGCCGGCGACCTGGAGACCGCCCGGCGGATCGACCGGCAGGTGATCCCGGCGGTCGAGGCGATCATGACCCGGACCCAGGGCGCCATCATGGTGAAGGCCGCGCTGAAGCTGACCGGGATCCTGGAGCACACGACCGTCCGGCTGCCGCTGGTCGAGGCGAGTGCCGGGCTGGTCGACGGCCTCACCACCGATCTGAAGAACGCAGGACTGACCGTATGAGCCATCCCCATCCGGACCTGGCGGCGCCCGGCCCGCTGACCCCTGGCGCGCTGCGGGTGATCCCGCTCGGCGGCCTCGGCGAGGTCGGCCGGAACATGACCGTCTTCGAGTACGACGGCAAGCTGCTGATCGTCGACTGCGGCGTCCTCTTCCCGGACGAGAACCAGCCCGGCGTCGACCTGATCCTGCCCGACTTCGAGCCGATCCGGGAGCGGCTGGACGACATCGTCGCGGTCGTCCTGACGCACGGCCACGAGGACCACATCGGCGGCGTGCCGTACCTGCTTCGCGAGCGTGGCGACATCCCGTTGATCGGTTCGCAGCTGACCCTGGCGCTGCTCGAGGGCAAGCTGAAGGAGCACCGGCACCGCAACGTCCCGCAGCAGACCGTGGCCGAGGGAGAGACGATCCGGCTCGGCCCGTTCGAGTGCGAGTTCGTCGCGGTGAACCACTCGATCCCGGACGCCCTGGCGGTCGCGATCCGGACCCCGGCCGGCCTGGTCCTGCACACCGGTGACTTCAAGATGGATCAGTTGCCGCTGGACAACCGGATCACCGACCTGCGCTCGTTCGCGCGGCTCGGCGAGGAGGGCGTCGACCTGTTCTGTGTCGACTCCACCAACTCCGAGGTCCCCGGCTTCACCACCCACGAGCGCGACATCGCGCCGGTGCTCGACCGCGTCTTCACCAACGCGCGGAACCAGCGCATCATCGTCGCCTGTTTCGCCTCCCACGTGCACCGCGTCCAGCAGGTGATGGACGCCGCCGTGAAGCACCGCCGCAAGGTCGCGTACGTCGGCCGCTCGATGGTCCGCAACATGGCCGTCGCCCGCGACCTGGGGTTCCTCACCGTTCCGGGCGACACGTTGATCGACATGCGTGAACTCGACAACTACCCGCCGGAGCAGGTGGTGCTGGTGTCGACCGGGTCGCAGGGCGAGCCGATGTCGGCGCTGTCCCGGATCGCGGCCAACGACCACCACGTCGTGCACATCCAGCCCGGCGACACCGTGGTCCTGGCGTCCTCGCTGATCCCCGGCAACGAGAACTCGGTCTACCGGGTGATCAACGGCCTGACCCGGCACGGCGCGAACGTCGTACACAAGGGCAACGCGCTCGTCCACGTCTCCGGCCACGCGTCGGCGGGCGAGCTGCTGTACTGCTACAACATCGTCAAGCCGCGCAACGTGATGCCGGTGCACGGCGAGATCCGGCACCTGCACGCGAACGCCGAGCTGGCCCGGCAGACCGGGGTCCCGGCGGAGAACGTGGTCGTGGTCGAGGACGGGGTCGTCGTCGACCTGGTCGAGGGCCGGGCGAAGGTGGCCGGCAAGGTCGAGTGCGGGTACGTGTTCGTCGACGGCTCCACGGTCGGCGACATCACCGAGACCTCGCTGAAGGACCGGCGGATCCTCGGCGACGAGGGTTTCATCTCGGTGATCGCCGTGATGGACTCGGTGACCGGCAAACTGACGGCAGGGCCGGAGATCCACGCGCGCGGGTTCGCCGAGGACGACGCCGTCTTCGACGAACTCAAACCGCGGATCGAGGCCGAGATCGAGAAGGCGATCGGGAGCGGGGTGGACGACATGTACCAGTTGCAGCAGGTGATCCGCCGCGTGGTCGGCAAGTGGGTCAGCGACACCCACCGGCGCCGCCCGATGATCATCCCGGTCGTCGTGGAGAGTTGAGCCGGTCGCTGACGGAACCAGAGAGGGTGGGCCAGGCATGAGCATCAACGGCTTGAGCAGCACGGGGCAGCGCCGGCCCACCATGAAGGAGGTCGCGGCCCGCGCCGGGGTCGCCCTGAAGACCGTCTCCCGGGTGGTGAACGAGGAGCCGAACGTCAGCCCCGAGCTGACCGCCAAGGTGCAGGCCGCGATCAAGGAGCTCAACTACACGCCGAACGAGAGCGCCCGGATGCTGCGCCGCGGCAAGACCGGCACGATCGCGGTCGTCATCCGCGACATCGGCGACCCGTTCTTCGCCTCGCTCGGCCGCGCCGTCGAGCTGTGGGCCCGGTCCAGCGGATCCGTGGTGATGATCGGCCTGACCGACGAGGACCCGGAGCGGGAGAAGGACGTCTGCCTGGAGTTCGTCGCCCGCCGCCCGGACGCGCTGATCATGGCCCCGATCGGGGAGACCCAGGACTACCTCGCGCCGCACGTCGACGCCGGCATGGCCGTGGTCACGATCGACCGGCCCGCGCACGGGATCGAGGCCGACGCCGTGCTCGCCGACAACGCCGGCGGGATCGACCAGGCGATCGACCACCTGGTCCGGCAGGGACATCGCCGGATCGCGTACCTCGGCGACGACGAGCGGATCTTCACCGCCCGGGAACGCGTGGTCGCGTACCGGGCGGCGATGGCCCGGCACCGGATCGACGTGGACGAGGACCTGGTCCACCTGTCCGAGCCGACCACCGAGGGGATCGGCATCACCTTGTCGGCCGTGCTGGACCGGCCCGAGCCGGCCACCGCGCTGCTCTCGGCCAACAACATGACCACCGCCGAGGTACTCCGCGGCCTGGCCGGCCGCCGCGACCAGGTGGCCCTGGTCTCCTTCGACGACCTGGCCCTCGGCGACCTGCTCAGCCCGGGTCTCACCGCGGTCGCCCAGTCCGCGGACGTGATGGCCCGCACCGCGATCCAGCTGATGACCGAACGCCTGCCCGAGCCGCACCGTCCCGGCAGGACGGTCCGCGTCCCGGTGAAGCTGACGATCCGCGGCTCCGGCGAGATCGCCCCGGTGGGCTAGTCCCGATGGGCTAGTACCAGCGGGTTTGGCGCCCGGTTCTCCTGCGTTTCACCTGGCTGTCATCAGGGCGGAGCACCTTCTGCTCATGACCTTGAGCCGCCGCCAGCTACTCACCGCTTCCACTGTCGCGGGTGCCTCGCTCGCCCTGCCCGTCACCGCCTCCGCGGTCCCGGCCGTCGTCCGTCGCGACCGGCCCGGGCTGCCGTCCGGGATCATGTCCGGCGACGTCACCGCGAACTCGGCCGTGGTGTGGTCGCGGACCGACCGTCGGGCCCGTCTTGTCGTGGACCTGACCAGCCACGGCCGGTTCGACCGGGCGATCCGGCTGCGGGGTCCCGTGACCGGTCCCGAGGCGGACTTCACCGCCCAGCTCCCGGTCCGGGGTCTGCGGCCGGGGCAGCGGTACGAGTACCGGGTCGGGTTCGAGGACGCGTCCGGGCGCCGGGGTGAGACCGCGACCGGTTCGTTCGTGACGCCGGGCCGGAACAAGCCGGTGAGCTTCGTCTGGACCGGTGACACCGCCGGCCAGGGCTGGGGGATCAACCCCGAGTTCGGCGGGATGCGGGCGTACCGGGCGATGCACGAGACCCGGCCCGACTTCTTCCTGCACTCCGGCGACAACATCTACGCCGACGGGCCGATCGAGGCCGAGGTGAAGCTTGCCGACGGCACCGTCTGGCGCAACGTGGTGACCGAGGAGGTCGCCAAGGTGGCCGAGACGCTGGCCGAGTACCGGGGCCGGTACAAGTACAACCTGCTCGACGAGAACGTCCGCGCGCTGTACGCGGACGTGCCGATCGTCAGCCAGTGGGACGACCACGAGACCGTCAACAACTGGTACCCCGGTGAGGTCCTCACCGACGCCCGCTACACCGAGAAGCGCGTCGACGTGCTCGCGGCCCGGGCGAAGCAGGCGTTCGGCGAGTACCTGCCGATGGTGCACCCGGGCGGCCGGAACCGGATCTACCGCAAGGTGAGCTACGGCCCGCTGCTGGACGTGTTCTGCCTGGACATGCGCACGTACCGCGGGACGAACCCGGAGCCGGGTGTCGCGGGACCGGTGCCGATCCTCGGCCAGGAGCAGCTGGAGTGGCTGGTCCGCGAGGTGGCCGCGTCGAAGGCGGCGTGGAAGGTGATCGCCAGCGACATGCCGCTCGGCGTGCTGGTCCCGGACGGCCCGTTGATCGAGGCGGTCGCGAACGGGCTCGGTGGGGCGCCGGGTGGTCGTGAGCACGAGATCGCGTGGGTGCTCAGCCAGTTCAAGCGGCGCAACGTCCGCAACACTGTGTGGCTCACCGCGGACGTGCACTACTGCGCCGCGCACCACTACGACCCGGCCCGCGCCGCGTTCACCGACTTCGACCCGTTCTGGGAGATCGTGGCCGGCCCGGTCAACGCGGGCACCTTCGGCCCGAACCCGCTGGATCCGACGTTCGGGCCGCGGCTCGAGTTCGTCAAGGCGGCCGACTTCCCGAACCAGCCGCCGAGCGGCGGGAACCAGTTCTTCGGCCACGTCGCGATCGACCCGCGGACCGAGGTCTTCACGGTGTCGCTGCGCAACCTGTTCGGCGAGGTGCTGTGGCGCAAGGACCTCGACCCGGCCGGCCGCCGCTGACCATCCCGGTGAGGTCCCACCCGCCGGGTCCCGGCGCCTGTGCGGGATGCCGCCCACCGGCGGCCCGGCGGGTGGGATCCGCAAACCCGGTGAGCCCGTCACCGGAGCCGGGTTAGGTTGTCTCCCATGACCGCCGCTGAGTACCCGGAGAGCCGGCGCGACGACGTCGCCGACACCCTGCACGGACACCGGATCGCCGATCCCTACCGCTGGCTCGAGGACCCGGACTCGGCCGCGACGCGGGACTGGGTCGACCGGCAGAACGCGTTCACCCAGGCCGAGCTCGCGGGGTACCAGGAGCGGGCGTGGTTCCAGCGGACGATGGCCGCGGTCCTGGCCCGGCCGCGCGCAGGTGTCCCGGCGAAGAAGTCCGGCTGGTACTTCGTGGGCCGCAACGACGGGACGCAGGCTCAGGACGGGGTGTTCGTGGCGGACTCGCTGGCCGGACTGCTCGAAGGCGGCCGGGTCCTGATCGACCCGAACCAGCTGTCCGAGAGCGGCACCGACTCGCTCGGCAGTTTCACCGTCAGCCCGGACGGCAAGTACTTCGCGTACGGGATCAACGAGAGCGGTAGCGACTGGATCACCTTCCGGCTGCTCGAGGTCGCGACCGGATCCGCCGTCGAGGACGTGGTCACCGAGGCCAAGTTCTGCACGGCCACCTGGTTGCCGGACTCGTCCGCGTACCTGTACGTGCACTACCCGTCCGGCGGGCGGAGCGAGGGAACCGAGACGAAGGCGCTCGGGACCGGCGAGCTCAAGCTGCACCGGATCGGGACGCCGCAGTCCGAGGACGAGCTGATCCTGCGGCTCCCGAACGGCGAGCGCCTGTACCTGGACGTCGAGATCAGCGACGACGACCGGTACGCCGTGCTGCACATCTTCGAGGGCACGGACCCGCGGACCCGGCTCTGGCTCTACCCGATCACCGAGGGCAGCGGTCTCGGTGAGCCGGTCAAGGTGATCGACGAGTTCGCGTACGAGGCACAGTTCGTCCGGATGGCGGGGGACCAGCTGGTCCTGCGGACCGACCGCGACGCCCCGCGCGGCCGTGTGGTCAGCAGCGACCTGGAGGCGAACTTCACCGACCTGGTCCCCGAGGACGAGGGCACGCTGATCGAGGTCCGCGCGACCGAGGCCGGCCTCGCCACGGTGACGCTGGTCGACGCGCAACCGGTTCTTCGACTGCACGACCTGGACGGCGGGACCACCCGGACCGTCGACCTTCCCGGTGGCGGCGTCGTCGGGGTGAACGCCTCGGTGAAGAACGACGAGGTCTTCATCGGCCTGTCCTCGACCACCGAGCCGACCCTTGCGTACGTCGTGTCCGCCGCGACAGGGTCGATCCGCGCGTTGCCGGAGCTGGTGCCGTCCGGCGGGTCCGGGTTCACGCCGCCCGAGGTCACGGTGACCCGGCACGTCGAACCGGGCCGCGAGGTGCCGTACTTCCTGATCCACCGGGCCGATCTCGACCTCTCCGAACCACGGCCGACCCTGCTGTACGGGTACGGCGGCTTCCGGATCCCGATCTTCGCGGACTACAAGCCGGGCTGGGCCGGGTGGCTCGCGGCCGGGGGCGTGCTGGTGATCGCGAACCTGCGCGGCGGCGGCGAGTACGGGAGCACCTGGCACGACGACGGCCGGTTGAAGAACAAGCAGAACGTGTTCGACGACTTCATCGCGGTCGCCGAGCACCTGCAGGCGACCAAGGTGACCACGGCCGCGCAGCTCGCGATCCACGGGCGCAGCAACGGTGGTCTGCTCGTCGGTGCGGTGCTGGCGCAACGGCCCGACCTGTTCGCGGTCGCGCTGCCCGGGGTGGGCGTGCTGGACATGCTGCGGTTCCACCTGTTCACCGTCGGCGCGGGCTGGGCTTCGGACTACGGTCTGCCGTCGGACCCCGACCAGTTCGAGGACCTGCTGGCGTACTCACCTCTGCACAACCTGCGCGACGGGACGCGGTACCCGGCGACCCTCGTGGTCACCGGTGACCACGACGACCGCGTCGTCCCGCTGCACAGTCACAAGTTCATCGCCGCCCTGCAGCACGCGCAGGCGGGCACTGCTCCGGTCCTGACCCGGGTCGAGGTCGACACCGGCCACGGCTTCGGCAAACCCGCCGCCATGGTCGCCTCGGAGTGGGCCGACCTGCTGGCGTTCGCCGCTCACCACACAGGTCTGTCGCCGAAGTAGCTTGTCGCTGTGCCGGTCCACCCGAGCGGTGGGCCGGCCGGCACAGCAGGGCTCACCAGATCTTGGGAGCCTCGAGGTCGCGCGGGTCCTCGGCCGGCTGGCAGCCGTGCGCGGACTCCTCGTACGCGGTGCGCGGGCCGCTCGTCGTGAGCGTGCGGACGGCGTTCACGAGGCGGTCGACGTGCTCGCGGGTGGTCCCGAGGCCGAGGCTCGCCCGGACGGCGGTGCCGTGCTCGGGGGAGTCGTTCAGCAGGTGACCGACGAGCAGGTGCGCACAGAACTTCCCGTCCCGCACCCCGATCCCGTACTCCGCCGACAGCGCCGCGGAGACCAGGGTGGACGTCAGGCCGTCCACGGTGAAGCAGACCGTACCGACGCGGTCGGCGTCCTCGCCGAAGACCGAGTACGTGGTGACGCCGGGGAGCTGGGCCAGTCCGGTCCGGAGCCGGGCTAGCAGGCTGCGCTCGTGCTGCTCGATCGCATCACGGTGCTCGCTGATCGCCGCACAGGCCGCCGCCAGGGCGATCGCGCCGATGACGTTGGGGGAGCCGCCCTCGTGCCGGGCCGGCCCTTCGTTCCAGACGGTGGTGTCGCCCGCTACGGCCGCGGTGGCGCCGCCGCCGAGCAGGTACGGGTCGGCCGCGTCGAGCCAGTCGGTCCGGCCCACCAGCGCGCCCGCACCGTACGGGGCGTACAGCTTGTGGCCGCTCAGGGCGACCCAGTCGACGTCGAGCGCGGCGATGTCGACCTCGCGGTGCGGGGCGAGCTGTGCGGCGTCGAGGCAGATCCGGGCACCGTGGGCTCGCGCGACAGCGGCCAGCTCGGCGATCGGGAAGATCTCGCCGGTGACGTTCGAGGCGCCGGTGACCACCACGAGCCGTGGTCCCTCGGGCGCCGTCCGCAGCGCGTCGGCGACGGCGGTGATGGCCTGGGCCGGCGACTCGGGCGCCGCTAGCCGGACGGTGCGCTCCGCGGGCCAGGGCAGCAGGGCCGCGTGGTGCTCGGACTCGAAGACGATCACGGTCGCGTCGGCCGGGACCGCGCGGGCGAGCAGGTTCAGGGCGTCGGTGGTCTGCCGGGTGAAGATCACCTGGTAGTCGTCCCGCGCGCCGACGAACTCGTGCACCTGCCGACGGGCCCGCTCGTACCACTGGGTGGTGATCCGGGAGGCGTACCCGTTGCCGCGGTGCACCGAGGCGTACGACGGCAGCGCGGCCTCGACGGCGGCGCGCACCGACTCCAGACAGGGCGCGCTGGCCCCGTGGTCGAAGTTGGCGTAGTCCGTCACCCGGCCGTCGGCCAGCGGGACGAGCAGGTCGGCGCCGACGGTCGCGGGGATGCTACCGGTGCTGAGCCGGGCCACGGACGGCCGGACGACGGCGGTGTGATTGGCAGGCTCGAGGATGGAGAGGATGGACACGCTGGCTCCCGGTGGGTCCGCACTTGCCGAACGGGGTGTCCGCACGGCCTGGTCCTCACCCGGGGCACCCCACCGCGGAGGAGGGTTGCCGGCCAGCTAGCCGGGGCTTGTCGCTGGCACTCATGACCTGCCGAAGACGGTAACCAACAGCCCGGTCCGCGCGCCAGCAGCTATCTCATTCAATGAGATCTGTGGACACATCGTGAGAAGGTGCTCGGATCGACAGCGTGGTCGCCGCCGCCAGGAGACGATCGGTCGCGGCCGGGTCGAAGTAGCTGATCAGCGCCTCGTACGTACCGGTCCGGCGGGCCTCCGCGTCGACCAGGTACCCGAAGTACCCGTCCGTGTAGCCGATCACCCGGGTGACGCCGTACTCGCTTCCGTCCTGCAGCCGGCGGCCGTGGATCGCGAAGGGCTCGACCGGCAGGTGGATCCAGGCGACGTGGCCGAGCGAGACGACCGTGATCGGCACCACGAGCTCGGCCGGCAGGTCCGCGGCGAGCATCGCGGCCTGACCACGCGCGCCCTCCAACCGGGTGCGGGCGATTCGGGCGGCTGGTCCGTCTCCGCTGCGGACGGCGGCCTCGGCTGCGTCGACCATCGCGGAGACCTCTTCAGGAGAAGGGAGTTCGCGAACGGGCAGGCGGATCGTCGTCCGCCGCACGGTCGGCGCGATCGACGGCAACGGGATCCCGCCCTCGGCCAGGGCGTCGTTGACCGCGGTAGCCAGGAGTCCGCCGAGTCGGCCGATCTCGGCCGCGTCCCGACCTTGCCGGGTGAACCGCGGACTGACGTCGCCGGCCGCCCCTTGCAGGAAGCCGACCACGGGACTGTCGAGCCGATCCCGTGCGGCGCCCGGCCAGTCGGCGGACCAGAGCAGGTTCTCGGCGCCGTACGCGGTCGGGTGACAGGCGAAGTCGACCAACACCGCGGCCGTGGTCCCCGCCTGGTCGGTCAGGGCGAGGATGCCGACCGTGGCGTCGTGCGGACCATCGAGGTGATGGCGGTTGGTCCCGACGCCGCGAACCTCGGTGGATCGCCAGCTCGCTGTGACCGGGATGCGGGCGATCTCGGCGGTAGCGACGGTCGTGGTGAGGGCGCGGACCAGGTCGGGTTCGCGTTCGGCGGTCATCACGGGGTGGATCCGGCCCGACCACCCGGACGGACCCGAGTGCGTGTGGGACGCGCAGACCAGGACGCGTTCCGCGGGGATGCCCGTCGCGGTGGCTGCCGCTTCGGCCAGCTCGGTGGCGAGTTCGGTCGTGGTGGCGACGGCGTCCAGGCTGAGCCAGAGCACGCCGGAGTCGTCCTCGGTGCTGAGCCAGACGAGGGTGGCGCGCAGCGGGTCCGCCGTACCGGTCGCGGGGCCGAGGCGGCCGGCGTACCCGTCCATCGGATGCCCGGCGGGCGGCGTGATGTCCAAGGTGGTTGCGCCAAGCAACAAGGGTGGGTGCTGTCGTCTGCTCATCGTCGTGTCCTCTGCCTGTCGGCGACGGCTACCAACGATGACCGCACCGACCGGTCGGCGGAAGGGGTCACTCCGGGCGGCGGTGCACGGTGACCAGGTCGTCGTACGGCTGCAGCGTTCCGCGGGCGAGCCGGGCCGCGCCGTCCAGCGGTGTCCCGAGGGGCTTGGTCAGCGCCGCGCGGTCGTCGAGCTGCCGGGCCAGTGGTTCGAGCAGCTGGTCACCGGCGTCGAAGAGCCCACCGACACAGGCGACCGGGATCTCCTCGCCCGGACGCATCGTCGCGACGGCGGTCCGGATCGTCTCGCCCAGATCGGCGACGGCCTGGTCGACGATGCCGCCGGCCACCGCGTCCCCGTCGGCGGCGTGGCCGAGCACCGTCGGCGCGAACCGGGCGACGTCGTCGACGACCGTGGGGGAGGAGTAGTACGTCCACGGGTCCAGGTGTGCCGTGGCCAGCGCGGTCGCGGGACCACGTCCGTCCCGGGCTCGCAGGACGGCGACCAGTCCGGCCCGGCCGATCGCGAACGCGCTGCCCGCGTCGCCGAACAGGTAGCCGTGCCCGTCCACCTTGTGCCAGGACCGGTCCCGGTCGATCGCCAGGCAGACCACTCCGGTGCCCGCGGCAACGACCACGCCGTACCCGTCGGCGAGCGCGCCCGCGTGCGCGGTGACCATGTCCTCGCAGACCCGGACCTCGGTGGCGCCGAGGACCTCGGCGACGCCGTCGGCCAGCGCCTCCGCCTGGACGACGTCGTTCGGCAGTCCGCAGAGGCCGAGCGCGACCACGTCGACCGGCTCGTCCAGGCGCGCGTCGGTCGCGGCCTGGCGGACCGCGGCGAGCGTGTCCTGGACGGTGTCGCCGCCGTGCACGAAGCCGGGCCCCTCGCCGGTCCGGCCGTCCGCGAGCACGCGCAGCCGCAGCGACGACTGGCCGCCGTCGATCGCGACCGTCGCCGGACCGTTGTCCGCCACGGATCCGCGGCTGGTGGACGGCATACCTCTCTGTAGCATCCCGGTTACCTACTGGTCCAGTCCGATATCGGCGGGTCACCCCACCGGCTGTCGTCCCGGCGGCCCGGGAGAGGATGCCCGGATGACCTGGACCGCGCCCGAGGTGGAACGCCCCTCCGGATCGCTGGTGGCCCCCGAGCGGGATCTGCTGGCCGGCTACCTCGATTTCTACCGCGCCACCCTGCTCTACAAGTGCGCCGGCCTGACCGCCGAGCAGCTCGCGGTCCGGAGCGCGCCGCCGTCGACCCTGTCCCTGCTCGGGCTGATCCGGCACCTGACCAAGGTGGAGCGGATCTGGTTCCGGATCCACTTCGCCGAGGTCCCGGCCGAGCCGCTGTTCGCGCCGGAGCTCGGCAAGGACGCGGACTTCGAGCTGATCGACCCGGCCCGCGCCCAGGCCGAGTACGAGGGCCTGATCGCCGAGTGGAAGCTGTCCGACGAGGCGGCCGCCGGCCATGACCTCGACGACCGGTTCACCTTCGCGGGGACGGAGTCGACGCTGCGGATGATCTACATCCACCTGATCGGTGAGTACGCCCGGCACTGCGGTCACGCGGACCTGGTCCGCGAGCACCTGGACGGCACCACCGGCGCCTGATCGTCAACGCTTCACCGGATCGCGGCGATCGATGGAAACCGATTGCCGCGAAGCCTTCCACCGGGTCGCTTCTTGTGATCGACTCGTCGCATGAAGCGACCAGCCGCCCTGATCGTGCTCGCCCTCACCCTGCTGCTCGGACTCGCCGTCGCCCCGGCCGCCGCGTCCGACGGCGTCCGGATCGACCTGCTGTCCTCGCCTCGCCCCGACCAGGTCAGCGACGGTAACGCCCTGCTCCGGGTGTCCGGCGCCGGGCTGGACCGGGTCAAGGTCCGGGTCGACGGGCGCGACGTGACGTCCGCGTTCACGGTGGATCCAGGTGGCGGGTCGATGACCGGCCTGGTCGACGGCCTGAAGCCCGGCCGCGCCACGGTGACCGCAGCGACCGCCCGGCTGGTCCTCACGAACCACCCGCGCACCGGCCCGATGCTGGCCGGTCCGCACGAGAAGCCGTTCGTCTGCGGGACGGCCGGCTTCACCACGCTCGCCGGGGCCAAGCTCGGTGCGCCGACCGACGCGAACTGCTCGGCGCCGACCCGGGTCGACTACCTCTACCGCTCCACCGTCGACCGCAAGCTGAAGGTGCTCCCGGCAACGACTCCGCCGGATCTGGCCACCACGACCACGACCACGGGACGCACCGTGCCGTACATCGTCCGGGTCGAGACCGGCGTCATCAACCGGTCCATCTACGAGTACGCCGTGCTGCACGATCCGGAGGCCGGTGAGCCGACTCCGCGGACCGGGCCGACCGGGTGGAACGGCGGGCTCGTCTACACGTTCGGCGGCGGCTGCCCCGGCGGGTGGTACCAGCAGGGCGGCAACACCGGCGGGATCAACGACGACGTGATGCTCGGCCGGGGGTACGCGGTGGCCTCGTCGAGCCTGAACGTGTTCGGGATCAACTGCAACGGCGTACTCGCGGCCGAGACGATGGCGATGACCCGGGAGCACGTGATCGAGACGATCGGCGTACCGCGGCAGACGATCGGCTGGGGCTGCTCCGGCGGTTCGTACCAGGTGTTCCAGATCGCCGACAACTACCCGGGCCTGCTGGACGGGATCCTGGCGGCCTGCGTGTTCCCCGAGGTCGGGTTCGCCACCTTGCACACGATCACGGACGCGTTGCTGCTCGACCACTACTTCGGCACGGCGACCGGGTGGACCGACGAGCAGAAGCGGGCCGCGTCCGGCTTCGGCAAGGTCGGCACGATCGCGAACCTGGCCGGCGCCGGGAAACGGATCGACCCGCGCGTCTACTGCCCGGCCCAGCTCCCGGCCGAGCTGCGGTACGACCCGGTGAAGAACCCGGACGGCGCCCGCTGCGACGTGTACGACCACCAGGCGAACGTCTGGGGTACGGCGGACGGCGCGGCCCGGCGTCCGCTCGACAACGTGGGGATCCAGTACGGCCTGGCCGCGCTCAACGCGGGCACGATCTCGGTGGACCAGTTCCTGGACCTGAACGCGAAGGTGGGCGGGTTCGACCAGGACGCGAACTTCGTCCCCGGCCGGACCGTGGCCGACGCGCGAGCCGTCGACACGGCGTACCGGACCGGGCAGCTCACCAACGGCGGGGGCGGGCTGGCGAGTACGCCGATCGTGGACTACCGGCAGTACACCGACGAGCTGGCCAACGGCGACATCCACCTGCGGTTCCACTCGTTCTCGCTGCGGGAGCGGCTGCGCAAGGCGAACGGTGACGTCGGCAACCACGTGATGCTCGTGCAGAGCAACAGCGGGCCCGGGTTCAGTACCGCGAACCCGGTGATGGCGGACGCGCTCGCGTCGCTCGACCGCTGGCTGGAGTCGACCGACGCGGACGACCGCCCCGGCAGCGCCCACGCCAAGGTGGTCCGCAACAAGCCGGCCGAGCTGGTCGACGCCTGCTGGACGCCGGCGGGGGAGAAGATCGCCGAACCGCAGATCGACGGCGTCCGCACGACCCGCTGCAACACGCTGTACCCGGTCTGGCCGTCGCCGCGCCAGGTCGCGGGTGGGAAGGTCGTCAACGACATCGTGAAGTGCAAGGTCCGTCCGGCGTCGCCGACGGACTACCGCGTGCCCTTCACGGCCGAGCAGTCGCAGCGGTTGCGGCAGGTCTTCCGCGGCGGCGTCTGCGACTGGGACGCGCGCGGTGTCGGCCAGCGGGGACTGGGGCCTGCCTGGCCGACGTTCTGAGGTACTGATCGCGGAGCGGCGACTCCCTGAGGTCCTATGCTGCGCCGGGTGCCCTTCACTCTCGCGCACCCGGCAGCAGTCCTCCCCCTCGTCCGACGGCCTTTGATCGCGTCGGCGTTGGTGGCGGGCTCGGTCGCTCCCGATCTGCTCTACCTCGACCCGCTGTACCGGTTCGCGACGCGCGAGATCCACGGCAACCTGACCCTGACGCTCACGCACAAGCTCACGTCGGTGCTCTGGCTCGATCCGCTGCTGGCGTTGATCCTGCTCGCCACCTTCACCCTGGTCCTCAAGCGGCCCCTGCTGGCGTTGGCCCCGGCGTCCCTGGCCGCACGTCTTCCCTCACCGGGTACCGCGGTCCGGCTGCCGTCCTTGGTCGTGCTGTTCTGGATCGTGGTGTCGACCGTGATCGGTGCGTTCACCCACGTCCTCTGGGACTCGTTCACCCACTACGACGGGTACTTCGTCCAGCGCTACCGCGACTTCTTCGCCGGGGACGTGAACCGCGTGCTGCAGTACGTCAGTACGGTCGGCGGCTGCGTCGTCCTGGCGATCTGGTGCTACCGCTGGTTCCGCCGAACCGAGCCGCGTCTGGTGGAGCCGAGGGACCAGGTCCCGTCCTGGGCCCGGTACGTCGTGCTCGGCGCGATGGTGGCGATCGGTCTCACCGGGGCCGTCGTGCAGGTCCAGCGCGCGGGGGAGGACCTGGTCGGGGAGGCGGTCGCCCGGTTCGCGTTGACCGGTCTCGCCTCGGGCGTCGTGGCCGCACTCGGCTGGTACGTCGTGCTCTGGCACCTGACCCGGTTGCGGCGGCTGCGCGGGGGAGTAGCCCGGCCGTGACGCTACGGATGGGGCGGCGTGATCGGCGTGTGACACGTGTGACTGCAGTGGTGCTCGGGGTAGCCTGCTAAACATGGCGACCCGCACGTCTTCCCCGGCGCGGGCGCAGAAGTCGGCAGCCAGCCGCCCGAGTTCGGCGCGGTCGACTGCCGGTGGACGCTCCCGTCCGTCAGGCGCCCAGAAACGTGGGCAGAGCGCGAAGCGCGGTGGCAGCACCACCGCGCGGAACAGCACGCCCAAATCCGGTGGCGGTGCGGGTCCGTTCGCCGCCGCGATGCTCGCCCTCGGCCGTGGCCTGGTGAAGGTCTGGATCGGGATCGCGCACCTGCTCGGCGGCCTCGTCCGCGGCATCGGCAACGGTGCCCGCGACCTCGACCCGGCGCATCGGCGCGACGGAGCGGGCCTCTTCCTGATCGGGCTGGCGGTCGTTGTCGCCGCCGCGATCTGGTGGGAGCTGCCCGGAGCCGTCGGCAACGGTCTGCGCACCGTGGTCAGCGGCAGCGTCGGCATGCTCGGCTGGGCCGTGCCCCTGATGCTGCTGTTCATCGCGGTCCGAACCCTGCGGAACCCGGATCGCAACGGCCCGGTCGGCCGTCAGGTGATCGGCTGGTCGTCGATCGCGCTCGGCGTGCTCGGCCTGGTCCACATCGCCAACGGCATCCCCCGGCCGAACAACCCGGAGGACGCGCCGCTGCAGGACGCGGGCGGCGCGATCGGGTACGTCGTCTCCTCGCTGCTGTCCGACCTGCTCACCCAGTACGTCGCCGCGCCGCTGCTGGTCCTGCTCGCGATCTTCGGCGCGCTGGTCGTCACCGGGACCCCGGTGTACGCGATCCCGCTGCGGGTGCGCGCCGCGTTCGACGTCCTGCTCGGCCGGACCGAACTGCCCGAGGACTCGCCGTCGGTGGCGGCCGACCGGGCCGCGACCGACGACACCGTGCGCCTCACCCGCAAGGAGCGCCGCGGCAAGTCCGCGGGCACCGACGAGGACGGGGAGCCCACGGTCCGGCCGTACGACTCGCCTGTGCTCGAGGGCCGCGAGCTGTCCAAGCGCGGCCGCAAGTCGAAGAAGGCCGCCGACGAGGACGCGTACGACGTCGACGGTGACTCATCCTCTGCTTCCGGTGCCGATGCTGCCGTCGCTGGTGCGGCCGCGGCCGGCCCGGTGGTCGGCGGGGGTGCCGGTTCGCGAGCTTCGAAGCCGGAGTCGGCGCCGGAGCCGCCGCCGCACACGCCGCTGCCGCAGCGAGTCGAGCAGCTCAGCTTGTCCGGCGACATCACGTACACCCTGCCCGACGGCCAGATGCTCAAGCCTGGTTCGGTGCACAAGGCGCGGACCAAGGCGTCCGACCAGGTCGTCGACCGGCTCACCGAGGTGTTCGAGCAGTTCGGCATCGACGCCCAGGTCACCGGGTACACGCGCGGCCCGACGGTCACCCGGTACGAGGTCGAGCTCGGCGCCGCGGTGAAGGTCGAGAAGGTCACCGCGCTGTCCAAGAACATCGCCTACGCGGTGGCCTCGGCCGACGTGCGGATCCTGTCGCCGATCCCGGGCAAGTCCGCGATCGGCATCGAGATCCCGAACACCGACAAGGAGATCGTCAGCCTCGGCGACGTGATCCGGTCGGCGACCGCGCGCAACGACCACCACCCGATGGTGGCCGGGCTCGGCAAGGACGTCGAAGGCGGGTTCGTCGTCGCGAACATGGCGAAGATGCCGCACCTGCTGGTCGCGGGCGCCACCGGTTCCGGCAAGTCGTCGTTCGTGAACTCGCTGATCACCTCGATCCTGATGCGGGCCACGCCGGACGAGGTACGGATGATCCTGGTCGACCCGAAGCGGGTCGAGCTGAACAACTACGAGGGCATCCCGCACCTGATCACGCCGATCATCACGAACGCCAAGAAGGCCGCCGAGGCGCTGCAGTGGGTCGTCCGCGAGATGGACATGCGCTACGACGACCTGGCCGCGTTCGGCTTCCGGCACGTCGACGACTTCAACAAGGCGGTCCGCTCCGGCAAGGTGAAGCCGCCGGCCGGCAGCGAACGCGTGCTGGCGCCGTACCCGTACCTGCTGGTGATCGTGGACGAGCTGGCCGACCTGATGATGGTCGCCCCGCGCGACGTCGAGGACTCGATCGTCCGGATCACCCAGCTCGCCCGGGCCGCGGGCATCCACCTGGTGCTGGCCACCCAGCGCCCGTCGGTCGACGTGGTCACCGGTCTGATCAAGGCGAACGTGCCGTCGCGGCTGGCGTTCGC
The DNA here is from genome assembly GCF_007828865.1 of Kribbella amoyensis. Classification (NCBI taxonomy): domain Bacteria; kingdom Bacillati; phylum Actinomycetota; class Actinomycetes; order Propionibacteriales; family Kribbellaceae; genus Kribbella; species Kribbella amoyensis. The sequence goes on from NZ_VIVK01000001.1 coordinate 5,032,956, forward strand.
GACCTCCTCGCTGGCCGACAGCCGGGTCATCCTGGACCAGCCGGGCGCGGAGAAGCTGGTCGGCCAGGGTGACGGGCTGTTCCTGCCGATGGGCGCGAGCAAGCCGATGCGGATCCAGGGCGCCTGGGTCACCGAGGGCGAGATCCGCGGCGTCGTGGACCACTGCAAGGAGCAGTTGCAGCCCACCTACCGTGAGGACGTCACGGCAGCGCCCGGCCCGAGCAAGGACCTGGACGACGAGATCGGGGACGACCTCGACCTGGTGGTCCAGGCGGCCGAGCTGATCGTTTCCACGCAGTTCGGCTCCACGTCGATGCTGCAGCGTAAGCTCCGGGTCGGTTTCGCGAAGGCGGGCCGGCTGATGGACATCCTGGAGAGCCGGGGCGTGGTCGGGCCGAGCGAGGGGTCCAAGGCCCGCGACGTCCTGGTGAAACCGGACGACCTAGAGGACTTCGTCGCCACCCTGCGAGGAGAGTGAGTCGTGACCGCGCGAACCGCGATGCCCCGGTCCGGTGAACCCCGCCAACCCCGGCCCGCGCCGTACGAGGCCGACCCGTACGGCGACAGCCGGCCCGAGGACGGCCACGACGCCGGTGATGGTTCGAGCGACGCCCGGGTGGACGTCGACGAGACCTCGTCCGGCCAGGAGCTCGACGAGGAGTCCGGCGAGCTGCCCGGCGATCGGTCGGGTGTGGCCGGGGGCGACGAGGGCCGGGTCGAGGTGTACGAGGCGGGGAGTGCCGAGCCCGCGCACTTCGAGGGCTTCGCCGTCGACGAGGACCGGGCCCAGCAGTTCACCATCCGCGCCTCGCAGAAGGTGCACGGCGGACTCGCGATCGGGGCCGGGCTGGTGGCGATCGGGTTCGCCACTTCGGCGTCGACCAGCGCGACCGGGATCCTGCGCTGGATCGCGGCCGCGGGCTTCGGCGTCCTCGCGGTGGTCTGCGCCCGGGCGTTGACGGTGGGGGACATGCTGGTCGCCGACCAGGTCGGGATCAGGTTGCGGATTCGCAACGACTGGATCGGGACGCGCTGGGAAGAGATCGAGGAAGTCACCGTACTGCGGCGCCGGCATCCGCTCGACGACGGCCGGATCGCGGTGCATCTGCTCGATCCGGGGCCGGTCCTCAGCGAGATGTCGGCCAAGTCACGACGGACGACCGATGCGAACCGTCGGTTGACCGGGTCGTCACTCGCGGTACCGTTCGGAGTGACGGCAAAACCGTCGAACGGGGAAGTGGTCCAGGCACTGCACATGCTGGCGGACGCCAGGTGTCCGGTCAGGGAACAGCTCTGACCTCTGCGTGACCCCGTCGTGCCATGGCCGTTGACTGTGATGTCGGCGGATCTGCGGAGTTGTTGGACGGTGGAAAGGCGGTGGGGACGTGAGCATCGGCAGCGAGCTCACGGCGGCCCGCGAGCGAGCGGGCATGACGGTCGAGCAGCTGAGCGCGGCGACCCGGATCAGATCCGGGCTCATCGTCGCGATGGAAGCCGACGACTTCACTCGCTGTGGGGGGAACTTCTACGCACGCGGTCATATCCGCTCGATCGCGCGCGCGGTCCAGGCGGATCCGGCGGCCCTGCTGGCCGCCTTCGACGAGAGCCATCCGCAGGCTGACCCGGAGCTGAACCGGCAGGAGGAGCGCGCCGAGCTCAAGAAGAAGCCGGCGTTGCACCCGGCCCGGCCGCGGTGGGCGGTCGTCCTGGGCGCGATCCTGGTCGGACTGATGGGCTGGGGGATGGTCCGTCTGTTCACCGTGCCGAACGACGTCGAGGCGAACGCGTCGAAGACGACCCCGACGGTCGCCGTGACCACCCCGACCGCGAAGCCGTCGGCGCCGAAGCCGCCCGCGAAACCGACGGTCAAGCCGACGCCGAAGTCGCCGAAGGTCGTGATCACGCTGAAGGCGGCCCGCGACGGCTCGTACGTGACCCTGCGGAACTACTACGGCGAGCGGCTGTTCCAGGGCCTGCTGGGCCGCGGTTCGACGCAGACGGTGACGTACCCGGGCTCGATCCGGGTCACCGTGGGCAACATCGGCAACCTCGCGGTCTTCGTCAACGGCCAGCGGGTGTACCCGAAGACCGAGCGCTTCATGATCACGCCGACCGGGGCGATCGCGAAGGCGGACTGACCTGCTCTTCCCGGCCGATCCACGGACCGGCCGGGAAGTCGGCGTTGTCCGGAGTGGGCCGGGAGGCCGGCGTGGGCCGAGCTGTTGACCACTCACGCCGTCTGATGCGGCCGGTTCACCAGCCATAGCGTTGCTCTGGGTGGCTGGTGGGGTGGTTGATGGGTGCGGGGAGTGGGCCCGTGGTCCAGACCGCGAGTTTCTGTGCCGGCGGGCGAGCCGTCATACTCGGGGGTGATGACTAAGACTCCCACCACCGTCGCCCTGGTCACGCTGGGCTGTGCTCGCAACGACGTCGACTCCGAGGAACTGGCCGGCCGGCTCGAGGCCGGTGGCTTCCGGCTCGTCGAGGACGCCGCCGACGCGGACACCGTGGTGGTGAACACCTGCGGATTCGTCGAGGCCGCCAAGAAGGACTCGGTCGACACGTTGCTCGCCGCCTCCGACTACAAGGACACCGGCCGGACCCAGGCCGTCGTCGCCGTCGGATGCCTGGCCGAGCGGTACGGGGAGCAGCTCGCCGAAGCCCTGCCGGAGACCGACGCGGTCCTCGGCTTCGACGACTACGCGGACATCTCCGATCGCCTCCGCTCCATCCTCGCGGGCACCAAGCACCAGTCGCACGTACCCCGCGACCGCCGCAAGCTCCTCCCGCTGGCACCGGCCGACCGCGCCACCAACCACGGCGTAGCACTCCCGGGCCACGGCGACACCAACGGTGAGGTCGACGGCACGGCGGACGGCTTGGTCGACGGCTTGGTCGACGGCTTGGTCGCCGGTGACGCCGACGGCGCCGACGGGGCACTCGCCGGCACTGCGGCTGGTGGTGAGCCGCGGGCGCTGAAGGGCCGCGTCGTCAGCTCGAGTGGGGACGACACCGCCCTGACGATCGACGCGCCGGACCTGGCTTCCGCTCCGGCCAGCGGACCGCGGGTGGTTCGCCGGCGGCTCGACGGTGGGCCGATGGCGCCGTTGAAGCTCGCATCGGGCTGTGACCGGCGGTGCGCCTTCTGCGCGATCCCCGCCTTCCGCGGCGCGTTCGTGTCGCGGCGTCCGACCGAGGTCCTCACCGAGGCGCACTGGCTCGCCGGGCAGGGCGTCCGCGAGGTCTTCCTGGTCTCGGAGAACTCCACTTCGTACGGCAAGGACCTCGGCGACCTCCGCCTGCTCGAGACGCTGGTCGCCGAGATCGCGGAGGTGCCGGGCCTGTCCCGCGTCCGCGTCTCGTATCTGCAGCCGGCCGAGATGCGGCCCACGCTGATCCAGGCGATGACGTCGACCCCAGGCGTCGTCCCGTACTTCGACCTGTCGTTCCAGCATGCGTCCGGCCCGTTGCTGCGGCGGATGCGCCGGTTCGGTGACGCGGAGCGGTTCCTGCAGCTGATCGAGATGGTGCGTGCCGAGGCGCCGGCCGCTGGGATCCGGAGCAACGTGATCGTCGGCTTCCCAGGGGAGACCGAGGAGGACGTGGACATTCTCTGCGACTTCCTTTCCCGCGCCGGCCTGGACGCGATCGGGGTGTTCGGGTACTCGGACGAGGACGGCACCGAGGCGGAGACGTACGACGGCAAGCTGGACGAGGACACGATCGCGGCCCGGCTCGACCGGGTCACCCGGCTCGCCGAGGACGTCACGTCGGTCCGTGCCGAGGCCCGGATCGGCGAGACCGTCGAGGTCCTGGTCGAGTCCCTGGACGGCGACACGGCCGAAGGTCGCGCCGCGCACCAGGGTCCGGAGGTCGACGGATCGACCACGCTGACCGGGTTCCCGGAAGGGCTCGCTGTCGGTGATCTGGTCGTCGCCGAGGTGATCGGGAGCGAAGGAGTCGACCTGGTCGCGGAATACGCCGCGCACGGGCGACCCCGTGAAGTCGCTCCGGCAGCTAACCTGACCGCGTGACCAACCCGCCGACGAACCCGGTGCCGCATGCCGCACCCGGGCCGATCAGCGCGCCGAGCGCCTGGAACGTGGCGAACGCGCTGACCGTCCTTCGGCTTGTCCTGGTCCCGCTGTTCGTCTGGTTGTTGCTGCGCGAGGGCGGCACCGACGAGGGCAACCGGCTGCTCGCCACGGCGGCGTTCGTGGTCGCGATCGTCACCGACCGGTTCGACGGCGACATCGCGCGCCGGTGGAACATGGTCACCAACTTCGGCAAGATCGCCGACCCGATCGCCGACAAGGCGCTGACCGGGGCCGCGTTCATCGGGCTGTCCATTCTCGGCGAGCTGCCCTGGTGGGTGACGATCGTGATCATGGTCCGGGAGTGGGGAGTGACCGCGCTCCGCTTCTGGGTGATCCGGCACGGCGTGATGCCGGCCAGCCGGGGCGGCAAGCTGAAGACCGTGCTGCAGGCGATCGCACTCGGGCTCTACCTCCTTCCGTGGCAGTCGGTGGCGATCCTGCACTGGACCGCCGTGGTGTTCATGGGTGCCGCCGTGATCGTCACGGTCGTCACCGGCCTGGACTACGTCGGCCGCGCCCTCCGCCTCCGCGCCGCCGCCAAACGCCCCCTGCCCTGACAAGGCTCGTCCGGACACCCCTGCCCTGACCAAGTACCGTCGAGCCCTTGGTTTCGGTCGTGGCGGACACTGGGTGGGTGAACCTCGACGAACACGGTGAGGCCGGGGAAGCTCTCCACACCCTCATCCAGGAGCTCAAGGCCCGGCAGCAGACCCTCGCCACCGCCGAGTCGCTCACCGGCGGCCTGGTCGGCGCCACCCTGACCGACGTGTCGGGCGTGTCGGCCGTCTACCGCGGCGGGGTCGTCGTCTACGCCACGGACCTGAAGGCCACGCTGGCCGGCGTCCCCGACGAGCTCCTGGCCGCGGTCGGACCGGTCCACCCCGACACGGCGGCCGCCCTCGCGACGGGCGTCCGTGACCGTCTCGGCGCGACGTACGGGCTGGCGACCACCGGGGTGGCCGGACCTGATCCGCAGGCGGGAATCGCGGCCGGCACGGTGTACGTCGCGGCGGCCGGTCCGCGCGGCGTCCGGGTGCGGGAGCTGGCGTTGAGCGGTGACCGGGCGGCGATCCGGCAGGGGAGTGTGGACGCCGTGCTGCGGCTCGCGGCGGAGGTGGTGATGGAAGATCCGGGCTGATCGCGGTGTTGAGACCAGCATGGGTGGAGGTAGGCCACGACGCCACGGCGCACCGAAGCTGGACAGAGTGACGAGTAGTGACCCAGCAACGGGTACCGTTGGTCCTCACGGTCGAGCTACCGTGCGAGTAGATTCGGCCGGACAGGTGGAAGGGAGAAACCTCATGGTGCTGGTTCGTGGCCTGCTGGGCGACGTGCTGCGGCGTAAGCGGCTGCGCCAGGGGCGTACTCTGCGCGAGGTGTCCGCCGAGGCCCGGGTCAGCCTGGGCTACCTCTCCGAGGTCGAGCGCGGTCAGAAGGAAGCGTCGAGCGAGCTGCTCGCGGCCATCTGCACGGCGCTGGACGTCCCGCTCTCGACGATCTTCGCCGAGGTGAGCGAGGACCTGGCTCGGGAAGAGGCGCTGGTTCTGGCGCACCCGGCCATCGAGCCCGCTGTCGTCGCCTCGGCTGCCTGAGTCGTCCCCGCGCTTCACCGCACGCCCTCGCCTTCGACGGGCCTGCGGAGCAGCGCGAGTGGGTCCGGCCAGAGAAGCTGGAGCGCCGGGAGTGGTGGGTCGCCGTCTCGCCGATACAGATCGTTCGCGGTGAACAGGTGCGTGGACGAGTCGGGGAAGCGCAGCAACGCGGCACGCTCAGGCGGCGGGTAGAAGGTGTTGACGTTGTCGCCTTCGTCGAAGCTCATCCCGGCCGCCACTTGCCAGGCGAGTTGCGCGAGCGCGTGGTACCCGCGTTGCGCTGAGCAGTCGAACACGATGAACTCCGGATGGCGCACCCGGCTCAGGCCGACGGTGTAGGCGAAGCTCGGATTGCGGGCCCCGTCGCCCTCGACGTACTGCACGGCCCAGCCGTACCGCTGGATGGCCCGGATGACGTACTGCCGGTAGTCGTGCTCGGTCGCCCCGTTGCACAGGTCGCACATGGTCGATCTCCTCTCTGTTCGAACAAATGTTCGATCTGTCAGAGAAGGTATCCGTGTTCCGAGGTGGGACGACCGTTGTCCACAGGTCAGTTCTCGGGTTGGCAGGTGGGGCACCAGTACGTGATGCGCTCGCGCGGCGGTTCGCCGATCGGGCCCATCTGGATCCTGGTCCCACAGCGCCGGCACGACTTGCCGGCCCGCTCGAACACGTACGTCCGCCGGCCCGGCCGATCCACGCCGGTACTGACCTGGGCCGCGTGGACGAGATTCGACTTCAGCATCCGGCGGCTCAGGTCGACAGCGGCGCCGAGATCCACCGAACCGGCCGGCCGCCAGGGGTGGAGCCCGAGCAGGAAGCAGACCTCGTTGCGGTAGAAGTTCCCGATGCCGGCCAGGTTGCGCTGGTCGAGCAGGGCCTCGCTGATCGTGCGCTCCGGCACGGCGGCCAGGTTGGCGACGGCGAGTGCGCGGTCGAAGTCGGGGGAGAGCAGGTCCGGCCCGAGATGGCCGACGACGCTGTCCTCGTCGTCAGTCGCCACCAGGTCGAGCACCTGCAGCCGGTACCCCACGGCGACCCAGGACTCGGTCTCCAGCACGGCCCGGATCTGGTGGCCTGGTCCACCCTTCCAGCGTTCACCCGTCCGGTACAGGTGCCAGCTGCCCTCCATCCGGAGATGGCTGTGGATCGTCAGTCCGTCCGACACCCGCATCAGCAAATGCTTGCCGCGTGCAACGACCTCCAGCATCGTCCGGCCGCTCAGGTCGGTCGTGGCCAGCGATGGCACCCGGAAGTCGGTCCGGGTCAGCTCCTTGCCGGCCAGGGACTGGTGCAGCCGCTTGGTCGCCCGCCAGACGGTGTCTCCTTCAGGCATCAGGCCCGCATTCTCAGGCCTCGCGGTGTCGCGTGGAAGCCCGCCTTCGCCAGCGCGTCACCGAACGCGGTATGCCGGACCTGCTCGCCGTCCGCGGTCTCCACCGCGAGCTTGCCGAGATGCCCGTCCCGGATCGCCAGCGCGAGCGCGTCCACCGCCGGCTGAAGGAGATCGGGGTCCTCGGTGAAACTCAGCACGGTCCGGCCGCCACGTTCGACGTACACGATCAGTCGACCGTCCACTAGGACGACCAACGCACCCGCCTTCCGCCCGGGCCGATGGCCGCCCGCGTTCTCCCGCTCGGGCCACGGCAGCGCGGCGCCGTACGGGTTCGCCGGGTCGGACGCGGCGAGCAGGACCGCCCGCGCGACCGGCTCCTCCCGCTTCCCCCGGGGACCAGGTGATCCCGAGGCGGCGTCAGGCAGTACGTCAGCCATCGCCCGCAACCGATCAACGGCGCCTGGCAAGGCGAACTGCGCCGCCCCGAGCCCAGCCACGAAGTACCCACGACGGCAGCGCCCGGACTCCTCGAACGCACTCAGCACCTTGTACACGGCCGCGAACCCACCTGGTGTCCGCTCGGTGATCACGGAACCCCGAGTGACGATCCCGTACCGGTCGAGGAGCGTCTCGGCGGCCGCATGCGCACGGCGAGTGGCGTCCGGATTCCGCTCGGGAAGCAGGGACCATCGACCGCCGGCCGTCGGCGGCCCGGTCCGTGAGGGCATGGAAGGCCGCCCTGGTCGCGTCGGTCGCCCTGGGCGCGTCCGTGGCGTCGCACGCCGGGCACGGTGACTCCCGCGGCCACCGCCTACCAGGGAACGCACCGGGGTCAGGGTGTCGTTCGTGAGGTGTCCGGCCCACACCAGATCCCACAGCACGCTCACCATCGTCTCGTCGTCGACCACGCCGACCGCGGACCCGACGGCGTCGCTCAACTGCCTGAAGAAGAACGCCCCGCCGGTCGCCAACGCGTCCAGCACCGCCTGATGCGTCTCGCCGAGCTCGAAGGCGGGATCCGGATCCGGCAAGGTCAGGTCGCAATTGTCGGCCAGGTGCAGCGACACCCACCCATCGGTGCCAGGCAGCGAACCCGAACCGGCCCACACCACCTCGCCGGTCGCGGTCAGCTCGTCCAGCATCGAGGGCTGGTACCCAGGGACCCGCGAGGGCAGCACGATCGACTCCAGCGCCGACGCCGGCACCGCGCATCCCGCCAACTGCTCCACGGCACCCAACAGGACGTCGTACCCACGGCCGCGGCTGCTCGTGATCCCCTGCCAGGCGGGAAGGAACCGCGCCAACGCCGCGGGATCAACCGGCTCGACCTCCTTGCGCAGAGCCGCGAGCGAGCGCCGCCGGAGCAACCGCAGCACCTCGGAGTCGCACCACTCCATCGCGATGCCACCCGGCAGGAACTCGCCCTCCGCGACCCGCCCGACAGCACCCAGCCGCCGCAGCGCATCGGTCACCACGGCGACCCCGATGCCGAAGTGGGTCGCCAGATCGACAGCGCGGAACGGACCGTGCGTCCGTGCGTACCGCGACACCAGATCGCCGAGCGGATCCGCGACCGGCTCCGCATGCGCCTCTGCGACACCAGGTGGCAGCGGAACACCGAGCGCGTCCCGCAGGCGGGCGACATCCTCGACGACGGCCCACCGGTATTCGCCGGCGATCCGGACGCGCACCACCCGACGAGCCGCGGCCAGATCGGTCAACCAGGCCTCGGCATCGGACCCGTCCACACAACGCTGCGACGCCGCCGCGATCGACAGCGGCCCGACGAGGCGTAGTACGTCGAACAGGCCCTCCGCATCCCGCGCACGACGGTCCTCGGCGAGGCGTTGGAGCTCGGCCTCGGTCCGCAGCACGACCTCGGCGTCGAGCAACTCGCGCAGCTCGGTCCGGCCGAGCAACTCGGCGAGCAGGCTCTGGTCGAGCGCAAGCGCGGCCGCCCGCTTCTCGGCCAGCGGCGCGTCGCCCTCGTACATGAAGGCGCCCACGTACCCGAACAGCAGCGACTTCGCGAACGGCGACGCCTCCGGGGTCTCCACCTCGACCACGGAGATCCGGCGTTCACCGATACCGGTCAGCAGATCCTTCAGCGCGTCCAGGTCGTACACGTCCTGCAGGACCTCGCGCAGGGTCTCCAGCACGATCGGGAACGAGCCGTACTTGCTTGCCACGCTCAACAATTGCGCCGACCGCTGCCGCTGTTGCCACAAGGGGGATCGACGGCCCGGATTGCGCCGCGGCAGCAGCAACGCCCGCGCGGCGCACTCGCGGAACCGGGACGCGAACAGGGCCGACCCACCGACCTCGGCGGTCACCACGTCCTCGATGTCCGCCGGGTCGAACAGGATCAGCTCGGCGCCCGGCGGAGCCTCGTCGGTCTCGGGCAACCGCAGCACGATCCCGTCGTCCCCCGACACCGACTGCGCGTCCATCCCGTACCGCTCGCGCAGGCGGGCCGCGATCGCCAGCGCCCACGGGCCGTGGACCTGGCCGCCGTAGGGGGAGTGGATACAGACCCGCCAGTCACCGAGCTCGTCGCGGAACCGCTCGACTAGGATCGTCACGTCGTCGGGCACCCGGCTGGTCGCCTCGCGCTGCTCGCCGAGATACGCGACCAGGTTGTTCGCCGCGTACTCGTCGAGACCCGCGTCGCGGGCCCGCTTGATCGCCTTGGCCGCCGGCAGGGCCGCCATCGTCCGCACGAACGCACCGGTCGCGGCCCCCAGCTCGGCGGGACGCCCGACGGCATCGCCCTTCCAGAACGGGAGTCGCCCTGGTTGCCCGGGGGCGGGGGAGACCAGGACGCGGTCGTGGGTGATGTCCTCGATCCGCCAGCTCGACGCGCCGAGCGTGAAGACGTCGCCGACGCGGGACTCGTACACCATCTCCTCGTCCAGCTCGCCGACGCGATGGTTGCTCGACTCACCCACCAGGAACACGCCGAACAGCCCGCGGTCCGGGATGGTCCCGCCGCTGGTCACCGCGAGCCGCTGGGCGCCCGGCCGGCCGGAGATCTCCCCGCTGACCCGGTCGAACACGATCCTGGGACGCAACTCGGCGAACTCGTCCGACGGGTACCGCCCCGACAGCATGTCCAGGACACCGTCGTACGCGGACCGCGGCAGCGTCGCGAACGGTGCCGTCCGGCGGACCAGCGCGAACAACTCGTCCACGTCGAGGGTGTCCAGCGCGACGATCGAGACGATCTGCTGGGCGAGCACGTCGAGCGGGTTCGCCGGGATGTGCAGGCTCTCGATCAGCCCCTCCCGCATCCGCTGCACCACGACGGCCGTGTCGACCAGGTCGCCGCGGAACTTCGGGAACAGCACGCCGCGCGAGATCGCGCCGACCTGGTGCCCGGCTCGGCCGACGCGCTGCAGGCCGCTCGCGACCGACGGCGGGGCCTCGACCTGGATGACCAGATCGACCGCGCCCATGTCGATCCCGAGCTCGAGGCTGCTGGTCGCCACGACGCAAGGCAGCCGGCCGGACTTCAGGTCGGCCTCGATCAGGGCCCGTTGCTCCTTGCTCACCGAGCCGTGGTGCGCGCGGGCGACCAGCGGTGGAGCGGCCTGGGACGCGCCCGACTGCGCCATCACCTGGGCCGGCGATCCGGCTTCGGGCAGCTCCAGCTCCGCGCGCTCGGCGGCGATCTCGTTCAGCCTGGCGGTCAGCCGCTCGGCGAGCCGGCGGGAGTTCGAGAAGACGATGGTCGACCGGTGCTCGGCGATCAGGTCGAAGACGTGCTCCTCGACATGCGGCCAGATCGACGCGTGCCGAGGTGGACCCGCGGCCGGCCCGGACTCCTCGATCTCCGTGTTCGCCAGCTCGGCCATGTCCTCGACCGGCACCACGACGCCGAGGTCCCACTGCTTGGTGAACTTGGGCTGCACGACCGTCACCGGCCGCTCACCGCCGAGGAACCGCGCCACCTCCTCGACCGGCCGGACCGTCGCGGACAGGCCGATCCGCTGGGCCGGCTTCGGCAGCAGGGCGTCGAGCCGCTCGAGCGTGAGGGCCAGGTGGGCGCCGCGCTTCGTCCCGGCGACCGCGTGCACCTCGTCGACGATGATCGTCTCGACGCCGCGCAGCGACTCCCGCGCCTGCGAGGTCAGCATCAGGAAGAGCGACTCGGGGGTGGTGATCAGGACGTCGGACGGTTTGCTCGCGAACTTCCGCCGCTCGGCGGCCGGTGTGTCCCCGGACCGCACCGCGACCTCGACGTCCAGCGGCGCCTCACCGAGCCGGCGCGCGGTCTCGCGGATGCCGATGAGCGGGGCGCGCAGGTTGCGCTCGACGTCGACCGCGAGGGCCTTCAGCGGGGAGACGTAGAGCACCCGGCAGCGCTGCTTCGGCTCGTCGGGCGGCGGCGTCGTGGACAACCGGTCCAGCGCCCAGAGGAAAGCGGCGAGCGTCTTGCCGGAACCGGTGGGCGCGACCACCAGCGCGTCCCGGCCCGCGGTGATCGCGTCCCACGCCTCGAGCTGGGCCGGGGTGGCCGCCTCGAAGACGTCGCCGAACCACGCCCGGGTCGCGGGCGAGAAGCGGCTGAACGCGTCTGACTTCTTCACACCGACCATCTTGCCGGGTCCCGCCGACAGTTTCCGGCCGGTGGAGTCCGGGCGCCGCAGTGTCCCCGTTGTCTGGAATGATCGGGGCCATGAAGAACCGCGTGCGCATCGCACTGGTCACCGTGGCCTGTCTGTTCGCCCTGACGGGCTGCGTGAAGCTGGATGCCGATCTCAAGGTCAACTCGGACGAGACCGTCTCCGGCTCCATGCAGATCGGCGTCGACAAGAAGATCGTCGCGGCGGGCGGCCAGTCGCTGGACACGGTCCGTCAGCAGATCGAGAAGCAGATCAAGCAGACCGCGACCGACGGGGTCAGCTGCTCCGCTTCCGAGGACGACCAGTACGTCGGGTCCAAGTGCGAGTTCGACAGCGTGCCGTTCAGCGAGATGGGCAGTTCCACCGGCGAAGGCGTCAGCTTCCAGAAGGACGGCGACAAGTTCCGCGTCTCGGTCAAGGGCGCGAACCTGAGCAGTCAGGTGCCGCAGAACGCGCAGCCGGTGATCAACTTCAAGATCACCATGCCCGGCAAGATCGTCGAGCACGACGCCGGCGCCCAGGTCAGCGGCCGGACCGCGACGTACGACAGCCTGGACAAGCTCGGCAACGTCTCGCTGGTCTCGGAGTCCGGCGGTGGCTTCCCGGTGTGGGCGATCATCCTGATCGTCGTCCTGCTGCTGCTCGCGATCGCCGCCGTGGTCTTCTTCGTCCTGCGCGGCCGCACCAAGCAGGGCCAGCAGCAGTACCCGGGCCAGTTCCAGGGCCAGCCGGGCCAGTGGGGACCGCAGTACGGCGGTCAGCCGGGTCCGTACGGTCAGCAGGGCCAGCCTGGTCCGTACGGTCAGCCGGGTGCTCCGCAGGGACCGGGCTTCGGCCAGCCGGGCCAGCAGTACCCGGGCCAGCCGCAGTACCCCGGACAGCCGCAGTACCCCGGACAGCCGCAGCAGGGCCAGCCGCAGTACCCGGGCCAGCCCCAGCAGGGTCAGCCGGGTCAGGGCCAGCCTGGTCAGGGGCAGTGGGGCGGTCCGCAGCAGCCGCAGCAGGGTCCGCCGCCTCAGCAGCAGGGTGGTTGGGGTCAGCCGCAGCAGGGTCAGCCGCAGCAGGGACAGCAGCCTCCGCAGCAGGGCGGCGGGTGGAACCAGCCTCCGCAGCAGGGTCAGCAGCCCCCGCAGCAGGGTGGCTGGAACCAGCCGCCCCGGGACGACGGGCGGGCATGAGGCTCACCGAGTTCTGGGAGCGGATGAACCGGCATCTCGGCTCGGCGTACGCACGGACCTGGGCCGAGACCCAGGTCCTCAGCGAGCTCGGCGGCCGCACGGTGGCCGAGGCGCTGGACCAGGGTGAGTCCGCCAAGACCGTCTGGCGCGCGGTCTGGGCACACCAGCAACTGCCGCCCAGCGAGCGCTGACGGACTCAGCTCAGCTCCCGCCGAGCCTGCGCTGACGGACTCAGCTTCCGGCCAGCGTGCGCTCGGGTTCCTCGGTGAGCGGGACGCCGTCGTCGGGGTCCCGCTTCTGCGCCAGCTTGCTCGGCCACCACAGGTGCCGGCCGATGTCGAGGTTGAGCGCGGTGACCAGCACCGAGCGTACGACGATCGTGTCCAGCAGCACCCCGAGCGCGACCGCGATGCCGATCTCCGCGAACGCGACCACCGGCAGCGTGGCCAGGACGGCGAACGTGCCGGCCAGGACCAGTCCGGCCGACGTGATCACGCCGCCGGTCGCCGCCACCCCGATCAGGGCGCCGCGCCTGGTCCCGTGCTGCTTGGCCTCCTCATGGACGCGGGTCATCAGGAAGATGTTGTAGTCGATGCCTAGGGCAACGAGGAAGACGAAGACGAACAGCGGCAACGACGTGTCCGTCCCGCCGAAGCCGAGCGCCTGGAACACCAGCGAACTCAGCCCGAGCGCGGCTCCGAACGACAACACCACGGTCGCCACCAGCATGATCGGCGCCACGATCGCACGGAGCAGGACAGCCAGGATCAACAAGACCACCAGCAGCACGGCAGGGATGATCACCTTGTTGTCGTACGAGGACGCGCGCAGCGTATCCAGGAGGATCGCCGTACCGCCGCCCGCCAACGCGTCCGCACCTGGTACGGCGTGCACGGCCGCCCGTACGCGGTCCACGGTGTCCTTGGCGGCCTGGCTGTCCACCGGATCGGCCAGAGTCCCTTCCAGATAAGCGAGTCCGCCGCCTGTGACCGGCTCGGTGACAGCCGCTATTCCTGGGGTGGACGCGAGCACAGCACGTACTTCCGCGCCCTTGTCCGCGTTGCTGACCACCACCAGCGGACTACCCGCGCCCGCTGGGAAGTGCGCGGCCACGACACGTTCGCCGACGACCGAGTCCGGCGTACCGGTGAACGACTCCGCGTTGGACAGGCCGTTCGCGTCCAGGGTCAGCATGCCGAGCGACGCGGCGAGCAGAACGACCGTGGTGGTGATCCACGTGAGCCGTGGACGGATGGCGATCCGGCGGCCGATACGGCCCCACACGCTGGTCTCGGTGTGGTCCGCGGATCCGAACGTCGGACGGATCGGCCAGAAGACCCAGCGCCCACAGATGACCAGCAGCGCGGGCAACAACGTCAGCATGGCGATCAGGGCGATCACGATGCCGACAGCGGCGACCGGTCCGAGGCCCCTGGTCGAGTTCATCGAGGCCAGCAGCAAGCAGAGCATGCCGGCCACCACCGTCGAACCAGAGGCGAGGATCGCGGGTCCCGCCCGGTGCAGCGCGAACGCCATCGCCTCGTGCCGGTCCTTGTGTCTGCGGAGCTCTTCCCGATAGCGGGCGACGAGCAGCAGGGCATAGTCGGTCCCCGCACCGAAGACGAGCACAGTGAGGATGCCTGCGCTCTGTGCGTTCACGGTGAGGTCGGCCTTCGTCGCGAGCAGGTACACGACGGCTTGCGCGGAGAACAGCGCGGTACCTGCCGAGAGCACCGGCAACAGCCAGAGCACGGGGCTGCGATACGTGAACAGCAGGATGATGATGACGACGGCCGCGGCCGAGTAGAGCAGCTTGCCGTCGATCCCGGCGAACGCCTCCTGCGAGTCCGCGGCGAATCCGCCCGGGCCGGTCAGGTGGAACGACAACCCCTCCGGCCGGTCGGCCGCGATCCGGCGGATGTCCTGGGCACGATCGCCGAGTGTCTCCCAGCCACCCGAACCCGCATTGATCGGCACGATCACCTGCAGCGCCTTGCCGTCCTCGGACGGGATCGGCCCGACGACCTCGCGGTCCACGTTCTCCACTTCGGCGAACTGGGCGACCTGCGCGGCCACGGCCTGCCGGTCGGCCAGGGTCAATCCGGCCGGGCGTTCGTACACCAGGACCGCGGGGATCTCGTCCGGTGAGGAGAACTGCTCGGTGGTCTTCAGGACTTCGGTGGACTCGGCGTTGCCGGGCAACCAGGAGACCGCATCGTTCTCCTGCGCACCGGTCAGCTTGCTCGCCGGTCCGGCCGCGGCCGCCATCACGACGATCCACAGCGCCAGCACGATCCACTTCGACACCTTGCCGCACGGCAACGCTGCCAGTCGTCCTGCTCCGCCCATCGGGTACCACGCCCCCACCCTCAGGGGACCGCCCGCCCGTCATCCGCCGAGCTGCCGACGACTGATCCCCCTCGACCAGCCTGGTGGGTGCCCGGGAACGCGTCAACGGGCGTCGCGTAGTCCTGCGATCACTGTGCGCGCAGTACCGATCAGAGCGTCCAGCCGGTGCGCGCAGCCCACTCCTCGGCCGGCAGGTAGATCAGGTCGCAGACAGGGTCCTTCAGGTCGGCGTACTCACCCGTCGTCTCGATCGGCAGCCTCGCGGCCCGCTGCTTGAACAGCCCGTACGCCGTGGCCGTGTCCGGGTGCGCGCGGAGATAGTCGCGGAACAGCAGGGCGTACCGCTGGTTGGCGCGTCCGTCGACGCGGAGATGCAGGTTCACGCGTCGCCGGTACATCGGCTCCACCACGAGCCGCTTGACCCACTGCAACTCGTCCTGCGGCAGCCCTGGTACGGGGTGGTCGCGGCGAGGTGGACGGAGTTCCCAGTCGGCCTCGGCGAGGAGTTGCGCGGCGTCGTCCAGCTGCGGCTCGGTCGGTACCGTCGCCTGGATGTCGAGGACGTCCTTGGCCGGGAGCCCTGGTACCGACGTCGAGCCGATGTGGTCGACCCGCAGGGCCGTGTCGCCGAGGATGCCCTGCAGGGTGCGGGCGGTCTTGTCGAACTGCGCCGCCCACGTCGGGTCGGGCCGGACGATGGTGATCGCGTTCATGCGCAAGATCATGGCAGCGCTCACCGTCCCGCCGACAGGTGTTGTCCGCGGGATCGGGCGTGCGGCCGCTGTCAGACCGGCTTGAGGCGGTATGCGCTGGTGTGGAGCAACTCGGCGGCGGCGTACGCGGCCTTACGGATGCCCTTGCGCTCGTCGAAGAAGCCGCCGACGAAACCGACCATCGGCAGCTGGCCGAGCATCCGGGCGCCGATACTGCCACGCGGCCGCTCCTCGAACACCTCGCCGAGCCCGCCGAAGAGCTTGGAGAGCCGCCAGACGAGGCGCAGGCTCTTGCGAAGTCCCTTCTCCTCGGACTCGTCGCCGATTCCCAGTTGCACGGCGACGTCCTTACCGGCGGTCGTGGGGTCGTCGTACTTGAGCACGTCGTCCGGGGTGATCGGCCGGGACGTCAGGACGCGGGCCATGATCGCCGTGCGCTCCGCGTGGTCCTCCACGCCGTACTCGCGGCACACCGCGCCGATCACCATCGCCTGGACCGACGCGCCGAGCGTGTCCTTGAGCGGAAGGCGATCGGCGGCCGCACCACTGAGCCGGGGGAGTCCGGCGACCACGGCCGCGAATCCGCCGAGCCGCTCGACCCACCAGTCGCACCGCTCGGACAAGGGCAACGTGGGCCACTCGGTGTGGCCGGGGACGCGCATCCGCAGCAGCCGATCGATCGCCACGATGAGGGCCTTCTCCGCGAGGTTCGGCTTCTCCTGGTCGGAGTACTCGGTGAGAATGCTGCGGATGCCGAACGGGTCCTGGGTGCGGAGCGCGTCGAGGACGGAGTCGATGCCGAACTCGGCCCGGCTCAACGCGAGCACGACGGCGGAGTCCGGGATGTCGGGGCGGTCGGTCACGACCGTCAGGGTAAGGACGGACAGGGCCAGCCCGGACGTTCTGCGAAGTTCCGGCGTGTCAGTTGTGATTCGAACACGTGTTCGGGCTATGTTGTGGTGTGCGTCGGGTGGCCCGGGGTTTTCCACAGATCCGGAACTGCTCCGAAAACTGTCCGACGTGACCCGTACCGTCTCTGGCGACAACGAAATTCCTTCGGGCGGCTGGCACAGCGGCCCCGATCACTAGATGGGTTAGGTGGCAGTCACATGGCTGGTGCAGCGAGTGCGGAGCGCGCCGCGGCGGATCGTGAGAAGGCGCTGGCGACCGCGCTGACGCAGATCGAGCGGCAGTGTGGCAAGGGTTCGGTGATGCGGCTCGGTGAGCAGGGCAAGGCGCCGATCGAGGTCATCCCGACCGGCTCGATCTCGCTCGACATCGCGCTCGGGATCGGCGGTCTGCCGCGCGGTCGCGTGGTGGAGATCTACGGCCCGGAATCCTCCGGTAAGACGACGGTCGCGCTGCACGCGGTCGCGAACGCCCAGCGGGCCGGCGGGATCGCCGCCTTCATCGACGCCGAGCACGCGCTCGACCCGGAGTACGCCCGCAAGCTCGGTGTCGACACCGACGCGCTGCTGGTCTCCCAGCCGGACTCCGGTGAGCAGGCGCTGGAGATCGCCGACATGCTGGTCCGCTCCGGCGCGATCGACATCGTCGTGATCGACTCGGTGGCCGCGCTGGTGCCGCGCGCCGAGATCGAGGGCGAGATGGGCGACAGCCACGTCGGTCTGCAGGCCCGGCTGATGAGCCAGGCGCTGCGGAAGATGACCGGTGCGGTCAGCGGGACCGGGACCACGGCGATCTTCATCAACCAGCTGCGCGAGAAGATCGGCGTCATGTTCGGTTCGCCGGAGACCACGACCGGTGGTAAGGCGCTGAAGTTCTACGCGTCGGTGCGGCTGGACGTCCGCCGGATCGAGTCGCTCAAGGACGGCAGCGACGTGGTCGGCAACCGGACCCGCGTCAAGGTCGTGAAGAACAAGGTGGCCCCGCCGTTCAAGCAGGCCGAGTTCGACATCATCTACGGCCAGGGCATCAGCCGTGAGGGCAGCCTGCTGGACCTCGGTGTCGACCAGGGCTTCGTCCGCAAGGCCGGCGCCTGGTTCACCTACGAGAGCGACCAGCTCGGCCAGGGCCGGGAGAACGCGCGGAACTTCCTGCGCGACAACCCCGATCTGGCCAACGAGCTGGAGAAGAAGATCAAGGAGAAGATGGGCATCGGCCCGACCGTGGACGAGCCGGCCGCGGCACCGGCCGAGGTCGATGTCGACTTCTGATTCCGCTACCCCGGGAAGCAGCGCCTCCACATCGGGAGACGCTGCCCCCGGGCGGCTCGCCCTGGACCAGTCCGAGCGCCTGGCCATGGCCCGCGAGCTGCTGGCCCGAGGTCCCGTCTCCCCAGCTCCCGCGACCCCATCGGAGTCTTCGGCGGGAGGATCGTTTGCGGGGGAGACCGCACCTGGAGCCCGCCCGGCTGGTCGCGCTGACTCGATCACGGGAGAACGCGGTGGGAGTACGCGGCGGGTTCCTCGGACCCGGCGCTTCGGTTCCACCTTGTCCAAGCGTGGCCGAGCCAGGACGCCTGATGACCCGGACGGACCGGTCGATCCAGAGCTCGACCCACCGGCGGATCCGCACGCGGCGGCCCGCACGATCCTGCTCGACAAGCTCACCGGCCAGCCGCGGACCCGCGCGGAGCTGGCCGACGTCCTGGCCGAGCGGGAGATCTCGGACGACGTGGCCGACGAAGTCCTCGACCGCTTCGTCGAGGTGGGCCTGATCAACGACGCCGCGTTCGCGACCGCCTGGGTGGAGTCCCGTCATCGCGGCCGTGGTCTCGGCAAACGCGCTCTCGCCCAGGAGCTCCGCCGCCGCGGCGTCGACGACGAACTGGCCCGCGACGCCCTCGAAGAGCTGGACCAGGACCAGGAAGAAGAAACGGCACGTGCCCTGGTTCGCAAGAAGCTCCGCTCGATGCGTTCCCTCGAACGCGAAGTCGCCATGCGCCGCCTGCTCGGTCTCCTGGGCCGCAAAGGGTACCCAGGCCCCCTCGCGATGAAGGTCGTCAAGGAAGAGCTGGCCGCCTCCGAAGAAGAGCTCCCGCTCCTCAACGACTCCGGCCTCGAGGCGGAGTAGGCCCAACACCCCGACAGCCTTCCGCGGCTCGCATCGCCGGGATACTCCCGTCATGGGATACGTCGGCTCGTACACGTGGCAATTGCGCCAGCACGTCGGTTCGGAACTCCTGCTGATGCCGGGCGCGCAAGTCCTCGTCATCGACCATGAGGACCGCATCCTCTTCCAGCAACGCGCGGACTCCGGCCTGTGGGAGTTCCCCGCCGGCGCTGCCGAGCCGGGCACCACATTCCGCAGTACGGCAGCTCGGGAACTCCGCGAAGAATCAGGTCTCCAGGTCGAGGAATCCGACCTGATCCCGTTCGCGTCCCTCTCCGATCCGGCCGTCCACCAGATCACGTATCCCAACGGCGACCGCATGCACTGTTTCGCGCTCTGCTTCTACACCCGCCGATGGACCGGCACCCTCACCGCGGATCCCACTGAAGTCCGGCAAGCGACCTTCCAGAACCCCGCCGAACCGCCCGAACCCCTCCAGCCCCAAACCCGGGCAGTCCTGAATCTCTTCACGGCCTACCGCCGCACCAACACCTTCCAAGCGAACTAGCTCAAACGGGGTAGTGAGGAGGGTGGTTGCTGGGGCGGGTGGGGGAGGAGAAGTGGGGTGGCGGACGGCGAGGGTTGTTGACGGTTGGGGGTGGGCGGTGTGTCATCCGAAGTACGGAGCGGTTCTTGGGACCGGTCCGTAGGCTGGGCTTTTTGTCGATCCGCCCCTGACACCTCGCGGAGGGTGCAATGAGCGATTTCCAGGAACAGGCGAAGAACTGGCTCCGGAACGTCGTCAAGCAGAACCCGGACAAGATCAAAGCCGGAGTCGAGAAAGCCGGCGACCTGATCGACAAGCAGACGGGCGGGAAGTACGCCGAGAAGGTCGACTCCGTGCAGGAGAAGGTCGGCCAATACGTCGACTCCCAGTCCGGTGACCAGTCCGGGTCCACCTCCTCCGGCGACCAGAGCACCCCGGACTCCACCACCTCGGACTCGACCACCACGGCCTCGAGCACCTCGGGATCCGCCTCGGGATCCACCGCCTCGGAGGCGCCCGGCGATACCGCCGGCTCCGGGAACACGGCAGCGCCCGGGGGAGGTACGCCGCCTCCGGAAGGGATGAGCGACGACTCCGAGCCGGCCGGATCCGCGGACGACTCCGCTGATCCGCTGGGCGCCGAAGCGGACCAGACCGGTGAGGCCCGGGCCGACCAGTCGCCGACCGAGACGGGTGAGGAATCAGCAGCCGGTCGAGGCGACGGTGCCCCGGACGCGGCGACCCAGGACGGCGCCGGCGGTTCGAGCGGCGGCGTGGTCGGCGGCGAAACCCCGAACCCGGCAGACCAGCCGGCCGCGTCCACCGGTTCCACCACCGAAGGCGCCGGCACCGGCGGTACCTCGACCCAGCCAGGCGCCACCAGCCAGGACAAGACCGACGAGGGTGGCCTCCCCGGTCCTCGAGACAGCTGACACCGCAGTAGCAGCAGCACGACCACGCGACCGCCGGCCGACGCACGGCAGTTCTACCGGCGACGCACTGCGAATCAAGGTGGAGCTGACAGCGAAACTGCGCCAGACATCGCCTGACGGAGAGCCCGCCTTCGACGAAGGCGGGCTCTCCGTGCATGAAAGGGAGCGGATGAGGGCCGAGTTCGATCGCCGCGTCGCGCGAACAGCCCGATCGAAAGGCGAGCAGGGAGCGTACGAGAGGTGGTGAACCGGGTGCTACGTGCCGTGGTCAGGTGACTCGGGAGGGTTGGGAGATTGCGGTTGGTGAGGTTCGGGGCGGGTGGAGAGTGTCTTCTTGACCCTGTGGATAGCCGCGCCTAGCCTCGGGATAAGTAAGGGAACTGTCCACCCGGACGGTTGATGACATAGCAGTCGGAGGGCTGGTCGTGACCGGCCGGACGGCTCGCCGGATCCGCGACTCGTCGTGATCCGGGGATTTCGAGATCAACGCTCGACCGAGCTGGACCGAGGCGGCGACCGAACGCCGTCCCATAGGAACGGAACCCGGTGCCCACCGGGTGTATCGGCGTACGACCGCACCTGGACGGCGTGCTGCGGCGTACCGTTTTCTCGATCGCTGTGTGGTGATCCCTTCGACCAAGAGCTGGTCACGCCTGGGCGTGGCTCGAAGAAGGGGAGACGCCGATGCAGCAGCTTTCGGCCCTGTCGGCGGTTTCGTTCGCGGCGATGCCCACGGCGGCGTCGATCGGGCTGGTCCTGGTCGGGTCGCTGATCGCCGTCCTGCTGGCCTGGATCGGTCTCAGCCTGTCACGCCGGAAGGTCGCCGACGCCACCGCGGCCGCGACCGCTGCCGAGGCGAACGCCAAGCTGGAAGCCGCGACCGCGATCTCCGAGGCGAAGTCCGCGGGGGATCGGATCAGGCGCGAGGCCGAGGACGAGGCGACCGCGGTACGGGCCCGGGCGAAGGAGGCCGAGCAGCGGGCGGACGAGTCGCGTCGGCAGGCCGAGGAGCAGCGTCGGCAGGCTGAGGATCGTGGGTCCGAGATCCGTCGTGAGGCGGAGCAGCGGGCGTCCGCGGTACGCCGCGAGGCCGAGGCGGAGGCGCAGTCGATCCGGGAGGACCTGCGCGAGCAGCGGCTGGAGATGGAGCGCCGCGAGCACCGGCTGACCGAGCGCGAGGAGCGTCTCGACGAGCTGAACGTGGGACTGGACGAGCGCAAGGCGGAGCTGACCACCCAGCTCGCCGAGATCGACCGGCAGCGGGCCGAGATCCGCGATCTCGAGGAAGAGCGCCGGCGGATCCTCGAAGGCGTCGCCAACCTGACCGCCGAGCAGGCGAAGACCGAGCTGATCGCGGCCATCGAGACCGAGGCGAAGCGGCACGCGCACACCATCGTCCGTGAGATCGAGCGGCAGGCGCTGGACGAGGGCGAGACCAAGGCCCGCAAGATCATCACCGGTGCCGTCCAGCGGCTCGCGTCCGAGCAGACCAGCGAGTCGGTCGTCTCCGTCGTGCACCTGCCGAGTGACGACATGAAGGGCCGGATCATCGGGCGCGAAGGCCGGAACATCCGGTCGTTCGAGCAGACCACCGGCGTCAACCTGATCATCGACGACACCCCCGAAGCGGTGCTGCTGTCCTGCTTCGACCCGGTACGCCGGGAGACCGCGCGGCTCACCCTGGACTCGCTGGTACTGGACGGCCGGATCCACCCGAGCCGGATCGAGGAGATCTACGAGCGCAGCCGCGGCGAGGTGGCCGAGTTGTGCGAGCGGGCCGCCGAGGACGCGATGGCCGAGGTGGGGATCACCGACCTGCACCCCGAGCTGATCCGGACGATGGGCCTGCTCCGGTACCGCACGTCGTACGGGCAGAACGTGCTCAAGCATCTGATCGAGTCCGCGCACATCGCCGGGATGATGGCCGCCGAACTCGGGCTGGACCCGAAACTGTGCAAACGGGGCGCGTTCCTGCACGACATCGGCAAGGCGCTCACCCACGAGTCCGAGGGCAGCCACGCGATTGTCGGCGCCGACCTGGCCCGCAAGTACGGCGAGACCGATGACGTCGTGCACTGCATCGAGGCGCACCACAACGAGGTCGAGGTGCGGACCGTCGAGGCCGTCCTCACCCAGGCCGCCGACGCGGTGAGCGGGGGACGACCGGGTGCGCGGCGTGAATCGCTGGAGGCGTATGTGCAGCGGCTCGAACGGCTCGAGGAGATCGCGATGCACCACGACGGCGTGGAGAAAGTGTTCGCGATGCAGGCCGGCCGCGAGATCCGGGTGATGGTGCTGCCCGACGCCGTCGACGACATCGCGGCCCAGGTGATGGCGCGCGACATCGCCAAGCAGGTCGAGGAAGAGCTCACCTACCCTGGTCAGATCCGCGTCACCGTCGTCCGCGAATCCCGCGCCACCGAGGTCGCCAAGTAGCCCAGGCGGCCGAAGAGGTCACTAGGGGATGGGGGCGACCACCTGCTGACGACGCTCAGATCACCGCTATGACGAGCTCAGAACCGGCGCGGTGATTCCTCGCGAAGATGCGTCGGCGTGACGTCGATCGGCTCCTCGACCGGGTACTCGTGCGGGGCGGTGCTGTACTGGTCCTCGACCACGGGATCGATGATCGGCTTCTCGTCGGCGCCGCGCTGGTTGGCGAGCCGATAGGACAGCCACATTCCGGCGGCACCGGCGAGCATGATGATGATGCCGACGACGGTGAAGTTCACCGGTCCGGAGGTGTCCCGGATCGCGAAGGCGATGATGCCGCCGAGAGCGATGAGCAGAATTCCTGCGCCGATTCTCATGGAGTACCTCCTTAGAGTCACACGCTCACTCTCAGTACCCAGCGTCACCGAATGTCATGCACGGCCCGCTTGCCGACCACCCCTTCCGTGGCCGCTCCTAGCGCTGCGCGATCGCGTAGGTCAGGTAGGTCACGCCTTTCGGAGAGGGCTGCGTACGGACCGGTTCCAGGGCAATCCGATCCGCGTCGACGCCGTCGAACAGACGAATACCGGAGCCGAACAGCACGGGCGACACGGTGATCGTGAACTCGTCGACGAGACCGGCGTTCAGGCATTCCTGGACCATCGTGGCGCCGCCGGCGATGCGGACATCTCGGTCACCGGCGGACTGACGGGCCTGGTCAAGAGCGGTCTGGACGCCGTCGTTGACGAAGTGAAACGTCGTGCCGCCAGGGCGCTGCCAGGGATCCCGCTCGGTGTGCGTCACGACGAAGACGGGGGTGTGGAACGGCGCCTCCTCCGGCCACGACAACTCGCCGGCGTCGAACATGTTCTTGCCCATGACGCTCGCGCCGGTGCGCTCGTGGGTCGTCCGCGCGATGTCGTTGTCGAGTCCCTCGTCACCGCCCTGGCCGAGCTTGAGGTTCTCCCGGAAGAAGCGCTGTGGGAACGCCGCCTGGTGCAGTTCTGCCCACTGCGCCATCCAGCGCCGCACGCTCGGGTCGTCCTGCTTCCTCTCAGGCCCGAACAGGTCAGTGACCGGTACGGCGTCGGGTGCGATGAAGCCGTCCAGCGACATCGTGATGCTGAAGAACACCTTTCCGGCCATCAGTTTTCTCCATTCCTCTTGGAGCGATCTCGTTCGGTGTGGTGTGTTTCGGCCGCCTCGTCGGCGTCGCGGCGCACAGGTTCAGCCGGTGACGGCGAACAGCTTGCCGATCGCGTCCAGCAGACCCGCGGTGCCCGACTCGCGACCCGCCGCGGCCTCCGGCCCGGGACCGTGCACGCCGTCGAGATGGACACCCTGCTCGGTGTAGGTGAGCCGGGTTCCCGGGCCCGGGCCGTCGTCGGTAGGAGCGAACACGACGGTGGCGATCGAAGTCGAAGCGTGCAACCCGTCCAGCCACATGTCGTAGGTGTAGACGATCCGCTGGTTGGGCGTGATGTCGGTGTACGTGCCGCGGTACCGCGACAGCGGGCCGCCCTCGCGGTGTCGCCCGTCGTCGATCACCACGCCGCCGACCCGGAAGTCGTCGGTGCGCTCGACGTAGACGAAGGCGTCGCTGCCGAACCACTTGCGCTTGATCTCGGGATCCGCGAAGGCCGCCCAGACCCGGTCGACAGGTACTGGGTATTCACGCTCGAGCACGAAGGTGGCGTGCGTCTGGGTACGACCGGTCATGTCAGTTCTCCTCTGGGGAGCGATGGTTGGTGAGGTAGTCGCCCAGGCGGTCGAGCTGCCGTTCCTGCGGACGGCGGTGGGCCACGATCCAGGCATTCGCCGGGACCATCGCATCCGGCACGAGTTGGTACGTACGCACCCGGCCGACCTTCTCCGACGAAACGATCTGCGCCTCCTCGAGTACTCGGAGGTGCTGGACGACGGTGGGCAGGGCCATGCCGAATGGTTCGGCGAGTTGGCTCACCGAGGCCGGTCCGTGGACGAGCCGAGCGACCATGGCACGCCGGGTGCCGTCCGCCAGTGCCCGGAACATCCGGTCGAGTCCGGCGTCAGCGCCGCCCTCGTCCAGATACTTAGTCATATTGCTAAGTAACTGCACGCAGCCATAGTTTGTCAACCGCGCTCGCGGCGAGGACAGCTGTCCGGTCAGCCTGCTGCGGTAGGAGCCAGGGGCGGCGAGACGTCGAGCTCGGTCAGCGGAACGCGGCGTGGCCGGTCAGGGCCTGGCCGATGACGAGTTGGTGGACCTCGGAGGTGCCCTCGTACGTCAGCACGGACTCCAGGTTGTTGGCGTGCCGCATGATCGGGTACTCCCCGCTGATCCCGTTGGCGGCCAGGATCGTGCGGCACTCCCGCGCGATCGCGATCGCCTCGCGCACGTTGTTGAGCTTGCCGACGCTGACCTGCTCGGGCCGCAGCGCGCCCCTCTCCTTCAGCCGGCCGAGGTGGACCGCGAGCAGGGTGCCCTTGGTCAACTCGACGGCCATGTCGGCGAGCTTGGCCTGGGTCAACTGGTACGCGGCCAGCGGCTTGTCGAACACCTGCCGCTCACCCGCGTACTCGATCGCGGTCTCCAGGCAGTCCCGGGCCGCGCCCATCGCGCCGAAGATGATGCCGAACCGGGCCTCGTTCAGACAGCCCAGCGGACCCGACAAACCCTTTGCCCCTGGCAACATCGCGGAGGCCGGCAACCGGACGTCGGACAACACCAGCTCGGACGTCACCGACGCGCGCAGCGACAGCTTCCGGGTGACCTCCGGTGCCGAGAACCCCGGCGTGTCCGTCGGAACGGCGAAGCCGCGCACCCCGTCGTCGGTCCGGGCCCAGACGATCGCGACGTCGGCGACGGAGCCGTTCGTGATCCACATCTTCGAGCCGTTGAGGATCCAGTCGTCACCGTCGCGCCGTGCGGCCGTCCGCATCCCGGCCGGGTTGGACCCGAAGTCGGGCTCGGTCAGACCGAAGCAGCCGATCGCCTCGCCGGCCGCCATCCGGGGGAGCCACTCCTGCTTCTGCTCCTCGCTCCCGTACTTCCACAGTGCGTACATCGCCAGAGAACCCTGGACCGACACCAGCGACCGCATCCCCGAGTCGGCCGCCTCGATCTCCAGACAGGCCAGCCCGTACGCCACCGGCCCGAGCCCGGCGCAGCCGTACCCGGTGAGGTGCATCCCGAGCAGGCCGAGCGAACCGAGCTCCTTCGCCAGCTCCCGCGCCGGGATCGAGCCGCTCTCGAACCACTCCGGCAAGGAGGGCCGCAATCGCTCGTCAGCGAACCGCCGTGCCGCGGCCCGGACGTCAACCTCCTCCTCGGTCAGCAAGGAGTCGACATCGAGCAGATCCACCGAACCCGTCATGTGCTCACGCTAGCCGCTGCCGCCGACGGGCACGCTGGGGAGAACCACACTTCTTCGGTGGGGAAAACCACACAGCCGGCCACACCGACGACGCCGAGCAGCTACTTGCGGTACCAGGGCCACCACCAGTACCGCTTGCGCGGGTGCCGGACGACGATCGAGCCGTGCTTGGCCTGGCCGGTGACCCGGATCCGGACCCCACCGGCGCGCGGCGCGGTCGCCTTGTTCTTGGCCATGCCGTGGACGACGTCGACCGTGTCCATGTCGACGCTCCAGCCCTCCGGCACGATCAGGACCACCGAGCTGTGCTTGGCCCGCGCGTCCACGTGGATCTGCGGCCACCGCACGACGGCATCGGTGAAGTCCAGCCGGACCGAGGCGTGCTCGGCGATCGCGGTCAGGCGCTCGGGCACCTGCCACGGCCCCTGGCGGTTCTGGGCGCTGTGCTTGGCCCGGATGGTCAGCTCGGCGGCGTCGCTGCCGTGCGCGACCGGTACCAGGTCGGCGGTCGCGGTGCGCAGCTCCAGCTGGGTCTTGGCGGAGTAGATCTGGGAGAGCCGCTCGTCCAGCTCCTCGAAGTCCAGCCGGCCGTCGCTGTGCGCTTCCTGGACCACCGCGGCGGCTCGTTCACGGTCGTTGTCGGAGGCCCGGTGGCCGGGCGGCGGCTGTTCCAGACTCATGCGTCAACGGTAGCGCCGGTGCCCGTCCATCCAGGACGTCCCCGGCCAGGCGGCAGCAAGGCGATGTCCAGGAACCGGCCGAACACCGCCGACCAGGTCTGCTCCAGCTCGTCCGCGCGGCGGTCGGCCTCGGCGACGACGTCGTCCGGATCGAAGCCCCAGGCACGCAAGGTGTCCGGCTTCCAGGTGCGGACCCGCTCGGCGGCGACCTCCGGATGGAACTGCACCCCCCAGCCCCGACCGATCCGCAGCATCTGGTGCGGACAGCGCTCGCTGGACATCAGCAGGACGGCCTCGTCCGGCAGCCGGGTGATCTGGTCCTGGTGGCTCTCGATCGCCGGGACCGTCGACGGCAGACCGGCGAGCAGCGGGTCCGCCTGCGCGTCAGGCAGCAGCGTCAGCTCGGTGACCCCCTTCTCCGGGAGCCCGTGCTTGCCGAGCACCTCACCGCCGAACGTGTGCGCCAGCAACTGCGCGCCCAGGCAGATCCCGAGCACCGGTACCTGGTCGCCCTCGACCGTGGTCCGCAGCAGCTCGCGCTCGGCCGGCAACCAGGGCGAGTCGGTATCGGCGTCCGGCAGCATCCCGCCACCGAGCAGGATCAGGGCAGCATGTCCGTCGGGATCTGCGGGCACCGGTTCGCCGGCGTGCGCGCGAACGACGACCGGCGTGAGGCCGCGCGCCGTGATCCAGTCGAGCAGGCGGCCCGGCCCGCTGCCCGGATCGTTCTCGATGATCAGCACCGTCGTCGTCATGGGCACAAGCTAGCCGCCCACCGGGTACGCCGGACCACAGGGCCGCGACTCGTGTACCCGGGGTAACACCTGGTACTCGGCCGGGCCGTCCACCTGGGACAATGGCCGCGTGAATCCGCGTACCGTCGTCATCCTCGGCTCGACCGGCTCCATCGGCACCCAGGCTCTGGAGCTGATCGGCCGGAACCGCGACCTGTTCCGGGTGCTCGCGCTCTCGGCCGGCGGCGGCAACGTGGAGCTGCTGGCGCGGCAGGCGCTCGAGTTCGAGGTCGAGGCGGTCGCGGTGTCGAAGGCGACCGTGGCCCAGGACCTGCAGCTCGCGTTCTACGCCGAGGCGCAGCGCAAGGGGTACGCGCAGGGCGAGTTCCGGATCCCGAAGATCCTCACCGGCCCGGACGCGTCCAGCGAGCTCGCGGCCACGCAGTGTGACGTGGTCCTGAACGGGATCACGGGCTCGGTCGGGCTGCGGCCGACGCTGGCCGCGCTGGACGCGGGCAACATCCTCGCGCTGGCCAACAAGGAGTCCCTCGTCATCGGCGGCCCGCTGGTCACCCGGCGGGTCAAGCCGGGCCAGATCGTGCCGGTCGACTCCGAGCACAGCGCGATCGCCCAGTGCCTGCGCGGCGGTTCGGCCGACGAGGTCCGCAAGCTGCTGCTCACCGCGAGCGGCGGCCCGTTCCTCGGCCGGCCGCGCGAGGACCTGGCCGACGTCACCGTCGAGCAGGCGCTCGCGCATCCGAACTTCGCGATGGGCCCGGTGGTCACGATCAACTCGGCCACCCTGGTCAACAAGGGGCTCGAGCTGATCGAGGCGCACCTGCTCTTCGGGATCCCGATGGACCGGGTGGACGTGGTGGTGCACCCGCAGCAGGCGGTGCACTCGATGGTCGAGTTCTTCGACGGCTCCACCCTGGCCCAGGTGTCACCGCCGACGATGACGCTGCCGATCGCGCTCGGGCTGAGCTGGCCCGAACGGATACCGGACGCGTCGCCGCCGTGGAACTGGGCCGAGGCGAGCCGCTGGGAGTTCCTGCCGCTCGACAACGAGGCCTTCCCGTCGGTCCAGCTGGCCCGCGAGGCGGGGACGCGGGGCGGGACGGCGCCGGCGGTTTTCAACGCCGCGAACGAGGTCTGCGTGCAGGCGTTCCGGGACGGCCGGCTGCCGTTCCTGGGAATCGTCGACACGGTGGCCCGGGTGGTGACCGACCACGACGTACCCTCGTACGAGGAACTGTCCATCGACGACGTGCTCGCCGCGGACAGCTGGGCCCGCGAGCGGGCGCGTGAACTGACCGGCGTACAGGAGACCACACAGGCATGACCGCACTGCTCACATTCATCGGCGTGGTGCTGTTCGTCGTCGGCATCCTCGTCTCCGTCGGCCTGCACGAGCTCGGGCACATGCTGCCCGCGAAGGCCTTCGGGATGAAGGTGACCCAGTTCTTCGTCGGTTTCGGCCGGACGATCTGGTCCACCAAGCGCGGCGAGACCGAGTACGGGATCAAGCTCATCCCGGCCGGCGGGTTCGTCCGGATCATCGGGATGATGCCGCCGGCGAAGGGCCAGGACCCGAGCAAGGTCCGCAAGGCCAACACCGGCCCGATCCAGTCGATGGTCGAGAACGCGCGCTCCGCGGAGTACGAGACGATCGACCCGGCGGACAACGGCCGGCTGTTCTACCAGAAGGTGTGGTGGAAGAAGCTCATCGTGATGGCCTCGGGGCCGCTGGTGAACGTGCTGATCGCGTTCGTGCTGTTCGGCGGGCTGTTCATGTTCTACGGCGCGAACGTGGCGCAGAACACGGTCGCCACCGTCACCGACTGCGTGATCCCGGCGTCGCAGGCCAGTACCGACCGCAAGTGCCAGGACGGGGACCAGGTGTCGCCGGCCAAGCAGGCCGGGTTCCAGGTGGGGGACCGGATCGTCTCCTTCAACGGCACCACGATCGACAGCTGGGACCAGCTCACCCCGCTGATCCGGGCCAACACCGACAAGTCCGCCACCATCGTCGTCGAGCGCAACGGCGCCCAGACCACGCTGGAGACCAAGACGATCGTCAACCAGGTCCAGGAGAAGGCCGGGTCGGACAAGTACGTCTCGGTCGGCTTCCTCGGCGTCTCGCCCGAGCAGAAGGTGGTCCGGCAGGACTTCGGCTTCGTGGTCGACAAGATGGGCGAGCTGACCGTGGCCACCGTCCAGGCCCTCGGCCGCTTCCCGGAGAAGCTGGTCGGCGTGGCCAAGTCGATCGTCGGCGGCGAGCGCGACGCGGACAGCCCGATGAGTGTCGTCGGCGCCAGCCGGGTCGCCGGTGAGGTCGCGTCCAACAACCAGCTGACCGGCGGTGAGCGGATCGCGTTCCTGGTCTCGCTGCTCGCCTCGCTGAACCTCTTCCTCGCCCTGTTCAACTTCATCCCGCTGCTGCCGCTGGACGGCGGCCACATGGTCGGCGCGATCTGGGAGGGCATCAAGCGGGGCTTCGCCAAGCTGCTCGGTCGGCCCGACCCGGGCTACGTCGACGTCGCCAAGCTGCTACCGATCGCTTACGTGGCGGCCAGCGTCATCGTGGTGATGGGTGTGCTGCTCGTCATCGCCGACATCGTCAACCCGATCCGGCTCTTCAACGGATAACTCCACCTCAACGGTTAAAGGACAAATGAGCATCAACCTGGGCATGCCCGCGCTGCCTCCGCCGACCCTCGCCCCGCGCCGCAAGACCCGCCAGATCAAGGTGGGCAAGGTGCTGGTCGGCGGTGACTCGCCGGTGTCCGTGCAGTCGATGACGACCACGCTGACCGCGGACGTCAACACCACGCTGCAGCAGATCGCGGAGCTCACCGCGGCCGGCTGCGACATCGTCCGGGTCGCCTGCCCGTCGCAGGACGACGCGGACGCGCTGCCGGAGATCGCGAAGCACTCGCAGATCCCAGTGATCGCGGACATCCACTTCCAGCCGAAGTACGTGTTCGCCGCGATCGAGGCGGGCTGCGCGGCGGTCCGGGTGAACCCGGGCAACATCCGCAAGTTCGACGACCAGGTGAAGGAGATCGCGGCCGCCGCGAAGGACCACGGCACCTCGATCCGGATCGGCGTGAACGCCGGTTCGCTCGACCCGCGGCTGCTGCAGAAGTACGGCAAGGCCACGCCCGAGGCGCTGGTCGAGTCCGCGGTCTGGGAGGCGTCGCTGTTCGAGGAGCACGACTTCCACGACTTCAAGATCTCGGTCAAGCACAACGACCCGGTCGTGATGGTGCAGGCGTACGAGCAACTGTCCGAGCGGGGCGACTGGCCGCTGCACCTCGGCGTCACCGAGGCCGGGCCCGCGTTCCAGGGCACGATCAAGTCGTCGGTCGCGTTCGGCGCCCTGCTCTCGAAGGGCATCGGCGACACCATCCGCGTCTCGCTGTCCGCGCCGCCGGTCGAGGAGGTCAAGGTCGGCCTGCAGATCCTGCAGTCGCTGAACCTGCGCGAGCGCAAGCTGGAGATCGTCTCCTGCCCGTCCTGCGGCCGCGCGCAGGTGGACGTCTACACCCTCGCCGAGCAGGTCACCGCCGGCCTCGAGGGCATGGAGGTACCGCTCCGCGTCGCCGTGATGGGCTGCGTCGTCAACGGCCCGGGCGAGGCGCGGGAAGCCGACCTCGGTGTTGCGTCCGGCAACGGCAAGGGCCAGATCTTCGTCAAGGGCGAGGTGATCAAGACCGTGCCCGAGTCCAAGATCGTCGAGACCCTGATCGAGGAAGCCCTTCGCATCGCCGAGGAAATGGGCGAATCCACCGAATCCGGCGAACCCACCGTCACCGTCAGCTGATCCGCTTGGTGCGCACCAGAGCCGACCTCTGGTGCCGCCATTCGGAATATCGTGGTGCTCTCTGTTGCCAGCTTCTGGTGTATGCTTGCGTGCATGACGCGCATCTCGGTGGACGTGAACGACGAGTGGCTGGCGGCGGCCCGTGAGGTGCTGGGGACCGACAGCAAGGTGGCGACGATCAATGCCGCCCTCCGTGAGTTCGCCGTTCGTAAGCAGGCAAAGGAACTCATCGCCGCGCTGGACGACACCGACTTCGAGGTCGAAGGGTCGGGGGAGGCCTGGGGGTACGGCGGCGGCCGGGACCTCAGTCGGCTCGCCGAAGACGCCCGGCAGGCGCGCTCCGCATGATGGCCGGCGCCGCCTACTTGGCCGACACGTCGGTCTTCGTCCTGCGAGCGCGGCACGAGGTAGTTCGACAGCGGTTCGACTCGCTGCTCATCGAAGGGCGGCTGGCCCTGTGTCAGATGGCGCTGCTGGAGTGCCTCAACAATGCGCCCGATCCAACCTCCTACGAGCGCCTGTGGACGTCGCTGCACAACCAGCGATGGGCGGACGTGACGACAGCAGCGCTCGACCGTGCACTGGAGGTACATCGCGAGTTGGCGAGGAAAAGTCAGCACCGCCACTTCCGGCTGCCTGATCTGATCATCGCGGCGACTGCCGAGGTGAACGGCATCACTGTTTTGCACTATGACGAGGACTACGAGCGGATCGCGAAGATCACCGGTCAGCCGGTCGAGTGGGTTGCTGCCAAGGGGTCGCTCTGAGGGATGGTTGTCGCCGGTAGCCTTCGGTGGTGAGTCGGTTCTTGGTGGTCAGTGCTGTTGCTGGTGAGGCTCGGTATGTTCCCGAGGGAGTTCCGGTGGTGGTGACCGGGATCGGGAAGACCGCGGCCGCTGTGGCCACGGCGAGGGCGTTGAGTGGGATGGACATCACCGACCTCGTCGTGCTCAACGTCGGGACCACCGGTGCGTTGCACGACGGGCTGAGCGGGTTGTTCCTGCCGAGCACCGTGATCAACCACGACGTGAACGCCGAGGCGATCCGGGCACTCGGGATCGATCCCCGGGAGACGTTGAGTGTCGAGGGCGGGGACGGGACCGTGCTGGCTACCGGGGACGTCTTCGTCACGGATACGGCGACCCGGGCGCGGTTGGCGGAGCGCGCGCAACTGGTGGACATGGAGGCGTACGCCGTCGTGTTCGCGTGCCAGGAGTTCGGCGTACCGGTGCGCGTGGTGAAGCATGTCTCGGATTCGGCCGACGAGGCTTCGGTCGACTGGCCCGCGATGGTGGACGCCAGTGCCCGCGTCCTGGGCGCCTGGGTGCAGGAGCAACTCGCCTGACTATGCTGGCTTGACCTTGACCTCAGGGGCAGGGTTTAGCGTCGGTGGTGAGGAGGCGGGATGCACATCAGCGACCTGGCGGCGC
Organism: Kribbella amoyensis; assembly: GCF_007828865.1. NCBI lineage: Bacteria > Bacillati > Actinomycetota > Actinomycetes > Propionibacteriales > Kribbellaceae > Kribbella > Kribbella amoyensis. The sequence continues at coordinate 5,065,799 of NZ_VIVK01000001.1, forward strand.
AGGCCGGTGTGACGGTCAAGGCGGTGCGGTACTACGAGGCGCAGGGGCTGCTCCGGCCGGAGCGGCAGCCGAACGGGTACCGGACCTACACCGAGCAGGACGTGGTCGTGGTCCGGGAGGTGAAGGCGTTGCTGAGCCTCGGGTTGACCGCGGAGCAGACGTATCCCTTCATCGAGTGCCTGCGGGCCGGCAACGAGCGGGCCGACGTGTGCCCGGCGTCGTTGACGGCGTACCGGACCCGGATCGCCGACGTGGACCGCAGGATCTCGGAGCTGACCGAGCTGCGGGCCAAGCTGACCGATCTCCTCACCGATGCCGAGAGCTGGAGAACGGGAGCGAGATGACGAAGCTGCAGGTGGTCGACGAGAGCACCTTCGACCAGGCGGTACTGCGGGCGGACGGACCGGTGCTGGTGGACTTCTGGGCCGAGTGGTGCCCGCCGTGTCACCAGATCGTCCGGGTGCTGGAGGAGATCGGCGACGAGCTGGCCGGCCGCCTCACCGTGGTGAAACTGAACTCCGACGAGAACCCGGCGGTGTCGGCACGGTACCGCGTGATGGCGTTGCCGACGCTGAAGGTGTTCCACCGCGGGGAGGAGATCTGGTCCGTGGTCGGCGCCCGTCCGAAGGCACGGCTGCTCAAGGACCTGGACGAAGCACTGCTCGCGAACGTCTGAGCATCAGCCGCGGTCGTCGGCCAGTCGGGCGACGACCGCGGCCATCACCTGCTGCCAATGGGCGCGCTGCCGCTCGCGATCGTCCGAGCTCATCAGCCGCTCCTGGTGGAACCGCAGCACCGACTTCGCCCCGGCCGCCACCACTGCGACCTGGACCGTCGACTCGTACGACCAGTCCGCCGGATGCCACGTGAGACGTACCCGGTCCCGCTCACGCCGACTCCGTACCTCGCCGCGCGTTCCGTCCGCGGTCTCGTACTCCGCCCCGGTCACGAGCTCGACCCCTTCGCCGAGCCACAGCGCGATCCCGGCCGGACTGGTGACGAACTCCCACAGCTCGGGCACCGAGTACGGGAGGGTCTTGGAGACGCCGATGTTCCAGCCGGCGTCCTTGGTCAGGCCGACGGGTGTCATCAGAGTGCCGTCTGCTGGTGGAACACGACCCGCCACTCACCGTCGACGCGGTTCCACACCGTGCTCGCGTACGAGGGCAGCTCGAGCTCGTTGCCGTTGACAAGCGCCACGACATCCACCCGGTACGTCACGACCGCGCTGTCGGCGTCGATCTCGATCACCCGCTGCTCGGTCAGGTCCGACTTGAGGTACGGATTGTGGTTCGCGGAGATCGTCGGGACCGCCTGGGCCTTGTCCATCCGGCCGTACTTGCTCACCGCGTACGCGTCGTCGCGCAGGTACTCCGCGTAGAAGCGACCGTCGCCCTCCCGGTTCGCCTGCCAGAGGCGCTCCTCCAATGCGAGCAGGGTCTCGGAGACAGTCATCGCGCACTCCTTCATCGTGTAACTGGTTATACCGGTGTTCGACACCGAATATAGTGGTTACATGACGCCAGGGGCAAGACGATTGGTCTCGCGGGACGGAGTCGGGCACACCTTCGACTCGGGGAGCTTCGCGCTCGAGTTGCTGCTCACCGGCGGTCCGCCGCCGTGGGACCGCTACGAGCTCTGGCATACCCCGGACGACCTGGCCGACTGGCTGGCCGGTTCGCACCTGGCCGCGGAACTGCCGCTGGCGACTGGTGAGGTGCGCGTCACGGAGGAGGAGCTCGAGGCGGCCCGGAAGTTCCGGGACGCGCTCTTCCGGATCGCGCCGACGCTTGCCTTGCGCAACGACAAGGGCAAGCCGATGCCGGGCGTCGGGCCGATGACGGCGGCCGACGTCGAGCTCGTCAACGCCGCGGTCGGTCCGGTGCCGCGGCCGGTGCTGGATGCCGACGGCACCAAAGTGTGGGAGCTGCCGATCACCGGGGCGCAGGTGTTGTCCCTGGCAGCTCGCGAGCTGATCGACCTGATCGGGACCGACAGCGGCAAGCGGGTCCGGATGTGCGAGGGCGACAACTGCTACCTGCTCTTCCACGACACCTCGCGACCCGGCAACCGGCGCTGGTGTTCCATGCAACGCTGCGGCAACCGCCACAAGGTCGGCAACTACCGCAGTCGGCACTAGTGCCCCGGGTTGGAAGTTGCTTGGCGCTTGCGGCGCCCAGGCACGCACCTCGCGGCACCGGCCGATCATCCACGATGGCACCGCATCGAGGACGCTCGTCCGGCACCGCGATGCACGCACCTGACCACCGCAATCACTCAAGAAACTTCCAACACGGGGCACTAGGTCGTGTGGAACTTGCAGAGCTCCACCAGGACGCCGTGGGGTCCGGCGACGTAGGCAGAGGTGGTGCCCCAGTCGGTCTCCATCGGCTCCAGCACGATCCGGCCGCCGCGGGCACGGATCTGCTCGATGTCGGCCTTGACGTCGTCGGAGGCGAACTGCAGCAACGTCCCACCGTGCGGCGCGATGTCGTCGATCAGGCCGCCGCGGTGCAGTGAGACGACGATCTCGCCCGCGTCGACCTCCGCGTACCCCTCACCGGCGTTGCCGCGGACGGTCAGGCCGAGCACGCCGGCGAAGAAATCGGCGATCTCCTGGTTCTCCTCGTTCGTGTCCGTGATCAGGCTCAGGTGGTTGAAGTTCAGTGCCACGACGACTCCCGGTGCTCGCTGGTTGACCTGGTAGCTATCTAGAATGCTAGCATCCTAACCATGACCGACGAACCTGCCAAGAAGGCGCAGTTCAACGTCTACCTGCCGCCTGACCTGATCCGCCGGGTCAAGCACAAGGCGATCGACGAGGGCACGAGCTTGTCCGCCCTGGTCGAGGAGGCGCTGGCCCAGTACCTGACCAAGCACGGGGAGGCCCGAGGATGAACGACGTGGTGATCCGGCCGTTGCGGTTCACGGCCGACGTGAAGGCGATGCGCGCGTTTCTCGAGACGCTCGGCCTGCAGGCGCGGGTCGACGGCGAGGACCGTGGCTGGGTGGACCTGGTGGCGGGCAGCGGCATGGTCGCGCTGCATTCCTCCCAGACGTCCTCGACGGGCGGGCAGCCGGGGGACACCCGGCTGACCTTCGAGTCCGACGACATCGACGAGCTGAAGGACCGGCTGATCGAGGCCGGCTACGAGGACGCGACCACCTGGGACGAAGCGTACGGACGGGTGCTGTCGGTCGGCGGACCAGGCGGCACGGTGTTCTGGGTGGACGAACGGTCCGAGGACCTCTACGGCTACAAGCTGCACGAGAGCGAGCCCGATCTCCGCCTGACGGTCGCGCCCCAGTTGTCCGGGGCGAACCAGGCCGACTGGCTGCGCTTCCTGGACCTGGTCGGCTGCCGGCAGCCAGTCACCTTCGGCCCGGCCGACGGCGAGTTCGCGGTCCGCCTCGACCTGCGGACGACCGAGCCGCTGACCGAGATGCTCGATCGGCTCACGGCCGCCGGCTACTCGGCCGAGCTGTCCGGGACCAGGATCGCCATCATCGATCCCGACGGTCAGCCGATCCGGGTGCACGGATGATCACCGTCCGCCCGGCCACGCTCGACGATGTCGAAGGCGTCCGCGCGATCGGCCACCGGACCTGGCCGGTCGCGTACGCCGAGCTGGCGACCCCCGAGTTCATCGAGGACGGGCTCGCTCGCTACTGGTCCGCCGGTGCGATCGAGTGGGGAATCCGGAACGGCATCACCCTGGTCGCGGTGGACACCGGAAGTACCGAGCTCGTCGGCATGGCCGGGCTCGGTCAGGAGGACGGCTTCTGGGTGATGTGGAAGCTGTACGTCCTGCCCGGGTACCAGGCCGGCGGTGTCGGCAAGGCGTTGCTCGACGGCGCGATCGAGGCGTTACCCGCGGGGACGGACCAGTTGCTGCTCAACGTCCTGGTGGGCAACGAGAAGGCGATCGGGTTCTACCGGCGGCACGGATTCCGTGAGCCCGAGCGGACCCCGGCCCGTGAACTCGGCGACCATCAGTGCTGGATGGGTCTTGACCTCGACCGCACCTGACGCCCGATGATCGCCGGTGTGCCTGAACGCCTTCGCGACGACGCAGACTTCCGCCGGTACTGGCTGGCCCGTGCCTTCTCGATCACCGGGTCGATGGTCACCGCGATCGCGTTACCGGTCCTCGTCTACCGGCTGAGCGGGTCGCCGTTCCTCACCGCGTTGGTGAGTGCGCTGGAGGCCGCGCCGTACCTGCTCGCCGGGCTGTTCGCGGGAGCGTTGTCGGACCGGTGGAACCGGCGGCGCGTGATGATCTCGGCCGACCTGGTCAACGCGGTCGTGATCGGGTCGATCCCGCTCGCGCACTGGCTCGGCGTTCTCACCGTCGCGCACGTCCTGGTGGTCGGGTGCCTCGTCCAGTCGATCTACACGTTCTTCGACGGGGCCAACTTCGGCGCCCTGCCGGTACTGGTCGGCCGCGAGCGGGTCGCGCAGGCGAACGCGGCGGTCTGGACGGCGTCGAGCCTGATCGAGTTGATGGTCCCGCCGCTGGCCGGGTTGGTGCTCGCCGTTCTCAGCCCGGCCACGTTGCTCGCGTTGGACGCGCTCAGCTTCGTCGCGTCGGCGGCCGCGGTCCGGGGGATCATTCGGTCCATGTCGCAGGTCCGCGAGGGCCGCCCGCCGTTGCGGCCGCGGGTGCTGTTCGCCGACATCGGTGAGGGGATCCGTTTCCTCGTCCGGCATCCCGGGGTCCGGACGATGACGATCGTGGGCGCCCTGCAGTCGTTCGCGGGCGGCGGGTTCGTCGCGTTGATGGTGGTGTGGTGCGACCGCGTGCTGCACATCGGCACCTCGGGACTGCGGTTCGGCCTGGTCTTCGGTGCCTGGGGGATCGGGGGAATGGCGGCCGCGGTCGGTCTGCCGCGGTTGCTCCGGCGGGTGCGGCCGGCCGCGATCACGTTGTTCGCGTTGCCGGTGTCCGCGGTGCTCGGGATCGTCACCGCGCTCGTCCCGACCTGGCCGCTGGCCGCGATCGCCTTGCTCACCTGGGGTTCGGCGTACATGTTGGTGATCGTCAACTCGATCACGTACCGCCAGCAGGTGACGCCGGAGCACCTGCTCGGCCGGGTGAACACAGCCGGCCGGATGCTGTCCTGGGGCGTCGGCTGGACCCTCGGCGCGATCGTCGGCGGCGTGCTCGGCGGTCACCTCGGGGTCCGGGCCGCGATGGTCGTCCTCGGTGTGGCCGGCTTCGGCGCGGTACTGGTCGCGTGGACCTCGCCGCTGCGCCGACTCGCGGCCGCGCCCGACCCGCTGCAGGCCTGACCTGGCGGAATCGGCTAGGTTCTGCCCGTGGGCGTACGGGTACTGGGTCCTCGCGACCTGCCAGCAGCGAGGGCCGTCATCGCCCGCGATCCGGTCGTGAACGTGTTCGTGGACAGCCTGGTGCAGGCGTCCGGGCTCGATCCACGCCGCGGCGCCGAGGTGTGGGGCTACGTGGCGCAGGGCGAGATCGAGGCGCTCTGCCACGCCGGCGGCAACATGGTCCCGGTCGGCGCGGGGGAGGCCGCGTTGCGCGCCTTCGCCGGGTACGCCCTGCGCCGTGGCCGGAACTGCTTCCAGATCCTCGGTCCGGCCCGCGCGGTCGACCAGCTGTGGACCGCGCTCGAGCCGCACTGGGGCCCGGCCCGCGAGATCCGTGACGAGCAGCCGTTCATGGTGATCGAAGGCTCGCCGGCGATCGCCCCGGATCCGCTGGTCCGCGCGGTCGAGCCGGTCGAGCTGTCGGTCCTCTACCCGGCCTGCGTCGCGATGTACACCGAGGAGGTCGGCGTCCCCCCGCAGACCGGGCCGGACGGCACGTTCTACCGGTCCCGGGTGGCCGAGCTGATCCGGGCCGGCCGGGCGTTCGCGCGGATCGAGGACGGCAAGGTCGTGTTCAAGGCCGAGGTCGGTTCGGTGGGGACCGGGGTGTGCCAGATCCAGGGGGTCTGGGTCGATCCCGAGCGCCGGGGCGAAGGGCTGGCGGCACCCGGGATGGCCGCGGTGGTCGAGCTGGCGCGCCAGATCGCGCCGGTCGTCACGTTGTACGTGAACGCGTTCAACACACCCGCGCGCAGGGCATACGAGCGGGTCGGCTTCCGGACCGTGGAGACGTTCGCGACGATCCTGTTCTGAGGCTGAGCGCTCACCGTGATGGTGTGCCGACCGCTGGTGAGGTTGGCTGAACCGCAGCGCCGCCCCGCCCCGCCCCGCGGAAGGATCTCTGATGCGTCGGATCGCTGCTGTCCTGGCCTGCCTGACCTTGCTCTGCGCCGTTCTTCTTCAGCCCGCAACCGCCGCCGCCGAACCGGCGTACTACTCCCTGCGCCTTCCGGACGGCCTGTCGGTCGCCACCTTGCTGAACGAGGGCTACGACATCAGCCACGCCCACTCGTCCCGCCCGGTCCTGGTCGCGACCCCCGACGAGGTCCGCGGCTTACGGGATCGCGGTGTGGTCCTCGGCAAGATCGGCGCCGTCTACCAACCCGTCCTCCGCGACGCCGCGGCTGACGGTACGACGTACTACGGCGGCTATCACACCGCGGTCGGTCACGAGCAGCACAACGCGGAGGTGGCGGCGGCGCATCCCGAGCTGGTCCGGCTGTACGACATCGGCGACTCGTGGAAGAAGGCGAAGGGCCAGGGTGGTCACGACATCCAGGCGCTCTGCATCAGCAAGCTCGTGGCCGGCGGCTGCGCGTTGGACAGCACCGGCAAGAAGCCGAAGTTCGTCCTGCACGCGCAGATCCACGCCCGCGAACTGGTCACCGGGGAACTCGCGTACCGCTGGATCGACCTGCTCACCTCGTCGTACGGCAAGGACCCGGAGCTCACCGCGTTGCTCGACACCCGCGAGCTCTGGGTCGTCCCGATGGCGAACCCGGACGGCGTGGACGTGGTCGCCTCGTCGCCGTCACGGCCGGTGATGCAGCGCAAGAACGTGAACGACACCGCGGGTGCTTGCCCGGCGAGCACCGCCGGCGTGGACCTGAACCGGAACTCGGGCTTCCAGTGGGACGCCGACCAGGGCGGTCCGTGCGACGAGACGTACCCGGGCGCCCGGGCGGAGTCGGAGCCGGAGACGCTCGCGATCCAGGGGCTGCTGGACAAGATCTTCCGCGACACCAAGGGCGACGTCTCCTCGCCGGCCCTGCCGGGGACCACGGGCGTCTTCCTCACGTTGCACAGTTTCGGGAACGACATCCTCGCGCCCTACGGGTACACGAACACGCCCGCGCCGGACCAGGCGAAACTGGTTGCTCTGGGCAAGAAGATGGGTGACTTCACCGAGTATCCGGTGAGCACAGGCGACGGCGGGGTCGGGTACTTCGCGCCCGGGGCGACCGACGACTGGCTGTACGGCACTCGCGGGGTCCCGTCGTACACGTTCGAGGTGGGGCCGGACTCGGGGTCCTGCGCCGGCTTCTTCCCGGCGTACGCGTGCCTGGACTCGACCTTCTGGCCGAAGAACAAGGACGCGTTCGTGTACGCGGCGCAGGCGGCGGCCGCGCCGTACGGGGAACTTCCTACCCGCAGGTAATAAGGTGCTCGTATGAGCCGGAGCAGGAGTACGACGGGATTGGCCGCGCTGTTCGCTGTCCTGGGGGTGCTGCACTTCGCGAAGCCGCGGCCGTTCGAGCGGATCGTGCCGCACGCCCTGCCGCGGAAGAAGGAGCTCGTGTACGCGTCGGGGGCGGTGGAGCTGGCGTGTGCGGCCGGCTTGTTGCACCCTCGGACCCGGCGAGCGGCGGGAGTGGCCAGTGCCGGGTTGCTGGTCGCCGTGTTTCCCGCGAATGTCCAGATGGCCCTTGATCTGAACAGAAAAGGCTCGCCGGCGGCGAAGGCGGTCGCGTTCGCCCGGCTGCCGTTGCAGGTTCCGTTGATCCGGGCGGCACTGAAAGCGGCCCGGGAGCAATGAAAGCCGGGCCGCCGCCCCGCTGAGCCGGCCGGGGTGGGGCTGTGGAAAAGTGGTGAGAGTACACGCCCGGGGCGGATATCCTCTTGGGCGTCCGTTGTTTTCTTCCTACTGGTTCCGCCTTGGAGATTCCCGTGATTCTGCGTATGTCGTCGCTGTTCCTCCGCACCCTTCGCGAGGACCCGGCGGACGCGGAGGTCCCGAGCCACAAGTTGCTCGTCCGCGCCGGCTACATCCGCCGGACCGCGCCGGGGATCTACACCTGGCTGCCGCTGGGGCTGCGGGTGCTGCGCAACGTGGAGAAGATCGTCCGCGAGGAGATGGACGCGATCGGCGCGCAGGAGCTGGTGTTCCCGGCGCTGCTGCCCCGGGAGCCCTACGAGGCGACCAACCGCTGGACCGAGTACGGGCCGAACCTGTTCCGGCTGAAGGACCGCAAGGGCGCCGACATGCTGCTCGGTCCCACCCACGAGGAGATGTTCACCCTGGTGGTGAAGGATCTGTACTCGTCGTACAAGGACCTGCCGCTGTCGATCTACCAGATCCAGAACAAGTACCGCGACGAGGCGCGGCCGCGGGCCGGCGTGCTGCGCGGGCGCGAGTTCGTGATGAAGGACTCGTACTCGTTCGACATCGACGACGCGGGGCTGGAGAACTCCTACGAGCTGCACCGCAAGGCCTACATCCGGATCTTCGACCGGCTCGGCTTCGACTACGTGATCGTCAAGGCGATGTCCGGCGCGATGGGTGGTTCGCGGTCGGAGGAGTTCCTGGCGATCGCGAAGAACGGTGAGGACACGTTCGTCCGCTCACCCGGTGGGTACGCGGCGAACGTCGAGGCCGTCGTCGTCCCGCAGGCGGAGCAGGTCGACGCCGCCGCGGTGCCGGCCGCCGAGGTGGTCGACACCCCGGACACGCCCACCATCGACACCCTGGTGGACGCGCTGAACGCGAAGCACGCCCGCACCGACGGCCGCGAGTGGACGGCCGCCGACACGCTGAAGAACGTGCTCGTCACCCTGGTGCACCCCGACGGGAGCCGCGAGCCGCTGGCGATCGGCATCCCCGGCGACCGGGCGATCGACGAGAAGCGGCTCGGCGCGCAGGTCGAGCCGGCCGAGGTGGTCGCGTTCGAGGACGCCGACTTCGCGAAGCACCCCACGCTGGCGAAGGGGTACATCGGCCCGGGCGTGCTCGGCAAGGAGAACACCTCCGGGATCCGGTACCTGCTCGACCCCCGGATCGCCGAGGGCTCGGCCTGGGTGACCGGCGCGGACAAGTCCGGCTTCCACGTCGTCGACCTGGTGTACGGCCGCGACTTCACCGCCGACGGCACGATCCAGGCGGCCGAGGTCCGGGACGGTGACCCGGCTCCCGACGGCTCCGGCGCGCTCGCCACCGCGCGTGGGATCGAGATGGGCCACATCTTCCAGCTGGGCAGGAAGTACGCCGAAGCCCTCGACCTCAAGGTCCTGGACCAGAACGGCAAGCTCGTCACGGTCACCATGGGCTCGTACGGTGTCGGCGTCACCCGCGCGGTGGCCGCCATCGCCGAAGGCAACCACGACGAGCTCGGCCTGATCTGGCCCCGCGAGATCGCCCCGGCCGACGTCCACCTGGTTGCCACCGGCAAGGACGCGGCCGTCTTCGAGAAGGCCGCCGAGCTGGCCGGGGAGCTGGAGTCGCGTGGTCTGACGGTCCTGTACGACGACCGGGAGAAGGTCTCGCCGGGCGTGAAGTTCAAGGACGCCGAGCTCCTCGGCGTCCCCACCATCGCCATCGTCGGCAAGGGCCTCGCCGAAGGCACCATCGAGCTCAAGGACCGCCGCACCGGCACCCGCGAGGACGTCCCGGTCGCGGACATCGTCGACCAGTTGGTCGCAGCAGTCCGCGCCTGATCAGTCGCTCAGCAGCCCCGCCCTCCCGAAGGGGGCGGGGCTGCTGCCGTTCTGCGACCGCGAGGCTTTTGCGCCCACTACCGCGTTGTTGCACGACTAGCGAGTTACAACATGCCATCCACTCAACAACCCGTCATCCATCCGGCAACCTGCCAGCAAGCTCCAGTCCGCGGATCGCTGATCCTTGGCGGGTTCTGTGGTCCATAGCGGTTTGTTGCGCGGATGGCGTGTTGCAACGCGCTATCCGCTCAACAACCTGCCAGTCGACCGCGCTGAGATCCTCACGGCAAGAGTGAGGACCGAGCTTGCTCGGAGTACTGGCGTGCCGGCGATCTACGTGATCAAGGCGACCAAGCCGGGAGCCTGACCCAGCGCGTCAGGGGCGGACCCAGACGGTCCAGCGTTCGAGGCGGAGATAGTCGAGGCGTTGGTACACCGGTTGGCCGTCGTCGCTGGCGATGAGGGCAGCCGGGCTGTCGGCGTACTGGGTGGTGGCTGCCCAGGTGACGGCGGCACCGGCGCCTCGGCCGCGGGCTTGGGGGAGGACGGCGACGTTCTCGACGACGGTCAGGCCAAATGCGTGGTGGGCGACCGAGGTGGCGAGCGGGACCTTGCCGTCGTAGCCGACCCAGACCGTGCTCGGGCCTTCGAGGAACGTCGGGTCGTAGAGCGAGCCCGGTTGGTACGGCTGCAGTTCGGGCAGCGGGTAGCCCTCGATCAGCACGCGTTCGGCGTCGGCCAGGATGTCGAGGTCGGTGGCCGGGCGGATCTCCAGGTCGGTGGTCGGCGGCGTTGTGGTCGTGGACGGGAAGCGGACCATCAGCGGGGGATGGCCGGCGAGACCGAGGCCGAGGTGTTTGAGGTTGCCGGTGGGCCAGGCGCTGACGAAGAGGTACGGCGCATCGCGCGGGAACTCGCGATCCACGGCGGCGATCACCTCGCCGGGGTCGACCGGTTGCTTCAGCACCACCCAGTTCGTCAGGGCGCCGCGGTCGCCGAGGAATCCGGCTGCCCACGTCTCGCCGTCGTACCACGGGTTGCCGGTCCGGCGGGCCGCGTCGGTGGCCCAGGAGGCGTGGGCGAGAACGGCTTGGCGGACGAGCGAGTCGTCGGCCGGCAGATCGGCTTCCCAGCCGGTCGCGAGGTGCTCACCCTCGGGTGGCAGGATCGAGGCTCCCATTGCCTCACTGTTCCATCGCGGCGCCGATTTGTCTCCGGTCGGGCGCCGGGACCACCAAGCCCACCGATGACGGCGATGTGCGGTCCGTCACCTGGGCCGCGGTAATGGTTTTGCTGTACAAGGTCATTACCTGATCATGGGTTTGTGAGTACTTTCTGCCCGCGGTGCCGCTGTGCCTGACGTGTCGCTCTGGACCCTCGTCTTCCTCGTGATCGCGGCCTTCTCGGCCGGCTGGATCGACGCCGTCGTCGGTGGCGGTGGCCTCATCCAGCTCCCCGCGATGCTGCTCGGTCTGCCGTCCGCGTCACCGGCCCAGATCCTGTCCACGAACAAGATCTCCTCGTTGTTCGGTACGTCGACGAGCGCGGTGACGTTCGGCGTCAAGGTGCGGCCGGACCGGCGGACCGTGCTGCCGCTAGCGATCCTGGCCGGGCTCGGGGCGGCCGCGGGCGCGTTGGTGGCGACGAAGATCCCGATGACGTGGTTCAAGCCGATCGTGCTGGTCCTGCTCGTCGTGGTCGCGATCTACACCGCGATGAAGCCGTCGCTCGGGGCCCGCACCGCGCTCCGCTTCGATGGGCGGAACCACTACGTCGCGGCCGGCGCCGTCGGTATCCTGATCGGCTTCTACGACGGCGCGGTGGGGCCGGGGACGGGGTCGTTCCTGATCTTCGCGCTGGTCGGGTTGCTCGGCTACAACTTCCTGCAGGCGAGCGCGAAGGCGAAGATCGCGAACGTGGCCACCAACGTCGGCGCGATCCTGGTGTTCGCCGCGCACGGGGCGCCGTTGTGGGCGCTCGGGGTGACGATGGGTCTGGCCAACATGCTCGGCGGCCTGCTCGGCGCCCGGACCGCGGTCGCCCGCGGCAGCCGGTTCGTCCGGATCATCTTCCTCGTCGTCGTGTCCGCCCTGATCCTCCGGCTCGGCTACGACGTCTTCCTCGCCTGACCCCACTAGATGCCGCAAGCAACTAATTGGCGGGAATTCGGTTGCAGGCGGCAAGTTCGCGGCCGCACACTGGTGCACGCACGGCCGGATCAGCAGCGGCATCGGCGTTCGCCGGGACCGTCCTGCGCGTCGTACCCGGCGCGGTGCATCAGCCGTTCTGCGACGGACAAAGGGCACCATGTCCGTCCCGGTCGGCACGCGGTCCCGAACCACGGCTCTGCGGGCCTGGCTGCTCGGACAGAGCCGGTACCTCCGCCGCTGGTTCGGGGTGCGGACCGGGACGGATCCTGCCGTCACCGCGGCAGCAGAAGGACGATCCGGGCGAGGGGAGTGGGGAAATGGCGAAGGTCACCGTGCAGGCGTACGAGCGGGTCCTGCTGTATCGCGACGGGGCTTTCGAACGCGAGCTGGAGCCGGGACGCCACACCGTTCGCCGGATCTGGCGGGTTCGCCGTGAGCCCGTCGATCCGCGCCTGCGGCAGCTCGCGGTCGCGGGTCAGGAGATCTTCACCGCCGACGGTGTTCCCGTACGAGTGACCGCGGTACTGCGCTGGCAGGTGGCGGATCCGCGCGCGTTCGTGGAACGCGCCGAGGACCCGACCGAACTCCTGCACGTGGCCCTCCAGCTCGCGGTCCGTGACGCGGTCGGTCGACGCGAACTGGACGAGCTGCTTCGCGCGGAAGGCCGTGACGCCGTGACCGCCGAGCTGGCCGACCCCGTCCGCGCGGAAGCGGCCGAGCTCGGGATCGCGGTGCAGAGCGCTGCCGTACGCGACCTCGTACTCGTCGGCGAACTGCGGACGGCGCTGGGCGAGACCGCCCTCGAACGCCAGCGCGGCAAGGCGGCCCTCGAACGCGCCCGGGGCGAAGCGGCCGCCCTCCGCTCCCTGGCCAACAGCGCCAAGCTCCTCGACGACCACCCGGCCCTGGCAACCCTCCGCCTGGTCCAGACCGCCGCCGACTCCGGCGCCACCGTCGTCCTCACCCCCGACGGCCTCCCGCCGCGCCGCTAGCGGATCAGGCCTGTCAGAAGCTGCAACCGACGACCGAACCGGCTCTGCCGCCCTTAGGCTCCGGCCATGGGAATGACGGAGATCTTCGACGGCAGGGTCGGCCTTACGTTCGGGCAGATCTACCTGATGAGCGGCGGCCTGGACTGGCCCGACTTCGACGCTTCGCGGCGGGGTCAGGTCAACAAGCTGTGTGGTGCGGCGGAGGCCGGGCGGTTGTTCCTGGCGACCGCACTGCACACGGGGGACGTTGGCTTCCGGGTCGAGGTCTGGGGTGAGGAGCCGCCGATCGACGAGCAGTGGGAGGAGATCGTCGAGGTCTCGTTCGTGCCGCACGGGCTGGATATCCGGATGCACGGCTTGGACAGTGGACCGCTGGTGAGGTTCGAGCTGCCGGAGGCGGGCTACCGGGTTCGGTACTGCGGGACGAACCTGGATGCCGGTCGCGCGGCGGACGTCGTGGGCGAGGACGAACCGGTGGTCGATCGGTACCTGTTGCAGTTCTGGCCGGCCAAGCGCGCGGCCGACGTGATCGTCAAGCAGACCAGCGCCTACGCCCAGCTGGAACACAACCCGAACGGCCGGGATTAGGGTCGGGTGCATGGTCGATTACGACGGGCGGTTGTCCTCTGTTTATGCCGAGGGGCGGCGGGTTTCGGGGGAGACCGTCCGGAGCTGGATGAACGCATTCGCGGGACTGGCTCCGAAGCAGCGGCCGTTGGGGGTGGTTGATCTCGGGTCCGGAGTCGGGCGGTTCACGCCCGCTTTGGCCGAGGCGTTCGGCGGGCCGGTGTACGGGGTCGAGCCGTCGGCGCGGATGCGGGGGACCGCCGAGGCGAACGCGACGCATGACCGGGTCACCTACCTGGACGGTGCGGCCGAGGCGATTCCGTTGCCGGATCAGGCTTGCGACGTCGTGGTGATGTTCCTGTCGTTCCACCATTTCCCCGACCAGCAACGCGGGCTCCGAGAGGTGTTCAGGGTGCTGAGGCCTGGTGGAGTCGCCTTGCTGCGGACCCAGTTCCGGGACGTCATGCCGGACCTGTTCTGGTACGCGTACTTCCCGTCGGGGCGCGCCGTCGACGCCGGGATGTACCGGACTCTCGCGGAGACCAAGGCGCTGGCCAAGAACGCCGGCCTCGAGCCCGACGACGAACCCGTCTGGGTCGATGCCGACGAGCCGCGGACCCTGCGGGCGGCGTACGAGCGGCTGCGGCATCGGGCGCTGTCCACGTTCGAGCACCTCCCTGAGGACGAGATCGAGCGCGGCCTCGCCGAGTTCGCGAGGGACGCCGCCGACCGGCCGGACGAACCGGTCCCGTCCTACCCCGGGGCGGTGCTGCGGCTCACCCGTCCCAGTGCACCTTGAGCGCCGACGGTTTGCGGAAGACCAGACCCTGAGGCGCGGGGGAGTCGGGGTCGAGCCGTAGACCCGGGAACGCGAGGATCGCCGACAGGGCCGCGAGCCCTTCGAGCCGGGCCAGGTGCATCCCGAGGCAGATGTGCGGCCCACTCGCGAACGCCAGATGGCGACGCGCGTTCGGGCGGCGGACGTCGTACCGGTCTGGGTCGGGGAAGACCTCGGGATCCCGGCCGGCGCCCGCGAGCGAGACGGTGACGAGGTCGCCGCGGTTGATCGTCACGGGGCCGAGGACGGCCTCGCGAGTGGCGTACCGATCGACGACGGCCGCGGCCGGTTCGAGCCGGAGCGACTCCTCCAGCGCGTTCGGCAGCAGGGTCGGGTCCGCCCGGACCAGGTCGAGCTGGTCGCGGTGGTTCAGCAGCTGCCAGAGGGCGTTGGTGATCATGCCCTCGGTCGTCTCGATCCCGCCGAACATCAGCACGGCCGCGTTCGCCACCACGTCGTCGATCCCGAGTCCGGCCCGGGCCGCCTCGGCCACCAGCGAGTCCGACGACGCGATGCCCGAGGCAACGTGTTTGTGCAGCAGCGCGAACGCCTCGGCGCCTTCGGGCGTGGCCGGCCGCCCGGCCGGGATCCCGGACACCGACGCCGAGATCGCCTCGTACCAGCCGAGCACCGTGTCCGCCGAAGCGGGCGGGAGGCCGAGCGAGTACGCCACCACCGCGACCGACAACGGCCCCGCGACCGTCCGCCGCAGATCGGACGCGCCCGAAGACGCGATCGCGCCGACCAGGTCGTCGACGGTCGACGCCACCAGGTCGCCGAACCGGGCCCGCGTCTCGGCGAGCCCGAACGCCTTCTCGAACGGTGCCCGGTGCGCGGCGTGCGCGGCGCCGTCGAGCGACAGCATCGACGGACCCACCACCTGGGCCGTCGAGAACCGCGGATCGTCCACCGTGAAGGTGTCCGGGTCCCGCATCACCCGCATCGCCAGCTCGCGACTGGTGACCACCCAGCCACCGAGCGCGTCCACCCAGCCCACCGGCCGCAGCGCCGCCAGCGCCGCGTGCGGGTCGTTCTCGAGTTCCACCAGAGTCACCATCGGGACCGAGCGTACGATGCAGACCACAGATATGAGTGGTATTGCTG
Organism: Kribbella amoyensis; assembly: GCF_007828865.1. Taxonomy (NCBI): domain Bacteria; kingdom Bacillati; phylum Actinomycetota; class Actinomycetes; order Propionibacteriales; family Kribbellaceae; genus Kribbella; species Kribbella amoyensis. The sequence goes on from NZ_VIVK01000001.1 coordinate 5,081,273, forward strand.
AGACAGATCGGATCCCAACGACTCAGCGAGGCACTGGGTTACAACTGAGGATCCGTGGGCATCTAGGGTGTGGGCCATGTCTGAGAACCTGGTGCTGCTCCCTGCCGTGGATGTGGCGGACGGGCAGGCTGTCCGGCTGGTGCAGGGCGAGGCCGGCAGCGAGACCTCGTACGGCGAGCCGCTGGCCGCCGCGCTGGCCTGGCAGGAGGCCGGTGCCGAGTGGATTCACCTGGTCGACCTCGACGCGGCCTTCGGCCGCGGCAGCAACCGGGAGTTGCTGGCCGAGGTGACCGGCAAGCTCGACGTGCAGGTGGAGCTGTCCGGCGGCATCCGCGACGACGCGTCGCTGGAGGCCGCCCTGGCGACCGGTGCGCGCCGGGTGAACATCGGCACCGCCGCGCTCGAGGACCCCGAGTGGTGCGACCGGATCATCCAGGCGTACGGCGACCGGGTCGCGATCGGCCTGGACGTCCGCGGCCGGACCCTGGCCGCGCGCGGCTGGACCAAGGAGGGCGGCGACCTGTACGAGGTGCTGGCGCGGCTCGAGGCGGCCGGCTGCGAGCGGTACGTCGTCACCGACGTGACCAAGGACGGCATGCTGCAAGGCCCGAACCTGGACCTGTACCGCGACCTGTGCGCGCGCACCGACAAGCCGATCATCGCCTCCGGTGGCGTTTCCAGCCTGGACGACCTCCGGGCGCTGGCGACGCTGGTCCCGGACGGCGTCGAGGGCGTCATCGTCGGCAAGGCCCTGTACGCCGGCGCGTTCACCCTGACCGAGGCACTCGAACTCACCCGTGGAGGGGACCAGTGAGGCTGGCCGAGAAGCTCAAGGGCAAGAAGGTCCTCGTCACCGGGGTCACCGGTTTCGTCGGCGAGGCCCTGCTGCACCGGATCATCGGCGAGCTGCCGGACACCACCGTCGTCGCGATCATCCGGCCGAAGGGCTCGCTCAAGGGCGCCGACCGGATGGCCCAGCTGTTGAAGAAGGACATCTTCAAGCCTTTCTACGGCGAGGGCACCCCGTACGCCGACGCCGAGGCGCTGTCGGCGGCCCGGGTCGAGGTCGTCGAGGGCGACCTGGCCGACGTCCCGGCGCTGCCGCGGGACCTCGACATCGTCGTGCACTGCGCCGGTGACGTCAGCTTCGACCCGCCGATCCACGAGGCGTTCACGACCAACGTGCTCGGTACCAAGAGCCTGCTCGAGCGCATCGTCGAGACCGAGCGCCCGGTGCACTACGTGCACATCTCCACCGCATACACCGCGGGCCGCCGGCGCGGCGCGATCCCCGAGGCCCCGGTCGACCACACCGTCGACTGGCGGTCCGAGGCCGAGGCCGGGATGGCGATGAAGGCCCGGGTCGAGGAGGCCTCCCGGTCGGCCGCGATGCTGGCGAAGTTCCGCAAGGAGTCCGAGAAGCTGCACCGCCGGGCCGGGCACCTGACCGCGGCCGCGGACACCGAGCGGCGGCGGACCGAGTGGGTCGCGAAGAAGCTGGTCGAGACCGGCACCGAGCGGGCCCGCAGCCTCGGCTGGACCGACTGCTACACGTTCACCAAGGCGCTCGGCGAGCGCGTCGTCGAGGAGTTCGCGGCGACGCTGCCGACCTCGATCGTCCGGCCGGCCATCATCGAGTCCGCGGTGCAGAGCCCGCACCCGGGCTGGATCGAGGGCTTCAAGATGGCCGAGCCGCTGATCCTGGCCTACGGCCGCGGCGAACTGCCCGAGTTCCCGGCCAGCCCGGACTCGGTGGTCGAGATCATCCCGGTCGACCACGTCGTCGGCGCCATCTGCGCCGTGATGGCGACCGAGCCCGAGCTGTCGAAGCCGGAGTACTACCACGTCAGCTCCGGCGCCCGGAACCCGCTGACCTTCGAGCAGCTGTACGCCGGCGTCCGCGCGTACTTCTCCAAGCATCCCTTCGACCTGGGCGAGCGCGGCGCGGTCCGGCTGCCGGTCTGGAAGTTCCCCGGCGGGGACTCGGTGGAGAGCATGCTGCGGTACGGCGAGCGCGCCCACAAGATCGCCGACCAGATCATCACCCACGTGCCGCGCGGCGAGCGCACCCGCAAGTACGCGCGCGAGCTGGACGTGCAGAAGCGCCGGATCGACTTCCTCCGCCGCTACATGGACCTGTACTCCGAGTACGCCCAGGCCGAGCTGCAGTTCATCGACGACAACGTGCTCGCCCTGCACAACGCGCTCGAGGGGGACGACCGGGAGAAGTTCTGGTGCGACACCTCGATCGTGGACTGGCAGTACTACCTGCAGGAAACGCACTGCCCGAGCGTGACGGACTCGCTGCGCCGGCTGGACGTGGTCCGGAAGAAGCGGAACAAGGCGCTGGCCGAGTCGGCCGGCACCCTGAAGAAGGCGACGCCGTCGGAGGACGGTGAGATCATCGCCGCTTTCGACATGGACGGCACGTTGCTGTCGTCGAACGTGATCGAGACCTACCTGTGGATGCGGCTGCCCGAGCTGGACAGCCACCAGCGGGTCGGTGAGATCGGCGCGATGCTACGCAAGCTGCCGAAGCTGATCGCCGCCGAGCGCAAGGACCGCGGTACCTTCCTGCGGACGATCTACCGCCGCTACCAGGGCGCCGACCTGGAAGAGCTGAACCGGATCGTCGACGAGATCCTCGCCGAGCACGTGCTGGAACGCCTCAGCGGAGCGGCCGTCCGGCGGATCCGCGAGCACAAGGCGGCCGGGCACCGGACCATCCTGATCACCGGTGCGGTGCGCCCGCTGACCCGGCCGCTGGAGCCGTTGTTCGACGAGATCGTGGCGGCCGAGCTGGCCGTCGACGACCGCGGCCGCTGTACCGGGTTCCTGACCGGCCCGCCGTTGGTCGGCGAGTCCCGGGCCGCGTGGATCAAGCACCGCGCCCGCGGTACGTCGATCGACCTGTCCCGGTCGTTCGCGTACGCCGACAGCCACTCCGACCTGCCGATGCTGACCACGGTCGGCAATCCGGTCGCCGTCTCGCCGGACGTGCCGCTGTTCCGGGCCGCCCGGGCCGCGCGCTGGCAGATCGTCGACTGGAAGACCCCGTCCACTTCGTCCCGACTGGAGATCCCCGGGGTGAACGCCCGATGATGCTCGCGCTCGAGATGTACCGGTCGCCCGCCAAGTACCTCGCGGCGAAGGCGGTCGGCGGCCGGATCCCCGGCATCCTGACCGGCCCGGCGGCCCCGCTCCGCCTGGTCACGATCAACGAACCGAAGGCCGACCGGGACGGCTGGGCGCGGATCCGCCCGATCCTGTCCGGCATCTGCGGTTCGGACCTCGGCATGGTCACCGGCAGTACCAAGCTGTACTTCTCCGCGATGGTGTCGATGCCGTTCGTCCCCGGCCACGAGGTGGTCGGCGAACTGCTCGACGACTGCGAGGACCTGCCCAAGGGCACCCGCGTCGTGATGGACTCCGTCCTCACCTGCGCGGCCCGCGGCGTCGAGCCGTGCGTCGGTTGCTCGTCCGGCAACACGAACCGATGCGACCGGATCACGGTCGGCCACGTCGCGCCGGGGCTGCAGACCGGGTTCTGCCACGACACCGGCGGCGGCTGGGGCAACGTGATGGTCGCCCACCGCAGCCAGTTGTACGCCGTACCGGACGGGCTGTCGGACGAGCGCGCGGTACTCACCGAGCCGCTCGCGTGCGCGGTCCACACCGCGCTCAAGGCCAAGGTCGAGCCGGGCCAGTCGGTGCTGGTGAGCGGCGCCGGCGCGGTCGGCCTGTTCGCGACACTGGCGTTGCGTGAGCTGACCCAGGCCGGCCGGATCACCGTCGTCGCCAAGCACGCCCGGCAGCGCGAGCTGGCCCGGGCGTTCGGCGCCAGCGACGTGGTGGCGCCGGACGAGGTGTTCCGTGGCGTCCGCCGGGCGACCGGCGCGTTCCGGTTGACCCCGGAGATGGGCCGCGAGTTCCTGCTCGGCGGCGTCGACGTCGCCGTGGACGCGGTCGGCAGCAAGGACTCGATCGACACCGTGCTGCGGGTCACCAAGGCCGGTGGCCGGGTCGTGCTGTCGGGGATGCCGTCCACCGGGGCGGACCTGTCGCCGGTCTGGTTCCGCGAGCTGGAGCTGACCGGGACGTACGCGTCGGCGCTGGCCGAACCGAACGACAAGCCGGCCTTCGAGACCGCGCTGGAGATTGCCGCGAAGGCCCCGCTGGACGGGATCGTCGGGGCGCGTTATCCGCTGTACCGGTGGCGTGAGGCACTGGACCACGCACAGTCCGCCGGCCGCTTGGGGACCGTCAAGGTCGCCTTCGATGTGAGGGCTTCATGACGGGGCCGCTGAACGTACGACGAGAGAGGTTCTGACATGTCCCGGCCAGGGTTTGTGCTTGAGGTGGACGACCGCACGCCCCCGCTGCTCGTGCACAACGGCGAGGGCTTCCTGCTGGAGCGGTTCCCGCTCGGTACCCGGGTGGTGTACCCGCCGGAGGCGCTGCCGCCGGTCCGCGACGTGGAGGAGGCGATCCAGAACGCGTTGCTGAACCCGCTCGAGTCGGAGCCGCTGCCCGAACTGCTGCGGCCCGGGATGCGGCTGACCATCGCGTTCGACGACATCTCGCTGCCGCTGCCGCCGATGAAGAAGCCGGACATCCGGCAGCGCATCATCGAGGCCGTGCTGACGATGGCGGCGGACGCCGGCGTCGACGACGTCGAGCTGATCTCCGCCAACGCGCTGCACCGCCGGCTCACCCCGAACGAGCTGCGCGAGATCGTCGGCGAGCGCGTCTTCCGGTCGTTCTTCCCCGACGGCAAGCTGTACAACTTCGACGCCGAGGACACCGAGAACCTGACCCACCTGGGCCAGACCAAGCACGGTGAGGACGTCGAGATCTCCAAGCGGGCGGCCGAGTCCGACCTGCTGGTCTACGTGAACGTGAACCTGGTGGCGATGGACGGCGGCCACAAGTCGACGTCGATCGGGCTGGCGTCGTACAAGTCGCTGAAGCACCACCACAACAGCCACACGATGATCCACTCGCGGTCCTTCATGGACCACAAGGCCTCGAAGATGCACCACTCGGCCTGGCGGATGGGCGCGGTGCTGACCGAGCACGTCAAGGTGTTCCAGATCGAGACCACGCTGAACAACGACATCTTCGGCGGGCCGCTGGAGTTCCTGCAGAAGCGCGAGTGGGAGTGGTCGATCAAGGACCAGGCCGCGATGCTCGCCGCCAAGCGCGGGCTCGACCTGGCCCCGGCCAAGATGCGGCACCGGATCTTCACCGACGTCCGGTCGAACTACGGCCTGACCGGGATCCATGCCGGCAAGATCGAGCCGGTGCACGAGAAGACGATCGAGAACGTGCACCGCCAGCACCTGGTCGAGGTGCAGGGTCAGTCCGACGTCGCGATCATGGGCGTGCCGTTCGTCGGCCCGTACAACGTGAACTCGGTGATGAACCCGATCCTCGCCGCCTGCATGGGACTCGGGTACTACTTCAACTCGTACCGGGGCAACCCCGTGGTCCGCAAGGACGGCGCGGTCATCCTGTACCACCCGGTGGACTACGAGTTCAGCCAGCTGCACCACCCGTCGTACGTGGACTTCTTCGAGGAGGTGCTGTCGGAGTCGACCGACCCGGCCACCATCGAGGCGAAGTTCGAGAAGCAGTACGCCGAGGACCCGTGGTACATCCACCTGTACCGGACGTCGTACGCGTACCACGGCGTGCACCCGTTCTACATGTGGTACTGGATCTCGCACGCGCTGGACCACTGCGGCGACATCGTCTGGGTCGGGGCGAACCGCAAGGCCGTCGAGCGGATGGGCTTCCGGTCCGCGTCGACCCTGCAGGACGCGCTGGAGATGGTGAGCCACTCGGTCGGCCGGTCGCCGTCGATCACCTACCTGCACAACCCGCCGCACCTGCTCGCGGACGTGCGCTGATGGGTGCCAACCTGGTCAAGTTCAGCCGGGACACCGCGCGGGACGTGAAGCAGGTCGCCCGCGGCTGGCGCTGGGGCCGCCGTCCGCAGGTTCCGCGGTCCGCCGAGCCGTACGTGGTGCCGAAGGAGACCACGGTCTTCCCGACCAAGTGGGCCCGGACGCCGGCGGCCATGGCGGTCCGAGAGGTGCTGCAGAAGGGCGCGCTCAATTCGGTCCTGCGGTGGGAGGTGAACCCGCGGGTGAGCGGGCTGGACTCGTTGCTGAAGCTGGACGGTCCGGCGCTGATCGTGGCGAACCACTCGTCCCACCTGGACACCCCGTTGCTGCTCTGCACGCTGCCGGACGCGATGCGCCGGCGGACCGCGGTGGCCGCGGCGGCGGACTACTTCTTCGACACCTGGTGGCGGGCGACGGCGTCGGCGATCGTGTTCAACACGTTCCCGATCGAGCGCCGCGGCGGCAAACTCAGCTCGACCCCGGGTGACCTCCTCGCCGATGGCTGGAACGTGGTCGTCTTCCCCGAAGGCACCCGCTCACCCGACGGCTGGATGGAACGCTTCCGGATGGGCGCGGCCTACCTCGCCGTCGAGCACGGCGTCCCGGTCGTCCCCGTCGGCATCAAGGGCTCCTTCGCGGCCATGCCCCGAGGCCGAGGCTGGCCGATCCCGGGCCGCCCGACGGTTGCGGTCCGCTACGGCGACCCGCTGCACCCGGCCGAGGGGGAGAGCGCCCGCGAGTTCGCCCCGAAGATCTCGGCCGCGGTCTCCGCCCTCCTGGACGAAGAATCCACCACCTGGTGGGAAGCCCGCCGCCGGGTAGCAGCAGGCGCATCCCCCTCCCAGTCAGGCCCCCAAGCAGCCCGCTGGCGCCGAGTCTGGGAGTCGACCGCGCCGGTCGAGGCCCCCGAGTCGAAGCGCCGCGCCTGGAAGTAACCGAGAAGCCCCGGCCGCACCCCGCAGCCGGGGCCTCGTCTCGCCCCCTTCGCCCTCGCCTCGCCCCTTCGCCCTCGCCTCGCCCTCGCCCTAGTCCCGCCTCGACCCCGCCGCGCCGCCGCCGACTTTGTGCGCGGGCTAGTCATTTAGCCTTGCCGAGTACGGCTGGTGGGCGCACAGAGTCGGTGGGGCGTGGTTGGTGGGCGCACAAGGTGTACCCGGGGTGGCGGGCGGGTGTGTCCCAGGCGTTCGTCCCGGTGGGTCGTCTCGCCTGCCTGGCCGTGGTACTCGGACTTTGTGCGCGGGCCAGGCATTCACCCCTGCCGAGAACGGCTGGTGGGCGCACAGAGTCGGTGGGGCGTGGTTGGTGGGCGCACAAGGTGTGTACCCCGGGGTGGCGGGCTTGTGTGGCGGGCGGACCAGGCGGTGTCTTGGGTCGTTCGAGTTGAAGGGGACCGGTGTCCTGGGTCGGGCCGGTCGGCTGGGTACGCTTGGCCGCGTGAGTCTTGCCGTGCGTGTGATCCCCTGCCTGGACGTGGATGCCGGGCGGGTGGTCAAGGGTGTCAACTTCGTCGACGTGCGCGACGCCGGCGACCCGGTCGAGATGGCCGAGTTGTACGACGCGGAGGGCGCCGACGAGCTGACGTTCCTCGACATCACCGCGTCCTCGGGTTCCCGGGAGACGACGTACGAGGTGGTCCGCCGGACGGCCGAGCAGGTGTTCATCCCGCTCACGGTCGGTGGCGGTGTGCGGGAGGTCGGCGACGTCGACCGGTTGCTTCGGTCGGGCGCGGACAAGGTCGGTATCAACACCGGCGCGATCGCCCGGCCCGAGGTGATCTCCGAGATCGCCCAGCGGTTCGGCAACCAGGTGCTGGTGCTGTCGCTGGACGTGCGTCGTTCGGCGGACCAGCCGAGCGGGTTCGAGGTGACCACGCACGGTGGTCGCAGGTCCGCCGGCCTGGACGCGATCGAGTGGGCCCGGCGGGGCACCGAGCTCGGCGCGGGCGAGATCCTGCTCAACTCGATGGATGCCGACGGCACCAAACAGGGGTTCGACCTGGACCTGATCCACGCCGTCCGCGCCGTCGTCGACATCCCGCTGATCGCCAGCGGGGGAGCGGGCGCACCCGAACACTTCCCGCCGGCGGTCGAGGCAGGCGCCGACGCGGTGCTCGCGGCGAGTGTCTTCCACTTCGGCGACTTCCGCATCGCCGATGTCAAGAAGGCGCTGCGCGACGCCGGCGTCGTGGTCCGGTGAGCGGCATGGTGGTCCAGCGCCCGGACCAGGACGACAAGGCGGGCACCCCAGCACCTGGTACCAAGAGCGCAGAGCAAGCCGAGCAAGCAGGGCGTACGCGGGGAGCTGAGCAAGCCGGTCGGTTGATCGCTGACGTCGAGCAGGAGCTGTCGATGCTGCTCCGCCGGTCGCGGTCGGCTTCGATGCTGCTCGCGCGGCGGGTGCACCCGGAGATGGACGCCGCGGGGTACGCGTTGATCTCGCAGATCGACCTCGGCACCGCGTCCGGCGGTCCGGGGGTACGGGCGTCCGACGTGGCGCAGGCGCTCGGCCTCGACAAGTCGACCGTCAGCCGTGGACTGACCCAGCTCGAGACCCTCGGCCTGATCGAGCGCGTGGGCGACCCGGACGACGGTCGGGCCCGGTTGCTGCGCCTGACGGAGACCGGCGCGGAGCGGTTCGGCGCGATGCGCGACCAGCGGCGGGCCGAGTTCCGCGAGATCCTGGACCGCTGGGACACCCCGGACCTGACCGACCTGGCCCGCCTGCTCAGCCGCCTCAACACCGACTTCAGCTGATCTGTACGCCCGCAGTCGGCCATGTGGCGCCTTGTTGGGCGACTGTCGTGTTGTAGCCCGCCAGTCGTCCAACAACCCGCCAGTCGCCCAACAACCGGCTGGTCGCCCAACAACCGGCTGGTCGCCCAACAACCGGCTGGTCAGCTGACCGGGCACCCACTGCAACGACTGGCGTGCAGCTGGCTGGCGCCTTGTTGGGGGACTGCCGTGTTGTAGCCCGCCAACAACCTGCCATCCGTCAATATCCCTGGCCGTCGACCGCGGTCATCGACGCGGGTGGCGGCTACAGTGCGCACCCAAGGTCCAGGCTGAGATCACCAAAGTCACCATATCCCCACCCCTTGAGCATATGGTTGCAGAAACCAACTAATCGGGTATATAGTTGGGTTATGCAACTAGCCCAGCAACCCTCTGTCCCGGAGGTGGAGCGGGACACGCCGGCCCAGGACGTCCTCGAAGGGGTCAGCTCGCTGATCCGGGCCGTGCGGTGTATCGAGCATCGGCAGCTCTGGCCCGATGCGGGGCTTCGTCGTGCCGACGCCAGCGTGCTCAAGGTGCTGGCCAAGGGCGGCGAGCAACGCGGCGGGGAGATCGCCGCGAAGCTGGGGGTCGACGCGTCCGTGGTCAGCCGGCAGCTGACGAACCTGGAGGGCGACGGTCTGGTGAGCCGTCGGCCCGATCCGGCGGACGCCCGGGTGTCCCTGGTCGAGCTTTCGCCGCTCGGCCGGGCCCGGCTGGAGGCCCTCTACGCGAACTACACCCAGCAACTTCGTGCCGCTCTGGCGGACTGGGACGACGACGCCATGACGGCGGCCGCCGAAACGCTGCGGCGGGTCGCCGACGCGGTCGCCCGGTCCGCTGAGTCCGTGAGGCGCACCACCACTTCGACTGGAGACTGATGACTGTCACCGAGACCCGGCCGGCGGATGCCGCGCCGGAACTCACCCACCGCGAGATCCTCGAGATCCTGATCGGGCTGCTCGCCGCGCTGTTCACGGCGATGCTCAGCTCGACGATCGTCAGCAACGCCCTGCCGACGATCATCGCCGACCTGCAGGGTTCCCAGACGCAGTACACCTGGGTACTGACCGCCAGCCTGCTGGCCACGACGGTGTCCACCCCGATCTGGGGCAAGCTGTCGGACCTGATGAGCAAGAAGCTGCTCGTCCAGCTGGCGATCGTGCTGTTCGTGGTCGGCTCGGCGCTGGCCGGGATGGCGCACAACGTGCCGTTCCTGATCGGCGCCCGGGTGCTGCAGGGGCTCGCGATGGGCGGTCTGATGGCGCTCGCCCAGGCGATCATCGGCGCCGCGATCCCGCCGCGCAGCCGCGGCCGGTACTCGGGGTACATGGGTGCCGTGATGGCGGTCGCGACCGTGAGCGGCCCGCTCATCGGTGGCGTCATCGTCGACACCTCCTGGCTCGGCTGGCGCTGGTGCTTCTACGTCTGCGTCCCGCTGGCCGTGGTCAGCCTGGTGATGCTGCAGCGCTACCTGCGCCTGCCGGTGGTCAAGCGCAGGGTCAAGATGGACTACCTCGGCGCCGTACTGATCAGCGCCGCGGCGAGCTTGCCGCTGATCTGGGTCACGTTCGCCGGTCACGACTTCGCTTGGATGTCCTGGCAGTCCGCACTGTTCGTCGGCGGCACGGTGCTGTTCGGTGTGCTGGCCGTGATCGTGGAGAACCGGGCGGCCGAGCCGCTGGTCCCGCTGAAGGTCGTCAGGGAGCGCACCACCGCGCTGGCCATCATCGCCAGCCTCGCCGTCGGCGTCGCGATGTTCGGCAGCGCGCTGTTCCTCGGCCAGTACTTCCAGGTCGCTCGCGGGTACAGCCCGACCGAGGCCGGCCTGCTCACCATCCCGATGATGCTCGGCTCGTTCCTCGGCTCGGTCGGTTCCGGCCAGATGATCACCCGCTACGGCAAGTGGAAGCGGTACCTGGTCGCCGGCGGCATCCTGCTGGTCGCGGGGCTCGTGGTGCTCGGCACGATCGACCACACCAGCCCGTACTGGTACGTCGGCACCGGCATGCTGGCGATGGGTCTGGGCATGGGCATGACGATGCAGAACCTGGTCCTCGCGGTGCAGAACACCGTCGACGTCAGTGAGATCGGTGCTTCCAGCGCCACGGTGTCGTTCTTCCGCAGCCTCGGCGGTGCGGTCGGCGTCTCCGCTCTCGGCGCGGTGCTCGCGGTCCGGGTGAAGGACCTGCTGATCGAGGGCGTACTCGCCACCCCGGGCGGCGCCGAAGCGGCCCGCAAGCTGCAGGAGGGCGGCGACGGCACCAGCCTGCTGGACGTCAAGCACCTGCCGCCGCAGCTGGCCGAGCTGGTCCGTCAGTCGTACGGCGACGCCACCGGGCGCATCTTCCTGATCGCGGCCGCGTGTGCCGTGGTCAGCCTGATCGCGGTCCTCTTCATCAAGGAGGTCCCGCTCCGCCGGACCGTCGCCAAGCTCGACGAACCGGTCGAGCTGGACTGACACCGGAACAAGCACCGGCGGTACCCCTCACGCGGGGTACCGCCGGTTCTGTCATTTCAGCTCGGGTGGCTCCAGTCCGTCCAGCGACTTCGTCTTGAGGATGGGGGAGCCGAGCAGCCACAGCACCGCGACCAGTCCGCCGCACGCCGAGATCAGCAGCGTCTCCCGGACACCGATCCAGGTGCCGAGCAGACCGCCGACCACGGCACCCAGCGGGCGGACGCCGTAGTTGATGCTCGAGAACGCGCCGACCACCCGGCTGCGCATGTGGTCGTGGATCACGGCCGCCTGCAACGAGTTCAGCGGGACGTCGAAGCACATCACCGCGAACGCGCCGACGAACTCGGCCAGCGCGAGCGCCGACGCCTTGACCCAGACCGGGCCGGTCGCGAACGCCGCGATCGCCACCGCTCCCGGGAACACGACGGCCCCGAGTGCGATCAGCCGGCCGGCCCCCAGCCACCGGGTCAACGGGGCTGCCGCGACCGCGCCGAGGAAACCGCCCGACGCGCCGATCCCGAGCGCCAGGCCGATCGTCCCCGCGGACAGTTCGAGGTGCCGGCTCGCGAACAACACCAGCAGCGCCGTCTCCATCAGGTTGAAGAAGTTCACCGTGGTCGCGCAGGCCAGGCTGCTGCGCAGGTACGGATGCCGGAGCAGGTACGACATGCCCGCGCGGGCCCGGCGCAACAGCGGCTCCGACGACTCCTCCGGCTCGGCCGGCTCCGCCTTCACCCGCATCAGCTGGAGCGCCGAGAACAGGAACGACAGCGCGTCGACCAGGATCGCGATCGGCGCGGTGAGCCACTGGACCAGGGCGCCGCCGATCGCCGGTCCGGCCATGAACGAGACGGACCGGGTCGCCGAGAGCTTGCTGTTCGCTTCGAGGAACTGCTCCCGGGTCACGATCGTCACGAAGAACGCCGCGTTGGCGGTGATGAACAGGACGTGGGCGGTCCCGGCCAGGATCGCGATCACGAAGAGCTGCGCCATCGTGAGCACGTCCAGCCAGTACGCGATCGGCAGCGAGAGCAGGACGACGGTCCGGGCCAGGTCGGCCGCGATCATCAGCGGGCGTTTGTCCCGGCGCTGGTCGACCCAGGTGCCGATGAACAGCGACGCCAGGTTCGGCAGCCAGACCGCGGCGGTCAGGAAGCCGACCTGGCTCGGTGAGGCGTCGAGCAGCGTGATCGCGATCAGCGGGATCGCCAGCTCGGTGACCCGGTCGCCGAACTCGGACACGCCCTGCGCCGACCAGAAGGTACGGAACCGGCGGTCCCGCCACAGGCTCCGCGCCGGTGTGGAAGTGGTGGTGGTCATCGTCCCCCCAGCTCGGTCAGTTGCTTGCCTCGGGCAACACCATGCGCAGCGTCCGGACCGGGCCGGCGTCGGCCGGCGCGCCCTCCTCGCCGCGCTGGACGTACGGCGCGATCAGGTTCTCGATCGCCTCTTCCAGCTGCTCCAGCTCGTCGCCGGTGACGAACAGCAGCGTGTTCGCCGATCCGGCGTGCCGGCTCCAGTCGGCGGACAGGCCCGGCTCGGTCTCGGCCAGCCAGTGCTGGGCGGCCTCCAACGCCTGGTTCATCATTTCGGCGCGCAGCAGCCGGCCGGCCTCGGCGCCCTCCGGGGTGTCCGGCATCTCGAACCGGAACCCGCGCGCGACCGCCTGCCACCAGCGCTGCCGCCGGTCCTGGACGCCGTCCGGCGGCGGTCCGTCGGACACCAGCCCGAACGACGCGAGGTGCCGCAGGTGCCAGCTGGTCACCGACGGCGAAGCGCCGACGTGCTCGGACAGCTGGGTCGCCGTGGCCGGGCCGTGCTTCTGCAGATAACTGAGCGCGGCCAGCCGGACGGGATGGGCGAGCGCCCGCATCGCCTGCGGGTCGGTGACCTCGAAGTCGCCGTAGGGATTTCTGAGAGACATGTTTCGAGAGTAATCTCTCATATCTCCGGCAGGCAAGAGACGCGCGGGAAAACCCCACCGTCCGGGACCGGGTCGGCACGCACCGTTCCATCCATCCGAAATCGAGTGGAACCTGATCCGGTGCCAGCGCGTGTTAGCGATGTGAGGGACAGCGAACCGGATCCGAACGCGGAGGTCGCGGCGCTCTACGCCCGGACCTGGCCGCGGCTGATCGGTGTGCTGATCTCGATCGGCGGGTCCCGGGCGGACGCGGAGGAGGTCGCCCAGGACGCGTACGTGAAACTGCTCGGCCGGTGGAACAGCATCCGCCGGTACGACGATCCCGAGGCCTGGGTACGGGCGGTCGCCGTCCGGACCCTGATCAGCCGGTTGCGCCGTCAGCAGGTGGCGGCGCGGGCCTCGGCCAAGTTGCTCGGACGGACAGGAGAGGTACGTGAGCCCGACGGGGACGCGCTCGACGTGGCCGCCGCGCTGGCGCGGATCACGCCGGCCCAGCGCGCCGTGGTGGTGCTGCACCACGTGATGGATCTACCGATCGAACAGATCGCCGACGAACTCCAGCTACCGCCGGGCACCGTGAAGTCCCGGCTGGCCCGCGCCCGGCAGGCGCTGGCTCCGCTGCTCGCCGTCCAGGAGGAGGTGCCGGACCATGCCTGAACTGAGGACCGATCTGCTGATCGAGTACGTCGACGAGCAGACGCCCGGCGAGGCGCCGCCGTTCGGCGGGGTCGAGCGGGTGGTCCGCCGGAAGAAGCGCCGGCGCGCCCTGGCCTCGGTCGGTGCCGTGGTGGTGTTCGCCGCCGGCGCGGCCCTGGTCACGACGAACCTGCCGCACGCCGGGGAGCCGGCGGCGCCGACGAAGTCGCCCACCGTCGGCGTGCTCGACGACGGACCGCCACCCGAGCGGTTCAGGATCGGCACCACCTTGCTGGTGCTGCAGAAGGAGATCCCGGTAACGGCTGTGCGGCCCGATCCGGGGAACTCCTCCGTGCTGGTGGTCGAGACGGGCCGGGACGCGACGGGCAGTACCTGCCTGCCGCACACCATGGTCCGGATCCTCTCCCAGGACGTGGCCGAGGTCCGGATCGCCGCGTACCGGTACTCGGTGGCACCGGACCAGCCCGAGGCCCAGACCTGCGGGAAGCCGCAGACGGGGCCGGTCCGGATCCACCTGGATCTCCGCTCCGCACTCGCCGGCCGGACGGTACTGGCCGGGAGTACGGGTCGCCAGGTGGTGCTGAACTGACGTCCTCGCCGGGGTGGACCGCGACCGCCCTGGCGAGGACGTCGATCAGCGCGGCGCGACCGTCCTGGTCCAGACCTCGCTGACCAACGTCGGCGCCATCCCGACGCCCAGGTAGAGACCGACCGCCGGGGTCGGGTTCGAGCTGTCCACGTGCAGGATCGTCCCGCTCCGCCCGGCCGCGGCGTCCAGCGCGAACTGGTCGCGCAGCAGGTACTTCGCCAACCCGCGGCCCCGTGCCTCGTCGAGGACGGCGAGCCGGCTGATGTACCCGCAGCCGTCCGACTCCACGAAGTGGTCGCTGCAGTCCCGATAACCGACCACCCTGCCGTCGAGCTCGAGCAGGGTCACGTCGGACCAGTGGAACGTGGACCGCGCCTCCCGCGAAGCCACCCACTCGTCGTACGGCCGCGGTACGGCGGACGGCTGGTCGGCGAAGGCGGCCGTGATCACCGCGTGCCCGGCCCGCCGCGCGGCCTCGTCGTACGCGCCCCGTCGGATCACCACGCCGGCGGGAACCTCCGGGGTCGGCACGGACCCGTCGTGGTCGATGCGCATCCGCTGGATCGACGTCTCGAAGGCGTACCCGCGTTCGCCGAGCAAGGACTGCAGCTGCCGGTCTTCGCCCAGCAGGCTCACGCTCAACGTCACCTGGTCGCCGCCGGACGCCACCTCGACGGCCCGCTCGGCCCCGCGATCCAGGAGCCACCCGGCGATCCGCGGATCCGCCGCGAAGGCGTCGTGGCTCACCCGTCCGGTCCCGAGGTGGGCGAGGGTCGTCCCGGTACCGACCAGCTTCTCGCCGTCGAACACGAGCCAGCTGTCGTTCGCCAGGTCGAGCTGCGGATCCCGCTGGTAGTTCGCGACGTCCTCGAGGCTGTACTTCGCGTACCCGATCAGCGCATTCGTGTACGCCCCGAGCTGCGCGGTCACGAGCTCGGCGTCGTCGGGACCGATGGGGCGAACAGTCAGCCCGTCCGGGAGCAGTGCGGCGGTCATCTCCGCATTGTGGTGAGTGACCGCCGCACTGTCGAACCCTTTAGCAGGCGAACGCTCTTAGCAGGCCACGCCCTTCGCCTGGTCCCAGTCACCGCAGGCGTCCGCGGTCTGCGCCGTCCGGGCGTTGCCGGGCGCGATCGCGGCGACCTGGCCCTGCTCGGTCCACGATGCGAGGGTGACGCCGACCGCGTCCTCCACCGAGCGCGGGCTGGTCAGGTAGTTGTTGCTGATCATCGAGAAGACCAGCTTGCGGCCGTCCTGGTCCGTCACGTACCCGGACAGCGCGGTCACCCCGGTGAGCGACCCGGTCTTGCCGTGCAGGTTGTTGGCGGCCGGGGTGTTCGCCATCCGGCTGCGCAGGGTGCCGCCGGTGAAGCGGTCCGGGTTCCCCGCGATCGGCAGCGCGTCGTACCACTGCTGGAACCACGGCTCCCGCTGCGCGCCGATCAGGAGGTCGGTCACGCTCTTCGCGGTGACGTTGACCTTGCGGGACAGCCCGGACCCGTCCGAGAGCCGGATCGTGCTCGTGTCCACGCCGGCGCTCTTGGCGTACTGGGTGACCAGGCCGAGCCCGGCGGACCAGCTGCCGTCGGCTTCGGCGACCGCGCCCATCGCCTTGACCAGGTGCTCGGCGTGCATGTTGTTGGAGAGCTTGAGGAACGGGTTCATCAGCTCGCCGACCGTCATCGACTCGTCCCGGGCGAGCTGCCGGGCCTTGTCGACCGGAGTCGCCGCGGCCTTGATCCGGCCGTCCACGCGAACGCCCTGCGCGGCCAGGGCGCGCTTGAAG
Source organism: Kribbella amoyensis (assembly GCF_007828865.1). Taxonomy (NCBI): domain Bacteria; kingdom Bacillati; phylum Actinomycetota; class Actinomycetes; order Propionibacteriales; family Kribbellaceae; genus Kribbella; species Kribbella amoyensis. The sequence goes on from NZ_VIVK01000001.1 coordinate 5,097,370, forward strand.
ACGTCGGCCGCGTACAGCTCAGGCTCCCAGACGGTCACCCATTCCTGGCCGACCGCGGCACCCAGCGGGACCGAACCGGTGATCCGGACGACGTTGGTGCCGTGGTCCCGCTCGATGCTGAGCGTGTTCGCCGAACCGGCCGCGCCCGTCGTCGCCGTACTGACCAGCTTGATCGTGTCGTTGGCGGGGACGAGGCTCAGCTTCACCGGTGCGCCGGCCGCGGTCCCGGGGCGGCTCTCGACGATCGCGGTGCCCGAGTCGTAGTCGGTGTTCGGGGCCAGCGTCAGCGCCGAGATCTGGGCCGAGTAGTAGAACGGCTCGTCGTCCCAGGACCAGGTGTCGCCGAGCCGGGCCTTGTCGAAGTACGTGTCGTCGGCGACCAGGTCACCGTCGATCCGGCGGATCCCGCTCTTGGCGACCTGCTTGGCCAGGGCCACGTAGTCGGCCTCGAGTGCGGTCGGGTCGCCGTACCCCTTGAGGTACAGGTCGCCGTCCAGCTTGCCGCCGCGGACCGGGGCCGTCGCGAGGACGTCGGTGTGGAACCGGAAGTCCGGGCCGAGCGTGTGCATCGCGGCCGTCGAGCTGAACAGCTTGGTGTTCGAGGCGGGCAGCAGACGAGTACCACCGGCGCGGTCGTACAAGGTCTCGCCCGTGGTCGCGTCGCGGACCACCAACGCCACCTGCGACCCCTGGAACCTGGAGTCGCCGAGCAGGGTGTCCAGCCGCTGCTGCAACCCCGTCGCCTGCGCCTGCTGGGGCGCGCCGACGGACTGGCTGACCAGCCCAGCACCGGCCGCCACCGTCGCGGCGATCGCCACGACCTTAGGAAAAATTCTCACCGGATCATCAACCTCCCAGGCGGAAACCAACTGCGAGCAGTCAACACCTGGCCGGGGCAGCGGTCCAGTGATGATTCGAAAGAAGTTTCAGGTCTCGCCCTCCAGGTGAATCGATGGAAAAGTTGGTTCCACAGGTTCCGCCCCACCTGAGGAGTGTTGTGATGCGCAGACGAATCCTGGCGGTGCTGACCGTTCTGGTCGCGCTGGCCGCCCCGGTCACCCCGGCCGCGGCCGGCGAACAGCGAGCCGAGGCCGCGGTCTTCCCGAGCGCGGTGATCGGCGAGGACTTCCCCGATCCGGACGTGATCGAGGTCAACGGCACCTGGTACGCCTACTCCACCAACAACGGCCGCGGCCACGTCCCGGTCGCCAGCGCCCCGGCGCCGAACGGCCCGTGGACGATCCGCGGCGACGCGATGCCCGGCGGTCCCTCGGCCGGCTGGGCCCAGTCCGGCCGGACCTGGGCACCCGACGTGCACCCGAACCCCGACGGCAGTTTCACCCTCACCTACACCGCGTGGCACAAGGCGTCCGGCCGGCAGTGCGTCGGCGTCGCGACCGCGAGCTCGCCGCTCGGCCCGTTCACGCCGCTCGGCAGCCAGCCGATGATCTGCCCGTTGGAGCTCGGCGGCGCGATCGACGCGAACACGTTCGTCGGGAACGACGGCACCCGGTATCTGCTGTGGAAGAACGACGGCAACGCGATCGGCGTGAACTCCACCCTGTGGCTCACCCGCACGACGAACAACGGCACCACGCTGTCCGGCGGCAACACCGCGCTGATCTCGTCGAGCGGCGTGATCGAGGCCCCCGACCTGGTCCAGCGCGGCAGCCAGTACGTGCTGTTCTACTCCGGCGGCGGGTACGTCGACTGCAACTACCTCACCTCGTACGCGACGGCGCCCTCGCTCAACGGCCCGTGGACGATCGCGTACCGGCCGTTGATGACCACGGCCTCGTTCGACAACCACGTCTGCGGACCTGGTGGCGCCGACTTCACCGGGGACAAGGTCTTCCTGCACGGCTGGGTGAACGGATCCCGCCATCTGTATGTCGCGGATCTCGGCTGGGCCAACGACTACCCGGTGGTCCGCGGCAGCCGGGTCCGGTACGAGGCCGAACGCGGCACGCTGAACAATTGCCGGGTCCGGACCGGCGCGGCCGGGGCGTCGCAGGGCGCGGTCGCGGCGTACATCGACTTCGCCGACTCGTGGGTCGAGAACACCGTGTACGCACCACGCTCGGGCAGTTACACGCTGCATGTCGGCTACGCCAACGGCACCGGCAGTACCGGGTCCCACGGTGTCGTTGTCAATGGCAACAGCCAGGGGTCGGTCAGCTACCCGGTCACCGGCTGGGACAACTGGCGGCAGGCATCCACCTCGGTCACGCTCACCGCGGGCTGGAACACGATCCGGCTGACCAAGGGCAACTCCTACGCCGAGGTCGACTACCTCGAGGTCCAGTAGGACCGGGCCGTCCCGGGGTCAGGGTTGACCCCGGGACGGCCCGGCCGCCGACCCGCATTCGTCCCGTCCGTGCGTCGCGCCGTACCGTCGATGTCGCCCCGGCCTCGTAGGCTCGGAGCAGCACAAACGCACGCAACGGGGAGTCCGAAGGTTGGCGAAACCACCTGAACAGGTCTCCGGCGATCGGCGCCGGCTACCGATGTGGCTGGACCTGCGCCGCACCGCCGGCGGTCTGCAGGCCATCTTCTTCGGCGGCCTCGCGTCGCTGATCTCGCTGGTCATCACGTTCTGGACCCTGCCGCAGATCAGCAGCGACGGACCGCTGCCGGTGCTGCGGCTGGTCGTGCTGCTCGCGATCATCGGCCTGCTGATGCGCTGGGTGCTGGCCGGCGTGGCGATCCTGATCGGCTCGATCGGCGTCCTGATCGGCGGTCTGCTGTCCCAGTTCGGCGTCGTGTACCTGGGCGTCAGCGTCGATCCCGGCGTCAACCTGCACGGCGGCCCCGAGGCGGCGCTGCTGGTCTCGATCGTGATGTCGTCGATCAGCGCCTTCGTCGGCTGGATCGCGTACGCCGGCAGTGACGACGCGTACGTCGCCGAGGTGATGCGCGGGGTCCGCCGGAGGGCGCGCCGGATCGAGCCCGCGCCGAAGACCGGGCTGCTGATCATTCAGCTGGACGGCCTGTCGGCGCCGCTGCTGAACTGGATGGTGCTGTCCGGCAACCTGCCCACCATCGGCGGCTGGATCCGGGACGGCAGCCACTCGCTCGTCGGCTGGCACACCGGGGTCCCGGCGACCACGCCGGCCAGTCAGGCGGGCATCCTGCACGGTGGTTCCGGCCAGATCCCGGCCTTCCGGTGGTACGAGAAGGAGACCGGCCGGGTGATGGTGACCAACCGGGCCCGGGACGCCGCCGAGATCGAGGCCCGGATGTCGACCGGCCGCGGCCTGCTCGCCGACGGCGGCGCGAGTATCAGCAACAACTGGTCCGGGGACGCCCAGCAGTCCGTCCTCGTCTTCAGCCGCGCCGCCCTGCCGAACTACCGCAGCCGCGGGTACGTCCGCTTCTTCTCGAGTCCGCAGGGTGCCGCCCGTGGACTGGTGCTGTGCGTCGCCGAGATGGTCAAGGAGTTGCACCAGGCCCGGCGGCAACGCCGGCGGAACCTGGTCCCGCGGGTCAAGCGCGGCGGCTCGTACATCTTCCTGCGCGCGATCTCGAACGTGCTGCTCCGCGACCTCAACGTCTCGCTGATCACCGACGAGCTGGTCAAGGGCACCCCGGTGATCTACTGCGACTTCGTCGACTACGACGAGGTCGCCCACCACGCCGGGCCGACCCGGCCGGAGTCGCTGCAGACGCTGGAGGGCCTGGACCGGGTGATCGGGTCGCTGCGCCGGATCATCGACACGCTGCCGCACTCGTACGAGATCGTGGTGCTGTCCGACCACGGCCAGAGCCAGGGCTCGACCTTCCTGCAGCGCTACGGCCGGACCCTGACCCAGGTGGTCGACGACCTGGTCGACACCACCAAGGAGCCGGTGGCCGCGACCGGCAAGTCCGAGGGCTGGGGCCCGGTGAACGCGTTCCTGACCGAGCTGAGCCTGCGCCGCAGCGTGGCCGGCACGGTCACCCGGAAGGCCCTTCACGGCAAGGTGGGGCGCGGTGAGGTCGAGCTCGGCCCGGCCGACTGCGAACCACCGGTCGCTCCCGACGAGCAGATGGTCGTCACCTCGTCCGGCAACCTGGCGCTGATCTACCTCGCGACCACGCCCGGCCGGGTGCCGCTGGAGGAGATCGAGCTGCTGCATCCCCGGCTGATCCCAGGGCTCGCGACGCATCCCGGGATCGGGTTCGTCATGGTCGACTCGCTGGCCGAAGGCCCGGTGGTGATCGGGCGGGCCGGTGTCCACGTGCTGCGGAGCGGCCGGATCGAAGGCGTCGACCCGCTGGAGGCGTTCGGGCCGTACGCGCCGGCGTCGATGCTGCGGCAGTCGGACATTCCGCACAACGGCGACATCGTGGTGGTCAGCCGGCTGGACGAGCACACCCACGAGGTGGCCGCGTTCGAGGAACTGGTCGGCTGCCACGGCGGGATCGGCGGCTGGCAGACCGACGCGGTACTGGTCCACCCGCGCCGCTTCGTGGTCGACGAGCCACCGGTCGGTTCGGATGCGGTGCACGAGCTGCTGATCGGCTGGCTCGACCAGCTCGGCCAGCGCCGGCACCCGGACGAGCTGACCAAGGACCAGCCGGTGGGGGACCGGCCGGCCGGGGACGAGGAGCAGCGGGTGGGCAGCCCGTCGGACGCGAGTGTGGAGGCCTGAGGCGTGCGGATCACCTGGTGGGGGCACAGCACGACCACGATCGAGGAGAACGGCACCAGGCTGCTCACCGACCCCGTACTGACCTCGCGGATCGCCCACCTGCGCCGCCGTCGCGGTCCGGCCCCGCTGCCCGAAGCGGCCGAGTGCGACGCCGTCCTGGTCTCGCACCTGCACGCCGACCACCTGCACCTCACCTCGCTGCCGCTGGTCGCGCCGGGTGCCGCGTTGATCGTCCCCCGGGGCGCCGCCAAGCTGATCGAGAACGACTGCGGCAAGGCGATCGCGGACCGCTGCATCGAGGTTGCTCCCGGCAACCAAGTACGGATCGGCGGGCTCGAGCTGACCGCGGTGACCGCGCAGCACGACGGCCGCCGGCTGCCCTGGTCCTCCTACGCCGGGCCCGCGCTCGGGTACCGGGTCGAGGGGTCGCCGAGTGTCTGGTTCGCCGGGGACACCGGGTTGTTCGACGGGCTCGCGGCCGAGGTGGGTCCGGTCGACCTCGCGCTGGTCCCGGTCGGTGGCTGGGGGCCGTCGCTCGGTCCGGGCCACCTGGATCCGCCGCGGGCGGCCGAGGCCGTCAGCCGGGTCGGTGCGCGGGTCGCGGTCCCGGTGCACTTCGGGACGTTCTGGCCGATCGGGTGCGACTGGCTGAAGCCGGAGTTGTTCCTGCCGCCGGGGGAGCGGTTCAAGGAGGAGATGACCGCGGTGGATCCCGCCGTGAGAGTGGAGTTGCTGGTGCCCGGCGAATCGACCGAGGTGGTGCACCGATGACCGGTGAGCCACGCTTCGACCTGTGGTACCTGATCGTGTTGGCGGGAGCGGTCCTGGTCGGTGCGGTCCTGCCGGTCCTGCCGACCGGGGCGGCCGTCTCGGCGGGTGCGGTGCTCGCGTCCCACCACAACCCGATCGGTCTCGTCGGCGTACTGATCGCGGGCGCCTTCGGGGCGTACCTCGGCGACCTGATCGTGTACGCCGGGTGCCGGGCGGGCGGGGAGACGCTGGCCAAGCGGGTCGGCTGGCTCCGGGAGAACGCGTCGCTGGAGAGTCTGCGCCTGCGCCTGGCCGATCACGAGGTCACCGTGTTGCTGACGTCCCGGCTGATCCCTGGCGGCCGGGTGCCCGTCCTGCTCGCGGCCGGGCTCGCGGGGTACCCGTGGCGCCGGTTCGCTGTGGTCGACCTGACCGCGTCGGCGTTGTGGGCGGCGGTCTACATGGCGATCGGGCTGCTCGGGTACGCGCTGTTCGACGACCCGTGGCAGGGCGTGGTGGCGGCGATCGTGCTGGTGCTGCTGGTGACGCTGATCAGCAGCCTGGTCCAGCGCGCCCGGAAGCGGCGGGCCGGCGGACCGAACCCGACCGACGAGCCGGTCACCGACACGGAGTAGAGCTTGCGGAGCCGGCCCCGGACGTGGAGCTTCGGAGCCGGCCTCAGACGCCGAACGAGGTGGACCTCAGTCGCTCGACGATCTCGGCGTCGCCGTCCAGGTCGACCTGGGCGACCGTCTGCCGGCCGAAGCAGAACAGCAGCAGCTCGGCCGGTTCACCGGTCACCGTGACGGACCCGGCCGCGGTCGGCTTCTTCGCGACCGATTCGCGGCCGTCCGGTGTCCGCAGGACCAGTCCGCTCGGCGCCTTCCGGGTCATCGACTTCGCGGCCAGCCGGACCTGCTTCCACAGCGCGTCCTGCTGGTCGGCGGGCAGCGCGCGCGGCTCGTACTCGGGCTGCGCCCGGCGGACGTCCTCGTGGTGCACGAAGTACTCGGTGGTGTTCAGCTGGTGACCGAGCTTCGGGAACGAGTAGATCGAGAACGTCGGCGGCCCGGTGCGGACCTTCTCGACGATCTCGGCGAACGAGTACCGCGCCTTGGCCTGCGCCATCCGCCGCTCGGTGGTGTCCGACAGAGCCGGAATCATGATCCCCGGCCCGGCCAGTGGATCCGCCTCCCGGACCTGCAGATGCACCGCGAGGTCGTACGTGGTCCACCCCTCGCACAGTGTCGGCTGGTCAGGCCCGAGCCTCTCGAAGAGGTCACAAAGAGCAAGACGTTCTACCCGGCTGTAGTCGGTCACAACTCGATCGTAGTTGTCGGAGTCGAATGGCAGAATGTCAGCGTTGTCAGGCTCGTGCCTGGCTCTCGCCCCTGACAGGTTCGTCTTCGAAGGATGTGCGCCGCGTGCCGCTGCCGAAAGTTCCCAGCAAGGGGAGCGTGACCCGGCGCGGGTTCGCTGTCCTGCGGGTCGCGATCTACGAGGAACCCTGGATCTTCGCGCTGTCGGTGCTCGCGAGCATGCTGTACGGCGCGATGACGGTGGCCGACGGCTGGGCGCTCGGCTGGGCGACCGACCATGTGATCCGGCCGGCGCTGGAGCGGGGTGATACCACCTTCGGCGCGGTCGCGGGGCTGATCTCGCTGTTCCTCGGCATCGCCGTGCTGCGCGCGATCGGCGTGGTCGGCCGGCGGATCGGGGCCGGCGTGATGCAGTTCCGGCTGCAGGCCACGTACCGCCGCCGCGTCACCCGGCAGTACCTGAAACTCCCGCTGGAGTGGCACCACAAGCACCCGACCGGGATGCTGCTGTCCAACGCGAACGCCGACGTCGAGTCGACCTGGTACCCGATCGCCCCGCTGCCGATGGCGGTCGGCGTGATCGCGATGCTTGCCTTCGCCACCGTCGCGATGTTCGCGGCCGATGTCTGGCTGGCCCTGGTCGGCTGCCTGATCTTCCCGCTCGTCTTCGTCGCCAATGTGTTCTTCCAGCGCGTTCTCCAGCCGCTGGCCACCCGTGCTCAGGAGTTGCGCGCGGATGTGTCCGAGGTCGCGCACGAGTCGTTCGACGGCGCCCTGGTGGTGAAGACGCTGGGCCGGGAAGCCGCCGAGACCGAGCGCTTCACGGTCCCGACCCACGAGCTGCGCGAGGCCAACATCGCGGTGAACAAGGCCCGCGGCGTCTTCGACCCGGTGATCGACAGCCTGCCCCGGATCGGCATCCTGATCGTGCTGCTGGTCGGTGTCGCCCGGGTGAAGTCGGGCGATGCCGAGGCCGGTGACGTCGTCCAGGTCGCGTTCCTGTTCACGCTGATCGGCTTCCCGATCCGCGCGCTCGGCTGGGTCCTCGGTGAGCTGCCGCGCTCGGTCGTCGGCTGGGACCGGGTCCAGCGCGTGCTGACCGCGGAAGGCGGCATGGAGTACGGCGAGGAGAAGCTGACCTCGGCCAAGGCGGCCCGGCTCGAGGTCACCGACGTGCGGTTCGGGTACCTGCCCGAGCGCGACGTACTCGCCGGGGTCGACTTCACCGTGGAGCCCGGCCGGACGGTCGCCGTCGTCGGTCCGACCGGGGCCGGCAAGTCCACGCTCACCACGTTGCTGACCCGGCTGGTCGACCCGGAGGAGGGCGCCGTCAAGGTCGACGGGCTCGACCTGCGCGAGTTGGCCCGGGACGAGCTGGCCGGCTCGGTCGCGCTGGTGGCGCAGACCGCGTTCCTGTTCGACGACACGATCCGCGGCAACGTCACGCTCGGCGCCGACTACAGCGACGACGAGGTCTGGGACGCCCTCCGGGTCGCGCAGGGCGACGGCTTCGTGAAGACGCTGCCGGACGGCCTGGACACCAAGGTGGGGGAGCGCGGTACGTCGCTGTCCGGCGGCCAGCGGCAGCGGATCGCGCTCGCCCGGGCCCTGGTCCGGCGGCCACGGCTGCTCATCCTCGACGACGCGACCAGCGCCGTGGACCCGCAGGTCGAGGCCCGGATCCTGGCCGGCCTGCGCAGCGCGGTCCAGGGCGAGGACGCGGCCACGACCGTCCTGGTGATCGCGTACCGGAAGGCGACCATCTCGCTCGCCGACGAGGTGCTGTTCGTCGACGAGGGCCGGATCGCGGCGCAGGGGACCCACCTCGACCTGCAGCGGTCCACCCCGGCGTACCGCGATCTCGTCGACGCGTACGAGAAGGACGCGGCCCGCCGCGAGGAGGAGGCCGACCTGGCCGCCGAACTCGACGACCTCGACTCGGAAGGAGCGTCCGCGTGAGCGCCGCAGAGGCCACCCGGCTCGACCACGGTGACGACGCCGGTGGGATGGAGACGCTACGGCAGGGCCTGCGGGTCTCGCCCGAACTCGGCCGCGGCTGGGTCGTCACCGGCCTGCTCGCGCTGACCATGACGGCCGGCCGGATCGTCATCCCGATCGCGGTCCAGCAGACCATCGACAAGGGGCTGTCGGGTCCCGGCGGCCCGGACATGGCGTTCGTCGCCTGGATGTGCCTGGCCTGCGTGGCCGGGATCCTGGTCACCGGCGTCGCCTCGTATCTCACCACCGTGCGGCTCGCGATCAACTCCGAGAGCGGCCTGGCGACGATGCGGATCAAGGCGTTCCGGCACGTCCACGACCTGCCGGTGCTGACCCAGAGCACCGAGCGCCGGGGTGCGCTGGTCAGCCGGGTGACGTCGGATGTCGACACGGTGTCGCAGTTCCTGCAGTTCGGCGGGTTCATCTTCCTGGTCAGCCTCGGGCAGATGCTGCTGGCGACCGTGGTGATGTTCATCTACTCCTGGCAGCTCGCCCTGGTCGTCCTGCTGTGCTTCGTGCCGTTGTTCGCCAGTCTGCGGTTCCTGCAGCGCAAGATGTCCGCCGCGTACGGCGTGGTCCGGGCGAAGGTCGGCGAGATGCTGTCCGCGATCGCCGAGCCGGTCGTCGGCGCGCAGGTGGTCCGGGCGTACGCGATCGAGCGGCGCACCCAGCAGCGGATCGACGCCTCGATCGAGGACTACCGCCGGACCGCGACCCGGGCCCAGGCGATCACCGGGATCACCTTCTCGATCGGCGGTCTCGCCGCGGGCCTGGCGAACGCGGGCGTCCTCACGGCCGGCGTCCTGCTCGGTGTGGACGGTAACGCGACGCTCGGCGAGATCCTGGCCTTCATGTTCCTGGTCGCGTTGTTCTCCGACCCGGTGCAGATCGCGACCCAGGTCCTCACCGACGCGCAGAGCGCCTTCGCCGGCTGGCGCCGCGTCCTCGGGGTGATCGCGACCCCGGCCGACGTGGTCGACCCGGGCAAGGACGGGACGGTGCAGGACCGCGGCCCGATCACGGTCGAGTTCGACGACGTGCACTTCGCGTACCCGGAGGGCGAGCTCGTCCTGCGAGAGGTCGACGTCCGGCTCGAACCCCATCGCCGCGTCGCCGTGGTCGGGGAGACGGGTTCGGGCAAGACCACGTTCGCGAAGCTGCTGACCCGGTTGATGGATCCGAGTACGGGGGCGGTGCTGCTGGACGGAGTCGATGCCCGGCGGATCGCGTTCAGCTCGTTGCGGGAACGCGTCGTGATGGTGCCGCAGGACGGGTACCTGTTCGACTCGACGCTGGCCGAGAACGTCCGCTTCGGCCGGCCCGAGGTGACCGACGAGGAGTTGCTCACCGCGTTCGAGTCGCTCGGCCTGACCGATTGGCTGGAGTCACTGCCCGACGGCCTGAACTCCCCGGTCGGCCAGCGCGGCGAGTCTCTGTCGGCCGGCGAACGGCAGCTGGTCGCCCTGGTCCGCGCGAACATCGCCGACCCGGATCTGCTGGTCCTCGACGAGGCCACCTCCGCGGTCGACCCGGGCACCGAGGTCCGCGTGAACGCCGCCCTCGAACGGCTGATGGCAGGGCGTACGTCGGTCACGATCGCGCACCGGCTGTCCACGGCCGAGGCCGCCGACGAGGTGCTCGTGTTCGACCAGGGCCGGGTCGTCGAGAGAGGTACGCACGCCGACCTGGTCAACCAGGGCGGCGTCTACACCAGACTCCACGCATCCTGGATCGCCCAGCGCTCCGCGGGTTGACATCTGAGCCCGGCGTTGTGCGGGTTGACCGCGGAGCCCGGCGTTGTGCGGGCTGAGAGCGGACAGGCAACAGGCGGGCCGGGGAGGGAGGAAAGGGGCCCCGACCCGCCTGTCAGCCTCGCAAGGGCGCACTGGTGAGGCAGCGCGCCCAGCCTGTGCAACTAGGAACCCAGCTGCGCCGAACGCTTCACGCCATCACGCAGCGATTGCTCAAGGCATCACCACGGAGTAACCGCCCGGCGGCGCCGCGCGGTCACGTCAGGCCGAACTCACGGAGTCGGTGCGGCTCCGTTCTCCTGACCGGCGCCGGGCTGCGGCACGAGGAGGAACTCGACACCACCCTTGTCGTCCACCGCCGCGTCCAGGATCTTGTCGTCCAGGGTCTGGGCGGCGTTCTGCTCCAGGAACACCCGGGCCCCGGCCTCCTCGACCACCTGGTCGCCCGGCTTCGGCGCCTCGGTCGTGGTCACCGCCAGCGCCGGGTCGGCCGGATTCTCCTGCGAGATCCGCACCCCAGCTCCTTCCGGCGCCCCGTCGACGCCCGTGATGCTCTTGATCACCAGAGTCGCGTTCTCCGTCAACGTCAGCACAACTACTCCTCGTATCGATCAACACGGTGAGCCAGCCCCGTGCCCGATCCCCCAACCCCCAAACGTCCCCATCCCAACCCTCGACACAGCCCGGTCCGAACGCACTGAACCCGCCCCGGCCTCACCCCAACCCCACCCCGCATCACCGACCCATCCACCCCGCATCACCAACCCATCCACCCCGCATCACCGACCCATCCACCCCGCGTCTCACGCCATCCGGGCCCCGCTCCACGGCCCGCCCCCGGACCACCTGAGACCGCCCCGAGTGACTTTGTGCACACGCCAACCACCGCTCCCGCGCCCCAGCCGACTTTGTGCGCACGCCAACCACCGCTCCCGCGCCCCAGCCGACTTTGTGCGCACGCCAACCACCGCTCCCGCGCCCCAGCCGACTTCGTGCACTCCAGCCACCGCACCACCCCAGCCACTGACCAGTACGCGCACAAAGTCACTCCTGAAGCGGGCGGACGCCCCGCCAACGACGTGGTCACCTGCGCGACTGAAGGCCTCATGCGGCGACGAGGCCGGCAGCGGGGACTGTCCGTCGAACGGTGTTTCCGGCAGCGCGATGCCCGCCGGTGCGGTCGGTCTTTGTGCGCCCATCAGCCACGTGATCGCGTACCCCGCGGTCGGTGGCCGCACAAAGTCGCGCCGGCCTGCGACCTTGTGCGCCGATTGGTCGCTAGGGGCCATTGGCGCTGGGCGGCGTGTGCACAAAGTCGCTCCTCGCTTGGGCGTCTTGCTGCCCCGGGGCTCGGTCGGCATCCCCGGCCGGCTGGTGGACCTTGTGTACGTCTCGGTCAGGTGAGCGTGTACGTCGTGGTCGGTGGGTGCACGAGGTCGCGTTGGTCGGCGACTTTGTGCGCGTGCTGGTTGCGGTGGGCTGCTGGTGGTGTGTGGTGCGTGCACAAAGTCGATTGGGGCAAGCGGAGCGTCGGCCGGGCGGGCCGGGGGGAGCGGGCCGCTGGATGCGCGGGCCGAGGGACGAGCGGGGCCGAGGGATGCGAGGGCCGAGGGACGGGCGGGGCCGGGGGATGCGCGGACCGAGGGACGAGCGGGGCCGGGGTTGGCGGGCCGAGGGACGAGCGGCGCGAGGGAGGTGTCGGGTGCGGGTGGTCTCTGGGAGGTGGCCCGAGGGTGGAGAGCTACGCGGCTGGGTTGGACGGACGTTGGCGGACTCGTGTGGAGGCGGCGAGCTGCGTGGAGATAAAGAGCTACGCGTGGAGGTCGGGCTATGGGCGGGGTAGGTGAGGAGCTAGGGGCGGGGGACGGGTGGGGGTGCGGTGGTCCAGTGGGGTTGGGGGTCGGGGCGGTTCTGGCCTCGGGTGAAGGCTGCTTTGAGGCGGTGGACGAGGTGGTGGGGTTCGTTGACGAGGTCTTCCCAGCCGAAGTGGAGGAGTTCCACGCCGAGGTCGGCGAGGCGTTGGTCGCGGAGATGGGCGCGGCGGAGGAGGGCTCGTCTTTCGGGTGCGGTCTCGGCTTCGTACTTCGCCAGGCCGTCCGCCTCGGCGATGGTGCGGAACTGGGGCCACCAGAAGTCGACGCGTTCGGGCATCCAGTCGATCCCGTCGCCGAATCTCGCCTGCAGGATCGGGCGAGGGAGCTTGGCTGAATCGAACACGGCGCGGGCGATGGATTCGAGGGCCGACTCTGCGCGCGGGTCGCCTAGCGCGATCGTGCGGCGGGCGCGTTGGATGCCCGGCCAGCGTCGTTGCCGGGTGAGGACGGCGTCGAGGTCGGCCATCGACGTACCGAGTCGGAGGGCGTGGTCGACCGTGACGAGCGCTTCCTGGACGGGTAGCTCCCGCGCCAGGTCGACGACGGTTCTCGCGTCGGTGGTTCGGCGGAGAATGCCGCGTTGGTCGAGGTCGCCTTTCACGAGGCCCGCGCGGCGGAGTACCACGTCTGGGCGGTAGTGATTGCGTGTCGCGGTCGGCCGACGGGTGAGCCAGACCGCGTTGGCCGGCGGCGCGTCCGGACGTTGCGCCTCCACCCAGTACCTCAGGTTGGCCAGACGAGCCGCGCTGAGGTGGCTGAGTACGGATCCTGGGTACGCCGCTTGGAGGCAGGCGAGGCGGGCCCATTCGGGGTCGGTCGTGCCGTCGAGGTAGTACCGGTTGACGTGGTGCAGGTGGCCGCGCCGGACCAGTCGGCGCAGGTCGTGATCCTCCAGGCCGGCTGCCCGCAGTTCGTGGCGGCGGCGCGGTGCTTGGGCCGCGGTGACGACGAGCGCCCGCGTTGTTGTATCCAGTCGATCCACACGGGCAATGTGCCGTCGTTCCACTGCCCGCCACGCACCCTTCTCGCGTCTGTGGACAAGCCGCGTGGATTCACCTGATGCGCAGCTCTTTGTGCGCGGGCCAGTCACGATCTGAGGCTGAGTTTGGCTGATGCGTGCCCAAAGTCGGGGACGGGTGACCGATGGGTGCTCAAAGTGGAGGTGGCTGCCGGGGCGCTGCGCGGGGTCACGAGCGCGCCGGGCACGAGCGCGCCGGGCACGGGGCGCGCGAGGGCGCGGGGCGCGCGGGGGCGCGGGGGCGCGGGGGGCGCGGGGGCGCGAGGGCGCGGGGGTGGGTCTGGGGAAACTCGGGTGCGGATTGTCGATGGGGTGGTGTGGGATCGGGGGATGAGGATCGAGTTGGGGACGCCTGGTGTCGGTGGGTTGGCGGAGGTTGTGGGGGTGTTGGGGGACTGGCAGGGGGATCGGGGGTCGGTGCAGCTGCATCCTGGGGACTTGGGGTGGTACTGGCGGTTCGGGGTCGAGCGGACTGCTGGTGCGGTGCGGACTTGGCGGGTGGACGGGGTGATCGGGGCGGTCGGGATGTTGGACGAGCCTGATCTGGTGCGGATCGCGATCGCGCCCGAGTTGCAGCAGGACGAGGAGTTCGCGCGGGTGCTTGCGGCGGACTGCGCTGATCCGGAGCGTGGGGTGCTGATCGAGGGGAAGGTGTACGTCGAGGCCCCGATGGGTTCGCGGGTGCAGGACCTGTTGTTCAAGGAGGGGTGGGACCTCGACGAGCCGTGGACGCCGCTGCGCCGGGATCTGACCGAGCCGGTCGAGGATTCGGGGATGCGGGTGGAGCCGGTGACACCGGCGACCTCGGCCGAACGGACCGCGGTGCAGCGGGCTTCGTTCGACGGGTCCACGTTCACCGACGAGCGTTGGCAGGCGATGGCGGCCGGGACTCCGTACGCGGGGGCGCGGTGCCTGCTGGGGCGCGACGGCGACGGTACTGCGGTGGCCGGGGTGACCGTGTGGTCCGCGGGGCGGGGGAAGCCTGGGTTGATCGAGCCGATGGGGGTGCACCGCGCGCATCGCGGTCACGGGTACGGCCGCGCGATCACGGTGGCCGCGGCGGCGATGTTGCGGGAGCTCGGGGCGTCGACTGCGGTGGTCTGTACGCCGAGCTTCAACGTCGGCGCGGTCGCCACGTACCGCGCGGCCGGGTTCGCGCCGCTGCCCGAGACGCGCGACCTGGTCCGGAAGGGCTGAGCCGACCCGGCGACACCACGGTGCCGCCGGGCGGCCGCATGACCCGAGGTTCCCTGGAACTACGCGGAGGCCTCGTCGGCGGCGCGGAGGACGCGGAGGATGTTGCCGCCGGCAAGTTTCGCGAGCTCGGGGTCGGACCAGCCGCGATCGGCCAGGGCGCGGAACAGGGTCGGGTACGTCGCGACGTCGCTCAGCCCGATCGGGAACTGCGGGCAGCCGTCGTAGTCGCCGCCGAGGCCGATGTGGTCGATGCCGGCCACCTCGCGGACGTGCTCGACGTGCGCCACCACGTCGTCCACGGTGACCTGTGGCCGCGGTACGTCGTACTCGGTCTTCAGCTTCTTCTGGTCGGCCGGGCGCAGCGGGTCGAGGTCGGGGTACGCCGCGCGCGCCCCGGCCACCCAGTCGACGAACGGCTGCGAGACGAAGTACGGGACGAACGTGACCATGCAGACGCCGCCGTTTCCGCTGAGCGTCCGCAGCACGTCGTCCGGGACGTTCCGCGGAACGTCGCAGACGGCGCGGGCCGAGGAGTGGCTGAAGATCACCGGCGCCGTGGTGACGCGGAGCGCGTGCCGCATCGTGTCGGCGGAGACGTGCGACAGGTCGACGAGCATGCCGAGCCGGTTCATCTCCGCGACGACCTGCTCGCCGAACTCGTTCAGCCCGCCGAGCACCGGTTCGTCGGTCGCCGAGTCGGCCCAGGAGACGTTGTTGTTGTGGGTCAGTGTCATGTACCGGACGCCGAGCTCGCGCATGATCCGGAGCACGCCGAGCGACTCGCCGATCGAGTGCCCGCCCTCCATCCCCATCAGCGAGCCGATCCGCCGGTCCTTGAACGCGGCCTCCACGTCGTCGGCGGTGGGGGTGAGCGCGAGCGAGTCCGGGAACCGTGCGACGAACCGCCGGACGAAGTCGATCTGCTCGAACGTGCGCCGGACCGCGTCGTCGTCCTGCGGCACCCACAGCGACCAGAACTGGGCCGCCACCTGGCCGAGCCGGAGCCGGGGCAGGTCGGTGTGCAGCTTCGGCACCGAGATGCTCAGGTCGACCGCGTCCAGGTCGTAGTCGCAGAGCTCGTGAAAGGCGATCGGCAGGTCGTTGTGGCCGTCGATCAGCGGATGGTCCTGCAGCAGGGTCTGCACCCGGGCAACGCTCGTCGTCATCCGCTCATCCTGTCAGGCTCGCGGGTTCGGCGCTGCCGTGCCCGTCGAGCCGTCACCCTGCTGGTCGGGACCGCGACACCGATCGGCGACAATGGGCCCGTGAGTATCGAGGAGCTGACGTTCGACGCGGCCGGGCTGATCCCGGCCGTGGTGCAGCAGTACGACACCCGCGAGGTCCTGATGGTCGGCTGGATGGACGCCGAAGCCGTCCGCCGGACCGCGGCCACCGGCCGGAGTACGTTCTGGTCCCGCAGCCGGCAGGAGTACTGGGTGAAGGGCGAGACCAGCGGTCATCGCCAGCACGTGAAGCAGATCCTCGTCGACTGCGACGCCGACACCCTGCTGGTGCTGGTGGACCAGGAAGGGCCGGCCTGTCACAAGGGGACCCGCAGCTGCTTCGAGCACGGTGAGATCGAGGTCAAGGCATGACGACGAGCCCGTCCCTGGAGACCTTCCGCGAGTACGCGAAGGACCGCCGGGTCATCCCGGTCACCCGCCGGCTGCTGGCCGACGCGGAGACGCCGATCGCGGTCTACGGCAAGCTCGCGGCCGAGCGCCCCGGCACCTTCCTGCTCGAGTCCGCGGAGAACGGCGGCGTCTGGTCGCGGTACTCGTTCATCGGGGTCCGCAGCGCCGCGACGCTGACCGAACGCAACGGCGAGGCGGTCTGGACGGGCAACCCGCCGGTCGGCCTGCCCGAGCACGGTGACCCGTTGCGGGCGCTGCGCGAGACGCTGGAGATCCTGCACACGCCGCGCCTTCCCGACCTGCCCCCGTTGACCGGCGGCATGGTCGGCTTCCTCGGGTACGACGCGGTGCGCCGGCTGGAGAAGTTGCCGGACACAACGGTCGACGACCTCGGCCTGCCCGAGCTGACGTTCCTGTTCGCCACCGATCTGGCCGCGCTCGACCACGAGACCGGCGAGATCTGGCTGATCGCGAACGCGGTGAACTGGGACGACTCCGACGACCGGGTGGACGACGCGTACGCCGACGCGGTCCGCCGGCTCGACGCGATGGAGAAGGACCTGGCCCAGCCCACCCCGTCGTACGTGGTGCGCGCGGACCGGACCGCGATCCCGGAGCCGCACCGGCAGCGGTCCAGCGCGGAGTACCGGGAGGCCGTCGAGCACGCCAAGGAGGAGATCCGGGCCGGCGAGGCGTTCCAGATCGTCGTGTCCCAGCGGTTCGAGCTGGAGACGTCGGCGAGCGCGCTGGACATCTACCGGGTGCTGCGCCGGTCGAACCCGAGCCCGTACATGTACCTGGTCCGGCTGGACGGCTTCGACATCGTCGGGTCCAGCCCGGAGGCGCTCGTCAAGGTCACCGACAACAAGGTGATCCTGCACCCGATCGCCGGAACCCGTCGCCGTGGCGCGACCCCGGAGGAGGACCACGCGCTGGAGGAGGAGCTGCGCGCCGACGCGAAGGAGCGGGCCGAGCACCTGATGCTGGTCGACCTCGGCCGCAACGACGTCGGCCGGGTCTGCGCGCCGGGCACGGTCGAGGTGGTCGACTTCATGGACGTCCGGCGGTACAGCCACGTGATGCACCTGGAGTCGACCGTGACCGGGCGGCTCGCGGCCGGCAAGACCGCCTTCGACGCGCTCACCGCGGCGTTCCCGGCCGGTACCTTGTCGGGGGCGCCGAAGCCGCGCGCGATGGAGATCATCGACAAGCTCGAGGTGACCAGACGCGGCGTGTACGGCGGGGTGGTCGGCTACCTCGACTTCGCCGGTGACGCGGACACCGCGATCGCGATCCGTACCGCCGTCCTGCGCGGGAAGACCGCGTACGTGCAGGCCGGTGCGGGCATCGTGGCGGACTCGGACCCGGCGGCCGAGGACGCCGAGTGCCGGACGAAGGCGGCGGCGGTGCTGAACGCGATCGCCGTGGCCGGAACGTTCTCCGAGGTCTGATGCGCTCACAACGTCTGGTCGATCTGCTCGCCGTCCTGGCGCTGGCCCTGCTCGCGCTGTCGGCCTACCTGAACTGGTCGTACGGCGACCCGGGCAGCGGCCGGCCCCGGGTGGAGTTCAGCGGGTACTCGGTCACGCGCGCCCCGGTCACGCTGGCGCTGGCCGCGTTGGTCGCGGTCGTCGTCACCAAGCTGGCCGGGACGGCGTTGCGCCGAGTCCTGGCCGTGCTCGTCGTGCTGATGGGTGTGGCCGCGATCGGTGTCGCGCTGCAGGTCCGGCCGAACGCGGAGGAGCTGAGCCGGTTGCGGCCGGAGCTCAGCCAGGCCGTGACCGACCAGGTGGTGCTGACGACGGGACCGGCGCCGTGGTTCGCGTTGGCCGGGGGAGTGGCCCTGGTCACGGCGGGGGTGATCGCGCTGTCGACGGCCCATCACTGGCGGCGACCGACGGCGAAGTACGACCGGGATCCGGCCGCCACACCGGCCGATCAGTGGAAGGCGATCGACGCGGGTGAGGACCCGACGATCTGATCGCGGCGGCCTACCGCCACAATAGGACGGGACGACAGGAGGAGTGGCGCCAACTATGGACAAGACGACCGCTGATCAGCCGGTGGCATTCGAGAGCGACGAAGGTCACGCGGGCGGCCTGCACGGAAGCACTCCGGCGGCCTGGACCGCCGTGGTGATCGTGCTGCTCGGCTTCACCCTCGGAGCCATCGCGATGGTGATGGGGCCGAACTGGGTGCTGTTCTGGATCTCCGTCGCGATCGCCCTCGTCGGCGGCCTGGTCGGCAAGGTGATGCAGCTGCTCGGCTTCGGCGCCAAGTCCAGCGACCACCACTGACGGACGGACGACTCGATGACTGTGCTTGACGACATCCTCGCCGGGGTCCGGGAGGACCTGGCGGAGCGCCAGGCGCGGATCAGCCTGGACGACCTCAAGGTGGAGGCACACCGCAAGCCCGACGCCAAGGACCCGATGCCGAAGTTCCGCGGCGAGGGCATCGCGGTGATCGCCGAGGTGAAGCGGTCCAGCCCGTCCAAGGGCGCGCTGGCCGACATCGCCGATCCGGCCGCGCTCGCCTCGGAGTACGAGGAGGGCGGCGCGGCCGCGATCTCGGTGCTAACCGAGAAGCGCCGGTTCAACGGCAGCCTGGAGGACCTGCGCGAGGTCCGCGGCCGGGTCGACGTTCCCGTGCTGCGCAAGGACTTCGTGGTCTCCTCGTACCAGCTGTGGGAGGCCCGGGCGGCCGGCGCCGACATGGTGCTGCTGATCGTGGCGGCGCTGGAGCAGGAGGCCCTGGTCTCGCTGATCGAGCGCGCGCACTCGATCGGTCTGTGCCCGCTGGTCGAGGTGCACGACGAGGAGGAGACCCGGCGTGCGGTGGACGCCGGAGCCCAGCTGATCGGCGTGAACAACCGCAACCTGAAGACCCTCGAGGTCGACCGGAACACCTTCGCCCGGGTCGCCCCGGTCATCCCGTCCAACGTGGTCCGGGTGGCGGAGTCCGGCGTCCGTGGCCCGCATGATGTAATCGAGTTCGCGCGCGCCGGGGCCGATGTCGTCCTCGTCGGTGAGACCCTGGTGACCGGCAGCGATCCCCGCTCCTCGGTCGCCGACCTGGTCGCTGCGGGATCGCATCCCGCCATCCAGCAGCGCCACTGACAACAGAGGTGACCCGCTTCCAACCCGGGTCACTCGGTTCACGAGCGGGTTCAACGAGACCGTTGAGCCCGCTCGAACGGTTTTCGACCCACGACGGGTCACGGAAGGCTTCACCATGACCGTAGTGCTGCCCGACCAGCTCGGGCACTTCGGCCGCTTCGGCGGCAGGTTCATGCCGGAGGCGCTGATCGCGCCGCTCGACGAGCTCACCAAGGCGTGGCAGGAGGCGATGGCCGATCCCGCCTTCACCGCCGAGTTCGAGCGGATGCTGCGGGAGTACGCGGGCACGCCGAGCCTGCTGTACGACGCGACCCGGCTGTCCGAGGTCGCCGGGGCGCGGATCCTGCTCAAGCGCGAGGATCTCAACCACACCGGCGCGCACAAGGTCCGCAACGTCCTCGGCCAGGCGTTGCTGACCAAGCGGATGGGCAAGACCCGGGTGATCGCCGAGACCGGCGCCGGCCAGCACGGCGTCGCCACCGCCACCGCGTGCGCGTACCTGGATCTCGAGTGCGTCGTCTACATGGGCGAGGTCGACACCGAGCGGCAGGCGCTGAACGTGGCCCGGATGAAGCTGCTCGGCGCCGAGGTGATCCCGGTGAAGACCGGCAGCCGGACGCTGAAGGACGCGATCAACGAGGCCCTGCGGGACTGGGTCGCCAGCGTCGACGACACCCACTACCTGCTCGGCACGGCGGCCGGCGGGCACCCGTTCCCGGCGATGGTGCGCGACTTCGTCCGCGGCATCGGCGACGAGGCCCGGGCCCAGTCGCTCGAGCTGCTCGGCCGGTTGCCGGACGCCGCGATCGCCTGTGTGGGCGGCGGTTCGAACGCGATCGGCCTGTTCGCCGCGTTCGTCCCGGACACCACCGTGAAGCTGTACGGCATCGAGGCCGGCGGCGACGGGTACGACACCGGCCGG
Organism: Kribbella amoyensis; assembly: GCF_007828865.1. NCBI lineage: Bacteria > Bacillati > Actinomycetota > Actinomycetes > Propionibacteriales > Kribbellaceae > Kribbella > Kribbella amoyensis. Next base: position 5,117,586 of record NZ_VIVK01000001.1, read on the forward strand.
CACGCCGCGACGATCACGGCCGGCCAGGTCGGTGTCCTGCACGGCGCCCGCTCGTACCTGCTGCAGGACGAGGACGGCCAGACGATCGAGTCGCACTCCATCTCGGCCGGCCTGGACTACCCCGGCGTCGGTCCGGAGCACGCGTGGCTCGCGGAGACCGGGCGGGCGACGTACCGGCCGGCGACCGACGCGGCCGCGATGGACGCGCTGAAGCTGCTGGCCAGGACCGAGGGCATCATCCCCGCGATCGAGTCCGCGCACGCCATCGCCGGCGCGCTGGAGATCGCCCGTGAGCTCGGTCCCGAGGCGGTGCTGCTGGTCAACCTGTCCGGCCGTGGCGACAAGGACATGGACACGGCCGGGGAATGGTTCGGCCTGATCGAAGGCGGGAAGGCATGAGCGACTTGGTTGCCTTGGGCAAGGCCGGAGCCGCGATCCGGACCGCGAACGACGCCGGCCGCGGCGCCCTGGTCGGGTACCTGCCGGCCGGCTACCCGACGTACGAGGGTGGCGTGGACGCGATCAAGGCGCTCGTCGACGGCGGCGCCGACGTGATCGAGATCGGCCTGCCGTACTCGGACCCGGTGATGGACGGGGTCACGATCCAGCGCGCCACCGAGCAGGCGCTGGCCGGTGGGCTGCGGATCCGCGACGTGCTGAGCACGGTGGAGAAGGTTGCCTCGTACTCCGAGGTGCCGGTGCTCGTGATGACGTACTGGAACCCGATCGAGCGGTACGGCGTGGACCGGTTCGCCGCGGACCTGGCCGGGGCCGGGGGAGCCGGGCTGATCACGCCCGACCTGATCCCCGAAGAGGGCGTGGAGTGGATCGCGGCCGCCGACAAGTTCGAGCTGGACAAGGTGTTCCTGGTGTCGCCGTCGTCGACCGAGGAGCGGATCGCGCTGACCACGGCGAACTGCCGCGGCTTCGTCTACGCGACCGCTGTGATGGGTGTCACGGGCGCTCGTGAGTCCACCTCCGACCTGGCCGCGCCGCTGGTCGCCCGGACGAAGGCGGCCACCGGGTTGCCGGTCGGGGTCGGCCTGGGCGTGTCCAACGCGGACCAGGCGGCCGGTCTCGCCGCGTACGCGGACGCGGTGATCGTCGGGTCCGCGTTCGTCAAGGTGCTCGAGGCAGGTGGCGGTCCGGCGGGGGTCCGGGAGCTCACCGCGAGCCTCGCCGAAGGGGTCCGTCGGGAACCTCGCGCGCGCGCCGATCGTTAGAGTGCGCGTGAGTCGATCCAGGAACGCGGCCGTCCTGTTCGCCGCGGTGGCTCTGCTGGCCCTCGCGGGCTGCGGAGGCGGTCAGAAGGAAGAACCCAACAACCCGGGCGGGGCGATCATCCGTACCCCGGCCGGCGACCCGAACGGGATGCGCGGGGCCACGCTCGACCGGCCGTACGCGTTGCCCGCGAAGTCGCTGACCGACACCGGGGGCAACGAGTTCAACCTGGTCACCTCGACGAAGAAGCCGGTCACCCTGGTGTTCTTCGGGTACACCAACTGCCCGGACGTCTGCACGACCGTGATGGCCGACATCGCCTCCGCGCTGACCAAGGTGGACGAGTCGGTGCGGAACCAGGTGCAGATGGTGTTCATCACCACCGACCCGGCCCGGGACAACCCGGCGGTGATCCGCAAGTACCTGGACCGGTTCGACCCGTCGTTCGTCGGGCTGACCGGGCCGCTGGAGGAGATCAAGGACATCGCGAAGACGGTCGGCGTCCCGGTCGAGGGGATGAAGAAGCTGCCGTCCGGCGGGTACGAGGTCGGGCACGGCGCGCAGACGCTCGGCTTCGGCGCCGACGACAAGGCGACCGTGCTGTGGCTGGAGAACGCGGCCATCGGCGATCTGGCCCACGACTTCGGCAAGTTGGTCGAGGACAACCAGTGAGCCGGTCGTCCTGGCCTGCCTGGGCGTCGACGGCGGCCCGGCTGGTGCTGGGCGGCGTGATGCTGGTGGCCGGGGCGCTGAAGGTGACCGATCCGGCGACGGCCGCGCAGGCGGTCCGTGCCTACGAGCTGCTCCCGGAGGCGCTGGTGACCCCGGTGGGGTGGGGCCTGCCGTTCCTGGAGATGGCGATCGGCCTGCTGCTGGTCGTCGGTTTCGGAGTCCGGGTGGCCGCACTGGCCGCCGGGCTCTTCATGGTGGTGTTCGTCGCCGCGGTGTCCTCCGCCTGGGCTCGTGGTCTGTCGATCGACTGCGGCTGCTTCGGCGGCGGCGGTCAGGTCGCACCCGGCCAGACGAAGTACCTGCAGGAGATCCTGCGGGACGTCGGTCTGCTGGTACTCGCGGGCTGGCTGTGGTTCAGCCCGCACAGCAAGTTCGCGCTCGAATCGGATCCGCACGTATCGACAGGAGTAGCCGCGTCGTGAGCAAGACCAAACCCCCCATGAACCCGCTGCTGGCGCAGAAGAAGCGCCGGATCGGCCCCGGTGTCGTCGTCGTGGTCATCCTCGTGCTGGCGCTCGGCGCCGGGGTCGGGGTGCAGTACTGGCGGAGCAACTCCAAGGTCGAGGTGAGCTCGAACGGCAACCCCGAGCCCACCGTGATCACCGGCCCGGGCACGGCCGGCAAGGGCGTCACGGTCGGCAAGGAGGGCGCCAAGGCCCACATCGACCTGTACCTGGACTTCCGCTGCCCGCACTGCAAGGACTTCGAGGACGAGGCCGGCCCGGCGATCAACAAGCTGGTCGACGACGGCACCGCGACGCTGACCTACTGGCCGCTGATGTTCGTGAACCCGGACTCCTCGCCCCGGCTGGCGAACGCGTTCGCCGCCGCGGCCGCGAACGGCAAGGCGCGCAGCTACTCCGACGAGATGTACGCCGACTTCGCCAAGTCCTGGACCAACGACCAACTGATCGAGCTGGGCAAGCAGCTCGGTATCGACGACGCGAAGTTCGAGACCGCGATTAAGGACAACGCCTACGGCGGCTGGCTGCAGTCGGTCGGGCAGGCCGCGACCGACCGCAAGGTGGAGGGCACGCCGACCGTGTTCGTGAACGGCAAGATGCTCGAGGCCGACCAGCTCACGCCCGAAGGCATCACCGACGCCGTCACGGCGGCCTCCAACGGCAGCTGACGACCGCCGGCCCGTCGCGGGCGGTAGCCGGTCGAGTCGATCGGGTACCGGCGTGACGGGCCGAGTCCTCTTCGTGACCACGGGTTCGGTGGTTCCTGGGAGGGTGGTCGAGTAGCGTTCGTGCTTGCCATGTCTAGTCTGTTGCCCGCCGTGGTCGTACCGGCGTTCATCCCCAGTCCCAGCCAGGGTGTCTGGCACCTCGGTCCGCTGCCGCTGCGCGCGTACGCGATCTGCATCCTGCTCGGCATCTTCGCCGGGTACTGGCTCGGCCGGAAGCGCTGGGTCGCCCGCGGCGGATCGCCCGAGGTGCTGGCCGACATCATCATGTGGGCGGTGCCGTTCGGCCTGGTCGGGGCCCGGATCTACCACGTCCTGACCGACTACAAGCGGTACTTCGGGGCCGGCGGCGACCCGATCGACGCACTGAAGATCTGGAACGGCGGGCTCGGGATCTGGGGTGCGATCGCGTTCGGCGCGTTCGGGGCCTGGATCGCCTGCCGCCGGCACAAGGTGCCGTTCCTGGCGGTCGCGGACGCGATGGCGCCGGGGATCGCGCTGGCGCAGGTGTTCGGCCGGTTCGGCAACTACTTCAACCAGGAGCTGTTCGGCCGCCCGACCACGCACTGGTGGGGCCTGGAGATCGACCCGCAGCACCGGCCGGCCGGGTTCGAGCAGTTCGCCACCTTCCACCCGACCTTCCTGTACGAAGCGCTCTGGAACCTCGGCGTCGTCGCGCTGGTGATCCTGGCGGACCGGCGCTTCAAGTTCGGTCACGGCCGCGCGTTCGCGCTGTACGTCGCCGGGTACACCGCGGGCAGGGCCTGGATCGAGAACCTGCGCATCGACGAGGCGGACCACATCGCGGGTCTGCGCCTGAACGTGTGGACGTCGATCCTGGTCTTCGCCGGGGCCGTGGTCTTCTTCGTCCTCAGCGCCAAGCTGCGTCCGGGTCAGGAAGACGTCAGCGGTGGGAAGCCCGATCAGCCGACCGACCCGGAGGACGCCGAGGCGCGCCCTTCCGACGAGGCGGAGACCGCGGACAAGGCGTCTGACGAGACGCCGGACAAGGTGTCGGAGAGTGCCTCGGACGGGGCGAAGTCCGCCGCGGCCCCGGCAGACGCTCCCACTGACAGGCCTCGTGGCTGAGCAGGAACCAACCCCCACCGACGGCGCCGAACCCATCACGCCGCCGGTTCCAGCAGGCCCCGTCCCACCTCCAGCGGGTGGTTCGGCGGAGCATTCGGGGGATCACACGCATCGGGATGTGACCGGTGGGTGGTTGCGGCCGGCGGTGTTCGGGGCGATGGACGGGCTGGTGTCGAACTTCGCCCTGATCGCCGGCATGGACGGCGGCACCAGATCGGGATCGCAGGTGATCGTGCTCGCCGGGCTGGCCGGGTTGGCGGCCGGGGCGTTCTCGATGGCGGCGGGGGAGTACACCTCGGTCGCCTCGCAGCGGGAGCTGGCGCGGGCCGAGATCGAGGTGGAGCGGCGCGAGATCGAGACGCACCCGCACGACGAGGAGTACGAGCTCGCCGAGACGTACCGGGCGAAGGGCCTGGACCCCGACCTGGCGAGCAAGGTGGCGAAGCAGTTCCACGCCGACCCGGACCAGGCGCTCGAGGAACACGTCCGCGAGGAGCTCGGTCTGGACCCGAACGACCTCCCGTCCCCGGTGACCGCGGCCGCGTCGTCGTTCGTCTGCTTCGCGATCGGCGCCCTGATCCCGTTGCTGCCGTACCTGCTCGGCGCGGGCAGCGTGATCCCGGCGCTGATTCTGTCCCTGACCGCGTTGTTCGCCTGCGGGGCCGTGGTCAGCCGGGTCACGAGCCGCTCCTGGTGGTACTCCGGCCTCCGCCAGCTCCTGCTCGGCGCCGCGGCCGCCGGCCTCACGTACTTCGTCGGCACCCTGGTCGGTCCGGGGATCTGACTCCCTCGTAGACCTTCGGCGCATCGCTGCGAACTTTCTTCGGGCGGCACGTCAAGAATGCTCGGCCGGCCCCGACTGATCGGTGACCAACGACGAACCAGGGAGAGATCATGCCGGCTGCCGGCCAGTCCATCAACAAGCAGACCGTCGAGCGGTACATCGACGGGTTCAACAAGTCCGACCACGAGCAGATCCTGTCGTGCCGCTGACCGGGAACGACTACAAGGCAATCACTCAAGAAACTTCCAACCCGGGGCACTAGCTGTGAGGTCCAGGGACATCCAGCCGCTGGGTGTGCGTGAACAGGCCGCTGTAGGCGTTGAGGGCGGGCTGGCCGCCGAGGTGGGCGTAGAGGACGTTCGAGTCCTTGCCGAGCTCGCCGGCGCGGACCAGGTCGATCAGGCCGGCCATCGACTTCCCCTCGTACACGGGGTCGATGATCATCCCCTCCAGCTGCCCGGTCAGCCGGATAGCGTCCAGAGTGGACTGGACCGGGATGCCGTAGGACTCGCCGGCCCAGCCGTTCAGCACGACGATCTCGTCGTCGCGCAGATCCCGGCCGAGCTCGATCAGGTCCGCGGTGGCGCGCGCGATCCGCTCGACCTGCTCGCGCGTCTCGGTCAGCTTGGCGCTGGCGTCGATCCCGAGCACCCGGCGCGGCCGGTCCTGGCCGGCGAACCCGGCGATCATGCCGGCCTGGGTCGACCCGGTCACCGCGCAGACCACGATCGTGTCGAAGAAGACACCGAGCTCCCGCTCCTGCTGCTCGACCTCGTACGCCCAGTTGGCGAAGCCGAGTCCGCCGAGCCTGTGGTCCGACGCGCCCGCCGGGATCGCGTACGGGGTGCCGCCGCGCGCGGTCACGTCGGCGAGCGCCTGCTTCCAGCTGTCCTTGAACCCGATCCCGAAGCCGGCCGGGTCGAGCCGGACCTCGGCGCCCATGATCCGGCTCAGCAGGATGTTGCCGACCCGGTCGTTCACCGCGTCCGGCCAGTCGACCCACTTCTCCTGTACCAGCACGCAGTCCAGCCCGGCCCTGGCCGCGACCGCCGCCACCTGCCGGGTGTGGTTGGACTGGTATCCGCCGATCGACACCAGCGTGTCGGCGCCCTGGGCGAGCGCGTCGGGCAGCAGGTACTCCAGCTTGCGCGTCTTGTTGCCGCCGTAGGCGAGCCCGGAGTTGCAGTCCTCCCGTTTCGCCCAGATCCGCGGCCCGCCGAGGTACCCGCTGAGCCGGTCGAGCGGATGGACCGGGCTGGGCCCGAACGTCAGCGGATACCGGGGAAAGTCGGCCAGTCTCATGGTTCCTCCAGTCCAGATCGCCTCACCCCATCTTCGCGCGCGCCGCCTCGTCCACCACGTCCGCCAGCGCCGTCAACCGACGGACGTGGTCCCCGGGCTCGGGCTGATCGAGCGACCAGGCCGCCCGCGAGACCGCCGTGTACGCCGCGGTGATCACGGCACCACGACGAGCGCCCCGCCGGTTGCCATACGCGCCGAGCAAATCGTCCAGGGTGCGATCCTCGGCGAGGAGCAGGTACCCGAGGTCGAAGCCGATCGGGCCGACGCCGAACTGCTCCCAGTCGATCGCGATCACGTCGTCGCCGTCCCGGCCGAGGAGGTTCACCGGATGCGCGTCACCGTGCGTCGGTACCCGCGGCAACGCGTCCAGCTCGGCCAGCGCCTCCGCCCGGCGGGACCACAACGCTTCAACCGCGTGCCGAAGCTCGGCCGGCAGCTCGATCCGATCCAGGGCACGCCACCCACCACGCCGTTCGACGGTCGCCAGCCGGGTCCGCAGGACGTCGCGGGCTCCCCATGCGGGCTCGGCGACCACCGAGGCCGCGAACCGCCCGAGCGCGTGCGCGAGTTCAGCAGATGTCAGCGCGACCGGCTCGACCCAGGAGGTCCACACCGTGATCCCGGATCCGTCCCGCTCGACCTTGACGGTCGTGGGGGAGCGGAGTCCCGGCGTACGGGCGACGAGGCCGGATTCGGCGACCAGGGCCTGCCGTTGCCAGTACGCGTGGTGCCGTGGTTGCTCGGGACCGGGCAGGAGGCGTTTGACGACGAGCCCGTCGGGGGTCCGCCAGACTCCGCCGTTGTGCTGGCCGGTTCCGCTGGTGAGGGGTTCCCAGTCCGGACGCATGAGGTCCACCCTGGCGGAGACGACGCGAGGAATTCACCTGGTTTCGGGTGGTTGTGGACCTCGTGACCTGGGAGGATGGGCGGGGAGAGTGAGCGCTTGCTTACACCCTGTCACCGGAAGGTGCGCAAGGCGTTGTGACGGTGGAACGGCTGTCCATCTGTCGGGCGTCATGAGGTAGTCTCGGGACTCCCGGCTTGGGCCAATGTTGTCCCGCGGCCAGTTGTTGACCGTAGGACGACGGGAGCCCCTGAATGTTTGGTCGCCCCCCTTTCCCGAGCGAGGGTCTGTACGACGGACAGCACGAGCACGACGCCTGTGGTGTCGCGTTCGTCGCCACCCTCACCGGTGAACCCAGCCACGACATCGTGGCCAAGGCTTTGACCGCCCTGCGGAATCTCGAGCACCGTGGTGCCTCCGGCGCCGAGCCGGACTCCGGCGACGGGGCCGGCATCCTGATCCAGGTCCCGGACGCGTACTACCGCAAGGTCTGCGACTTCGAGCTCCCGGTGCAGCGTGGGTACGCCACCGGCATCGCCTTCCTGCCGGCCGATCCCGACGACGCGGCGAAGGCGGTCGCGCGGATCGAGGAGATCGCCGCCGAGGAGAGCCTGACCGTGCTCGGCTGGCGCGACGTGCCGACCGACGCGTCGATGCTCGGCTCCACCGCGCGCTCGGTGATGCCGTTGTTCCGTCAGCTGTTCGTGGCCGCCAAGTCGGGCCGGGTGCTCGGGCTGGCGCTGGAGCGGATGGTGTTCCGGCTGCGCAAGCGGGCCGAGCGGGAGACCTCGACGTACTTCCCGTCGCTGTCCGGGCGGACCATCACCTACAAGGGGATGCTGACCACCGACCAGCTGGACAAGTTCTTCCCCGAGCTGACCGACCCCGACCTCGCCTCGGCGATCGGCGTCGTGCACTCGCGGTTCTCCACCAACACGTTCCCGTCCTGGCCGCTGGCGCACCCGTACCGGTACATCGCCCACAACGGTGAGATCAACACCGTCCAGGGCAACCGGAACTGGATGCGGGCCCGGGAGGCGCTGCTGGCCAGCGACCTGATCCCGGGTGACCTGGAGCAGCTGTACCCGATCTGTACGCCGGGCGCGTCGGACTCCGCGTCGTTCGACGAGGTGCTGGAACTGCTCCACCTCGGTGGCCGGTCGCTGCCGCACGCGATGCTGATGATGATCCCGGAGGCGTGGGAGAACGCCACCACGATGGATCCGAAGCGGCGCGCGTTCTACGAGTTCCACTCGACCCTGATGGAGCCGTGGGACGGACCGGCCTCGGTCGTGTTCTCCGACGGCACCAAGGTCGGCGCGGTGCTGGACCGCAACGGCCTGCGCCCGTCCCGGTACTGGGTGACCGAGGACGGCCTGGTCGTGCTGGCCTCCGAGGCCGGCGTGCTCGACATCGACCCGGCCACCGTGACCCAGAAGGGCCGCCTCGAGCCGGGCAAGATCTTCCTCGTCGACGTCGAGGGGCACCGGATCATCACCGACCCCGAGGTGAAGGCCGCGCTCGCCGAGGAGAACCCGTACGACGAGTGGCTGCACGCGGGCCTGATCCGGTTCGAGGACCTGCACGAGCGCGAGCACGTGGTGCACAGCCACGCCTCGGTCACCCGTCGCCAGCAGGTCTTCGGGTACACCGAGGAAGAGCTCCGGGTCATCCTCACCCCGATGGCGAAGACCTCCGCCGAGCCGATCGGCTCGATGGGCACCGACACCCCGATCGCGGTCCTCAGCGACCGGCCGCGGCTGCTGTTCGACTACTTCGCGCAGTTGTTCGCCCAGGTGACGAACCCGCCGCTGGACGCGATCCGCGAGGAGCTGGTGACCTCGCTGTCGTCGTCCCTCGGCCCGGAGTCGAACCTGCTCAACCCGAGCCCGGCGTCCTGCCGGCAGGTTGTGCTGCCCTTCCCGGTGATCACCAACGACGAGCTCGCCAAGCTGCGCCACATCAACCTGGACGGCGACATGCCGGGCCTGGCGACCACGGTGCTGCGCGGCGGGTACGACGTCGAGGGCGGCGGCGACGCGCTGCGGACCCGGCTGGAGGAGATCTGCGCCGAGGCGTCGGCGGCGATCGCGGACGGCGCCCGCATCCTGGTGCTGTCCGACCGGCACTCCAACGCGGACAAGGCGCCGATCCCGTCGCTGCTGCTCACCGCCGCGGTGCACCACCACCTGGTCCGGGAGAAGACCCGGACCCAGGTCGGCCTGGTGGTCGAGGCCGGTGACGTCCGCGAGGTCCACCACGTCGCGCTGCTGATGGGCTACGGCGCGGCCGCGATCAACCCGTACCTCGCGCTGGAGTCCGTCGAGGACCTCTGCCGGCGCGGCACGTACCTGCCCGGGATCGAGCCGGAGCAGGCCGTCCGGAACGTGGTGAAGTCGCTCGGCAAGGGCGTGCTCAAGGTGATGTCCAAGATGGGCGTCAGCACCGTCGCGTCGTACACCGGCGCGCAGATCTTCGAGGCGACCGGCCTGGCGCCGGAGCTGGTGGACACCTACTTCACCGGCACGTCGAGCAAGCTCGGCGGCGTCGGCCTGGACGTCATCGCCGAGGAGGTCCGCCGGCGGCACCTGCGGGCGTACCCGGCCGACGGCATCCTGCCCGCGCACCGCAAGCTCGAGGTCGGCGGCGAGTACCAGTGGCGCCGCGAGGGTGAGCCGCACCTGTTCGACCCGGAGACGGTCTTCCGGCTGCAGCACTCCACCCGGACCGGGCGCTACGACATCTTCAAGCAGTACACGCACCGGGTCGACGAGCAGTCCGAGCGGCTGATGACGCTGCGCGGCCTGTTCGGGTTCGCCTCCGACCGGGAGCCGATCAGCATCGACGAGGTCGAGCCGGTCTCGGCGATCGTCAAGCGGTTCTCCACCGGCGCGATGAGCTACGGCTCGATCAGCGCGGAGGCGCACGAGACACTCGCGATCGCGATGAACCGGCTCGGCGGCAAGTCGAACACCGGTGAGGGCGGCGAGAACTCCGACCGGCTGCACGACCCGGCCCGGCGCAGCTCGATCAAGCAGGTCGCGTCCGGCCGGTTCGGCGTGACCGCGGAGTACCTGACCAACTCCGACGACATCCAGATCAAGATGGCGCAGGGCGCGAAGCCCGGCGAGGGCGGCCAGCTGCCCGGCCACAAGGTGTACCCGTGGGTGGCGGGCACCCGGCACTCCACGCCGGGCGTCGGCCTGATCTCGCCGCCGCCACACCACGACATCTACTCGATCGAGGATCTGGCCCAGCTGATCCACGACCTGAAGAACGCCAACCCGAAGGCGCGGATCCACGTCAAGCTCGTCTCCGAGGTCGGCGTCGGCACGATCGCCGCCGGCGTCAGCAAGGCGCACGCGGACGTCGTCCTGATCTCCGGCCACGACGGCGGGACGGGCGCGGCGCCGCTCACCTCGCTCAAGCACGCGGGCGGTCCGTGGGAGCTCGGCCTGGCCGAGACCCAGCAGACCCTGCTGCTGAACGGCCTGCGGGACCGGATCGTGGTGCAGACCGACGGCCAGCTGAAGACCGGCCGGGACGTCATCGTGGCGGCCCTGCTCGGCGCCGAGGAGTACGGCTTCGCGACCGCGCCGCTGGTCGTGTCCGGCTGCATCATGATGCGCGTCTGCCACCTGGACACCTGCCCGGTCGGCGTCGCGACCCAGAACCCGGTGCTGCGGGACCGGTTCGCGGGTAAGCCGGAGTTCGTGGTGAACTTCTTCGAGTTCATCGCCGAGGAGGTCCGCGAGTACCTGGCCCAGCTCGGCTTCCGGTCGCTGGACGAGGCGATCGGTCACGCCGAGGTGCTGGACATCCAGCGGGCGATGGAGCACTGGAAGGCCGACGGGCTCGACCTGTCGCCGATCCTGCACGTGCCCGCGCTGCCCGAGGGTGCGGCCCGGCACCAGACCGTCGAGCAGGACCACGGCCTCGACAAGGCGCTCGACAACGAGCTGATCCGGATCTGCGCGCCCGCCCTGGAGGACGGCGAACCGGTCCGCGCCCAGCTCGCGATCCGGAACGTGAACCGCACCGTCGGCACCCTGCTCGGCCACGAGATCACCAAGAAGTACCGGGCGGCCGGGTTGCCCGACGGCACCGTCGACCTGACCTTCACCGGGTCGGCCGGCAACTCGTTCGCCGCCTTCGTCCCGCGCGGGGTGACGCTGCGCCTCGAGGGCGACGCGAACGACTACGTCGGCAAGGGCCTGTCCGGTGGCCGGGTGGTGATCCGGCCGGACCGGCACGCCCGGTTCGACGCGGCCGACCAGATCATCGCCGGCAACGTGATCGCGTACGGCGCGACGTCGGGCGAGCTGTTCATCAGCGGGGGAGCGGGGCAGCGGTTCTGTGTCCGCAACTCCGGTGCCACCGCGGTCGTCGAGGCGGTCGGCGACCACGCGTGCGAGTACATGACCGGTGGCCGCGTCGTCGTGATCGGCGCGGTCGGCCGGAACTTCGCGGCGGGCATGTCGGGCGGCGTGGCCCACGTGCTCGACCTGGACCCCGCGCTGGTCAACCCCGAGCTGGTCGACCTCCAGCCGGTCAGCGACGAGGAGTCCGCCCTGTTGCAGGACCTGGTCCGCCGGCACCAGGAGGAGACCGGTTCGGAACGAGCGGCCAAGCTGCTCGCCGACTGGCCCGCCGCGGCCGCCAGGTTCACCACGGTGATGCCCCGCGACTACGCCCGGGTGCTCGCGGCCAAGGCGGCCGCCGAGCGGGACGGGCTGGACGAGGACGCCACCACCCGAGCGATGATGGAGGCCATCTGATGGCTGACCCGAAGGGATTCCTGACCACGCAACGCGAGGTCGCGGAGCGCCGTCCGGTGGCCGAGCGCGTCCAGGACTGGAACGAGGTCTACCCCGGTGGGCCGGGCAAGGCGCTGCTGCCGATCATCGGCAAGCAGGCCGGCCGCTGTATGGACTGCGGTATCCCGTTCTGCCACTCCGGCTGCCCGCTGGGCAACCTGATCCCGGAGTGGAACGACCTGGTCTGGCGGGACGACTGGACCGGGGCGATCGAGCGGCTGCACGCGACGAACAACTTCCCCGAGTTCACCGGCCGGCTCTGCCCGGCGCCGTGTGAGCCGGCCTGCGTGCTCGGCATCAACCAAGAGCCGGTGACGATCAAGAACGTCGAGGTCGCGATCATCGACAAGGCCTGGGAGTCCGGTGACGTCCGGCCCCAGCCGCCGGAGTGGCTGACCGGCAAGACGATCGCGGTCGTCGGTTCGGGTCCGGCCGGGCTCGCCGTCGCCCAGCAGCTCACCCGCGCCGGTCACACGGTCGCGGTGTACGAGCGGGCCGACGCGCCCGGCGGCCTGCTGCGGTACGGGATCCCCGAGTTCAAGATGGAGAAGGCGCAGGTCGACCGCCGGATCCAGCAGATGAAGGAAGAGGGCACCGTCTTCCGCTCCGGCGTCAACGTCGGCGCGGACGTCACCGGCACCCAGCTGAAGCAGCGGTACGACGCCGTCGTCATCGCCACCGGCGCGACCGCGGCCCGCGACCTGCCGGTCCCGGGCCGGGAGTTCGGCGGCGTGCACCAGGCGATGGAGTACCTGCCGCAGGCCAACCGGGTCGCCCTGGGCGCGACGGTCGAGGACCAGATCGTTGCGACCGGCAAGGACGTGGTGATCATCGGCGGTGGCGACACCGGCGCCGACTGCCTCGGCACGGCGCACCGGCAGGGCGCGCGCAGCGTGACCCAGCTGGAGATCATGCCGCGCCCGTCGGAGGAGCGGCCGAGCGGGCAGCCGTGGCCGACGTACCCGATGATCTACCGGGTCGCCTCCGCGCACGAAGAAGGCGGCGAGCGGGTGTACTCGGTGTCGACGAAGAACTTCGTCGCCGATGCCGACGGCAACGTGTCCGGCCTGGAACTGGTCGAGGTCGAGCTCAAGGACGGCAGGTTCACCCCGGTCGAGGGGTCGGAGCAGACCATCCCGGCGCAGCTGGTGCTGCTCGCGATGGGCTTCGTCGGCCCGGAGAAGGAAGGGTTCCTCGAGCAGCTCGGCGTGGAGCTGGACGAGCGCGGCAACGTCCGCCGGGACAAGGCGTACCAGACCTCGGTCGATGGCGTCTTCGCCTGCGGTGACGCCGGCCGTGGCCAGTCGCTGATCGTCTGGGCGATCGCGGAGGGCCGGTCCTGCGCGAACGGTGTGGACGCGTTCCTGACCGGTTCGTCCACGCTGCCGACCCCGATCCCGCCGACCGCCCGGCCGTTGGTGGTCTGAGGCAACGGTCCGCTGTGCCCGCCGTGCGCCGGAGTGTGACCGGGGAAACGCCGCGCCGCCTGTCGCGGGCGTTTGTGGCGGCCCAATAGGTTGGTGCACGTGGCTAGACGGTTACTGACCCGGTCCCGGCTCCGCAAGGCGGCGCCGTGGGCCGGGTTGGTGCTGTTGTGGCTGGTCGTCTCGGCGACCGTCGGGCTGTTCGGGTTCGTGAACGACTCCGAGCGGGTGACGATCGGCGCTCACGCCGCCGAGGTGTCGCCGACCTTCGACGGGCATGCGACGCTCGACCTCGGCGCCGTCCTGCCCCGGCTGCGGCTGCCGACCGATCTGCCGCTCGACCTGGGCGTCGACCTCGACGTCCAGGAGACCGACGCGAACAACCTCACCGACCTGCTCACCCGGGACGCGCTGATCGCGTCCCAGCCCGAAGGTGAGATCGCCCGGATCCGCCAGGTGGTCCAGGACATGGCGGTCGACAACGCGGTCGCCGGGGCCGGGTCCGGCCTGCTGGTCGCGGTGGTGGTGACCACCGTCTGGGCGATGCTCGGCCCGCGCCGCCGCCGCGAGCTGTGGGTCCTGGTGCACTCGCACGAACGCCGGGTCCGGCATCGCGCGATCGTGCTGCTGGTCGCGTTCCTGATCACGATCGCCTCGGTGATCGGGCCGGGCCAGATGCGGGCCGCCGAGGCGCCGCCGACCCAGTGGCGCCCGCTCGCCGACCTGCTGCCCGAGCTGACCTTCGACGCGCGGTTGCAGTCCGTCGAGGTGGCCTCCGGGTTCTCGACGACGGGCGGCGTCGGCATCATCCGGACCGCGGTGGAGACCTACGAGCGGTCCACGGACTTCTACGGGCGGCTGCGCGACCAGGTCAGCCGGGTCGGCGGCCGGATCCGGGCCGCCGGTGACGACGAGACGGTCGCGCTGCTGGTGTCCGACCGGCACGACAACATCGGGATGGACCCGTTCGCCGCCGAGGTGGCCAAGACGGCCGGCGCGAAGGTCCTGATCGACGCCGGTGACGATTCCTCGTCCGGGCAGTCCTGGGAGGTGTTCAGCATCAACTCGCTGGCCCAGCACTTCAAGGACCTCAAGGTGGTCGCGGTCGCGGGCAACCACGACGCCGGCGGCAACATCGAGGACGCGATGCGGAAGAACAAGTTCACCGTGCTGGACAGCAAACCGGTCGAGGTGGAGGGGATCCGGTTCCTCGGCGACAGCGACCCGACCCGGACCGGTCTCGGCAGCGCCGACAGCCCGGGGGAGGAGACGATCGCGGACCAGTCCGAGCGACTCGCCGACGTGGCCTGCGACCAGCCCGAGGACAAGCCGATCTCGACGATGGTGGTGCACGACCCGTCGTCGTTCGCGGAGACCGCCGCCCGAGGGTGCGCGACGCTGCTGGTCTCGGGTCACCTGCACCGCCGGGTCGGACCGGACACCAAGGTCGTCGACGGCAAGCCGGTGACCACCTTCACGAACGGGACCACGGGCGGCGCGGCGTACGCGTTCGCCCTCGGGTACACCCTGCGCCGCCCGGGCGAGGTCACGCTGGTCACGTACCGGCAGGGGTTGCCGATCGGTCTCCAGACGGTGACCGCGGAACTGACCGGCGAGGTCACCGTCGGGGCCTACAAACCCTTGCCGGGCTGACGAAATCGCTGCCGCGGCAGGTGGATCCACGGCTCGTCACAACTTGTTAACCGTCCAGTAATGGGGGCGGACCAGCGGGCCCAGTGGTTTGTAGGAGTAGGGTTTTGTGACGTGCGTCGCGCAAAGATCGTTTGTACGCTCGGCCCGGCTACGGCCGCCCCGGAGCGCATCCTGGAACTCGTCCAAGCGGGCATGGACGTCGCCCGGCTCAACCTGAGCCACGGCGCCCACGCCGAGCATGAGCGGATCTACCAACGGATCCGCACGGCCGCGGCCGAGACCGGCAAGAACGTCGGCATCCTGGTCGACCTGCAGGGCCCGAAGATCCGGCTGGCGGAGTTCGCCGAAGGCAAGGTCACCCTGACCTACGGCGAGCGCTTCACCATCACCACCCGCGAGGTCCCCGGCGACGTCACCATCTGCGGGACGACGTACGACGGGCTGCCCGGCGACGTGAAGCCCGGCGACCAGCTGCTCATCGACGACGGCCGGATCGCGCTGGTCGCCGAGGAGGTCACCGAGACCGACGTGATCTGCCGGGTCACCGTCGGCGGGCCGGTGTCGAACCACAAGGGCATCAACCTGCCCGGCGTCGCGGTCAGCGTGCCCGCGATGTCGGAGAAGGACGCCGAGGACCTGCGCTGGGCGCTGCACCTGCCGGCCGACATGATCGCGCTGTCGTTCGTCCGGGACGCCAGCGACATCCAGCTGGTGCACAAGATCATGGACGAGGAGGGCCTGCGGGTCCCGGTGATCGCCAAGATCGAGAAGCCGCAGGCGGTCGCGAACCTGGACGAGATCATCGAGGCCTTCGACGGCTTCATGGTCGCCCGCGGTGACCTCGGCGTGGAACTCCCGCTCGAGGAGGTCCCGCTGGTGCAGAAGCTGATCATCGACCAGGCCCGGCTGAACGCGAAGCCGGTGATCGTCGCCACCCAGATGCTGGAGTCGATGATCTCCGCCCCGCGGCCGACCCGGGCCGAGGCGTCCGACGTCGCGAACGCGGTGCTCGACGGCGCCGACGCGGTGATGCTGTCCGGTGAGACCAGCGTCGGCCGGTTCCCGATCGAGACGGTCAAGACGATGTCCCGGATCGTGGAGTCGACCGAGGACCACGGTCTCGGCCGGGTCCAGGAGATCGAGTGGGAGCCGCGCACCAAGGGCGGCGTGATCGCGAAGGCGGCCGCCGAGGTGGCCGACCGGATGGACGCGAAGTACCTGGTCGCCTTCACCCAGTCCGGCGACACCGCGCTCCGGCTGGCCCGGTACCGCACCGAGATCCCGGTGCTCGCGTTCACCCCGGTCCCGTCGGTCAGTTCCTGGCTGAGCGTGGTCTGGGGCATCGAGACCCACATCGTCCCCACCGTCGACCACACCGACGAGATGGTCCGCCAGGTCGACCAGCGCCTGCTCGAACTCGGCAAGCTCCAGAAGGGCGACCTCGTCGTCATCGTCGCCGGCAGCCCGCCCAGCATCCCGGGCAGCACCAACGCCCTCCGCATCCACCGCATGGGCGACGCCATCGAAGGCATCGCCCCGGGCTACCGCAGCTGACCTGAAACTGCCACTCGCCGGATCCGAGGCGCTCGGATCCGGCGAGTCCGCATTAGTGGGTCAGGTCTTCGGCCCGACGAATCGGTCCAGCGCGGCGACCGCCTCCCGCCGCGCGACCGACAGCAGCGTCGGCCGCGGCATCCGCCAAGGAATCTCCAGCAGATCCAGCGCCCACTGGCAGCAGCGCATGATGTCGCCGGAGGAGTTCGAGAACAGGTACCGCGGGTACTCGTAGCGCTTGGTCTGTCCGGCGACCTGCCGCCCGGTCCAGTTCAGAACGCGGCAGCCGTCCGAGTCGAACAGCCCACGCACGAACCGTTCGGGGCTCCCGGCAACGATCTCCCGCTGCCAGTCCGCCAATTCGATCAGCCGCAGATGCTTCGGCCCGGCGCCGTGCTGAGGGAACAGACACGGCCAGTGCTTCCAGTACGAGGTCACTTGCGTGCACCCGGCGGCGCGGGTGAGGTGTACCGGGCGCGTGGGGTGGACGGCAACAATTGACTCGGTGGCCTCGCTGATCAGACGGGGGTACGCGGTGTCGCAGGCGATGCGGAGGGAGTACACACCTTTCGCCAGCTTCGACAAGCAGCCATCACCCAGGTACAGCCCGATCAGGTGCGCGTAGGACGCCGAGTCCAGACCTCGCCCGGTACAGCGTGGGCAGGCGGTCGGATCGGCGTCACGTGGAGCCTCCTCCCGCCAGGCCCGCAGCGTCGCCCGGCTCGGCCCGAGCCGGCGACTGACCGAGCTGAGACTCTCACCCGAGCGCAGCGCCGCCAGGGCAGCCGACCGTCGGGACTCTTCGTACACGAGGGAGAGCGTGGCAGCAGCCACCGACAGTTCGGGAAAGTGTGCCCTGGGTGGGACTCGAACCCACACTGAACGGGTTTTGAATCCGCGCTCTCTGCCAATTGGAGTACCAGGGCTGGCTTGCCAGATCCTAGCGTATCCATCGGACGACCGTGACCACGGGGCAGACGAAACTGTCGGTGCCTGCAGAGACCATCGGTCATGGCGCACTTTCGTTCTCAGGAGACCGTCGACTCCGCGTTGTGGATGTCGGACGCCGTGATAAGTGACCGGCGTAACGCTGAGATCCACGGGGTGGCTGTGAAGACCGTCAAGCGGTGGCGGCGGCAGTATCGCGAGCTCGGGCTGCCCCGGCACGCGGGCTTCCAAGGGACGCCCTGCCCTCGGTGCGACGGCGCGGCGCTGGACGAGGAGGCGTACGCCCTGCTCCTCGGTTGGTACCTGGGGGACGGGCACATCGTCGCGGCGCGGGTATACATCTGCGCCGGATCGAGCTGGTCGACTGGCAGCGGGAGATAGTTGCCGAGTACCCCGAACGGTTGCTGCGTGGCCTGTTCCACTCCGACGGGTGCCGGTTCGTGAACTGGGCCACCCGCACGACCGCGGACGGGGGAGAGTGCGGCGGCACGAGTACGTCCGCTCCATGTTCTCCAACGAGTCGGACGACATCCATCGGATCCTCACCGACGCCTTGGACGAGCTCGGGATTCCGTGGCGCCGGCCGCGGCGGAACGCGATCGCCGTGAGCCGGCGGGAAGGGGTCGCCGCGCTGGAGGGGTTCGTCGGTCCCAAGGGCTGACGGCGCGATCGATACAGTGTGGGCTGTGACTGCTAAGCGTGTGGTGATCGCCGAGGACGAGGCGTTGATCCGGATGGATCTGGCCGAGATGCTGGCTGAGGAGGGGTACGACGTCGTCGGGCAGGCCGGCGACGGGGAGGAGGCCATTCGGCTGGCTTCGGAGTTGCGGCCGGATCTGGTGATCCTGGACGTGAAGATGCCGAAGCTGGACGGGTTGTCCGCGGCCGAGAAGATCGCCGGTGAGCGGATCGCTCCGGTGCTGATGCTGACCGCGTTCTCGCAGCGGGAGCTGGTCGAGCGGGCCCGGGACGCGGGCGCGATGGCGTACCTGGTGAAACCGTTCTCCAAGACGGATCTGCTGCCCGCGATCGAGATCGCCGCCAGCCGGTACGTCGAGCTGGCCGAGCTGGAGCGCGAGGTCGCCGACCTGGCCGAGCGGCTGGAGACCCGCAAGCTGGTCGACCGGGCCAAGTCGATCCTGCAGACGAAGTTCGGCCTGTCCGAGCCGGACTCGTTCCGGTGGATCCAGAAAACCGCTATGGACAAGCGAGTTTCGATGCGCCAGGTGGCGGAGTTGGTGGTTGACGAGGCTGGCGGTAGCGACTGAATCACTCTGCGCACACCAGGTTCGGCCGGGTTCGGTAACGGTACAGCCGTCACTGGTGCCCACACTGCTTACAGCGGTAACGACCTCACAACACACGCTGGGTGACGTGCGCAGGAGAGATTCCCAAGGTCTAATCTGCGGGTGCTCGCGGCAAACGCGGGAGTCCGGGGGATGGCTCGGACTATCCAGACATGGGAGGAACAGTGCAACAGCGTTCCGTAGTACGGGTCGGCGCGTCGCTGATCGTTGCGTCGTTGGCCCTGACTGCCTGCGGTTCCCGCAGCGGCGACAGCGACGGCGGGAACTCGGGCGACGCGACGAAGACCGCCAAGATCGGCGTCATCGCGCCCCTGTCGGGTGACCTGTCCGCGCTGGGTCTGGGTATCCAGCACTCGGTGGAACTGGCCGTCAAGCAGGCCAACGACTCGAACGCGATCCCGGGCTGGAAGCTCGAGGTCGACGCCAAGGACGACGAGGCCAAGCCGGACGTCGGCAAGAACGCCGCGACCGCGCTGTCCTCGGACGCCAATGTCATCGGGGTCGTCGGCACCCTGAACACCAGCGTGTCGCAGCAGGTCCAGCCGGTCCTCGCG
The DNA here is from genome assembly GCF_007828865.1 of Kribbella amoyensis. Classification (NCBI taxonomy): domain Bacteria; kingdom Bacillati; phylum Actinomycetota; class Actinomycetes; order Propionibacteriales; family Kribbellaceae; genus Kribbella; species Kribbella amoyensis. Next base: position 5,137,004 of record NZ_VIVK01000001.1, read on the forward strand.
CCGAAGAACATCGTCCAGGTCTCGCCGGCCAACACCGGCCCCGGCCTGACCCAGGGCGCGAACTGGCAGAGCGACCCGAAGCGGCCGTACCCGACCTACTTCCGCACCTGCACGACGGACGCGGTCCAGGGTCCGTTCGCGGCGCGGTACCTGTACGAGACGGCCGGCATCAAGAAGGTCGCCACCATTCACGACAAGAAGGCGTACGGCCAGGGCCTGGTCGGCACCTTCACCGACGAGTTCAAGAAGCTCGGCGGTCAGGTCGTGGCGGCGGAGACCATCAACCCGGACGACTCCAACTTCCAGGCCGTCGTCTCGGCGATCAAGCCGTCCGCCCCGCAGGCGCTCTACTACGGTGGTGAGTACCCGCAGGCCGGTCCGCTCTCGCAGCAGATGAAGGCCGCCGGCCTGAACATCCCGCTGATGGGCGGCGACGGCATCTACGACCCGAAGTTCATCCAGCTGGGTGGCAAGACCAGCGACACCGACCTGGCCACCTCGGTCGGCGCCCCGGTCGACGCGCTGCCGTCGGCGAAGAAGTTCGTCGAGGACTACAACGCGGCCGGCTTCAAGGAGCCGTACGCGGCGTACGGCGGCTACTCCTACGACGCGGCGAACGCGATCATCGCGGCGCTGAAGGAGTCCCTGAAGGACGCCTCCGACGTCGAGTCCGCCCGGCAGAAGACTGTCGATGCCCTCGGCAAGGTTTCGTTCGACGGTGTCACCGGTAAGGTCTCGTTCGACCAGTACGGCGACACCACCTCCAAGGTCCTGACCGTCTACAAGGTTGCCGGTGGCAAGTGGACCACCGTGGAGACCAAGGACTTCGAGGCGAAGTAGTCGACCACATGACCCCGGGGGTGGGACGCCGTGTCGTCCCACCCCCGTGTCATGCCGAAATCTGAGGCAGTTGGGAGGTCGACGTGGACCAGTTTCTCCAGCAGCTCGTGAACGGGCTGACTCTCGGATCGCTGTACGCCCTGATCGCGGTCGGGTACACCGTCGTCTACGGCATCGTGCAGCTGATCAACTTCGCCCACGGCGAGGTCTTCATGATCGGTGCGTTCGGCGCACTGACCACGTACTTGTTGTTCTTCGACGGTGAGACATCGTTCTGGATTCTTCCGGTGATGATCGTCGGAGCCATGATCGCCTCGGTCGGTACGGCCGTGGCGATGGAACGTGTCGCGTACCGTCCCCTGCGGAACGCGCCACGACTAGCACCACTGATCACCGCCATCGGTATCTCGGTGTTCCTGCAGGAGTTCGTCCGGCTGTTCTACGAGCGTCCGGAGTGGACCATCCCGGTGCTGGCCGGACTCGCGGCCGGAACCGCCTACTACTGGGGCAGCCGCCGGACCGACGTGAACCTGAACAACCCGGTCACCAAGTGGCGCGACCGGGCACCACTGCTGGGCGCTGCGGGGGGCTCGTTGGTGGTGTGGATCGCGCTGCGGCTGATTCAGCCGGAGCTGTCGATCGTGCTCGCGCTCGTGGTGATCGTGGCCGGCACCGCCGTCGGTATGGCCGCCGGGTGGGTCGCCGCGCGGTACGGCGTCGACGCGGAGCGGGCGAGCAAGATGATCAGCCCGGTCTGGCAGACCGCGCTCGGGTCGGCGGTCCTGCTCGAGGTGTTCTGGCTCGCCTACGAGAAGCTGATCGCGAGCATCGACTGGCCGAGCGCCAAGCAGCGCATCCCGTTCCCGCAGATCAACGTGGTGACCGGGAACGCCCTGCAGGTCGGCGGGGTCACCATCCAGCGGTCGGCGATCTTCACCGTGCTCGCGCTGGGGATCTGCTCGGTGCTGCTGTGGTTCTTCATCAACCGGACCCGGCTCGGCCGCGGCATGCAGGCGGTGTCGCAGGATCCGGACACGGCCCGGCTGATGGGGATCAACGTCGACCGGATCATCGTGGTCGCGTTCGCCCTCGGTGCGGTGCTGGCCGCGGTCGCGGGCGTCTCGCAGGGTCTGCAGAACAACAACATCGACTTCCGGATGGGCTTCCTGGCCGGCCTGAAGGCGTTCACCGCGGCCGTGCTCGGCGGTATCGGCAACATCTACGGCGCCGTCGTCGGTGGCCTGGTGCTGGGCGTCGTCGAGGCGATGGCCACGCAGTACATCCCGGGCCGGTTCGGTGGTGGGTCCTGGAAGGATGTCTGGGCGTTCGTCATCCTGATCCTGGTACTGGTGTTCAGGCCGCAAGGTCTGCTCGGAGCGAGGGTGGTGGACCGCGCATGACCGACGTGAAGGCGAAGACACCGGCCGCGTTGCCGGAAGCACCCGCCGTGACCGGACCGGCGTGGCCGCTCGGCCTGGCCGGGGTCGCGCTGGTGATCGTCGGGTCGTTCCTGTCCTGGAGCTACGACGGCACGATCCTCGGCGATCTGTCGATCAACTTCTTCCCGGGCTCGCTGCAGATCCTGGCGATCATCGTCGCCGTGCTCTGCCTGGTGCTGCTGCTGACCGTCAAGGGTCCGCTGGCCGCCCGCCTCGGGCCGTGGCTGGACGCCACCGCGGGGCTGCGGGCGATGGGCCTGACGCTCACGCTGTACATGGTGCTGGTCCTGATCGCGATCACCACCCAGTCCGACGGGCTGATCAACGTCAACCCCGGCGGGTACGTCTCGACCGTGGGCGCGGTGCTGATCCTGGTCAGCGCCCGGATGCTGCCGCTGCGGGAGCTGCGGGACCTCAGCGAGGCCCGGCTGCCGGGCTGGCTGGAGATCCTGTTCATCGCGATCCTGATGGGCGCCGTGCTGTTCGGCGCGGCGTTCGCGCTCGGGCTGACCGAAGCGTGGTCGTTCATCCTCTGCCTGGTCTTCATCGCCGCCGTGGTGGCGGGGATGTTCCGGACCGGGGTGTTCGGCTGGCTCGGCCACGTCTCCCAGCGGCACCGCAAGGTGCTCACGCTGTCGGCGTTCCTGGTCGCGTTCCTGTTCCCGTTCACCCAGGGCGGGTCGGACGCGAACATGTCGATCGCGACCCAGGTGCTGATCTTCGCGGCCACCGCGATGGGCCTGAACATCGTGGTCGGCCTGGCCGGCCTGCTCGACCTCGGGTACATCGCGTTCCTGGGCGCCGGTGCGTACGTGGCCGCGATGCTGTCGCAGTCGGCGTTCTCGACGATCGACTGGCACCCGCCGTTCATCGTCGTGATGCTGGTCGGCGCCGGCGTGGCTGCGACCCTGGGCCTGATCATCGGGTCGCCGACGCTACGGGTCTCGGGTGACTACCTGGCCATCGTGACGCTGGGCTTCGGTGAGATCTTCCGGCTGGCGATGTTCAACCTGGACGGCACCAACGGCCCGCTGCTGACGAACGGCCCGAATGGTATCCCGGGCATCCCGGAGCTGGAGATCGGCAGTTTCAACTTCGGCGACAGCCACACCGTGCTGGGCCTGGAGCTCGGCCGGTTCGCGAACTACTACTTCCTGCTGCTGCTCCTGATCGGGTTCATCATCCTGGTCTTCGCCCGGCTGAACGACAGCCGGATCGGCCGGGGCTGGATCGCGATCCGGGAGGACGAGAAGGCCGCCGAGGCGATGGGCGTGAACGTCTTCGGGCTGAAGCTGCTGGCGTTCTCGGTCGGTGCGTTCCTGGCCGGTCTGGCCGGCACCATCAAGGCGCACCAGGACGTGGCGGTGAGCCCGGACCAGTTCATCTTCCTGGAGTCGGCGTTCCTGCTCGCGGCGATCGTGCTCGGCGGTATGGGCACCATCGCGGGTGTGCTGCTCGGGGCGACGATCCTGAAGCTGCTGCCCGAGAAGCTGCGGTTCTTCTCCGAGTACCGGCTGCTGCTGTTCGGTCTGCTGCTGGTGCTGATGATGCGGTTCCGTCCCGAGGGCCTGGTCGCGAACCGGAGACGGGCGCTGGAGTTCCACGAAGAGGACGAGGAACTCGCGGAGGCGATCGAGAGCGAAATGGTCGAGGAGGCGAAATGACCGTCACGGAACCGGCGCCCAGTGCGGCGCCGACGACCGGCCGGCCAGTGCTGGAGGCCGCCGGGGTGACCATGCGGTTCGGTGGTCTGCTGGCCGTCAACGACGTGAACCTGACCGTCCGGGAGGGCGAGATCGTCGGTCTGATCGGCCCGAACGGGGCCGGCAAGACGACGTTCTTCAACTGCCTGACCGGCCTGTACAAGCCGACCGGCGGTGAGGTCCGGTTCGACGGGACGCCGTTGCCGCCGAAGCCGCGGGCGGTCGTCCGGGCCGGGATGGCGCGGACGTTCCAGAACATCCGGTTGTTCGCGAACATGACCGCGCTGGAGAACGTCATGGTCGGCCGGTACTGCCGGACCTCGGCGGGCCCGATCACCTCGGTGTTGCGGGGCCCGAAGTTCCGCCGGGAGGAGGCCGCCACCCGGGCCCGCGCCCAGGAGCTGCTCGACTTCGTCGGTCTCGGCAAGTCGTCGGAGCACCTGGCCCGGAACATGCCGTACGGCGACCAGCGCCGGCTCGAGATCGCCCGGGCGCTGGCCACCGACCCGAAGCTCATCCTGCTGGACGAGCCGACGGCCGGGATGAACCCGCAGGAGACCCGGCAGGCCAGTGACCTGATCTTCAAGATCCGGGACTCGGGTCTGTCGGTGGTCGTGATCGAGCACGACATGCGCTTCATCTTCAACCTCTGCGACCGGGTGCTGTGTCTGGTCCGCGGCGAGGCGCTGGTCGAGGGCAGCCCGGAACAGGTGCAGTCGGACCCGCGGGTGATCGAGGCGTACATCGGCACCGGCGAGGACGAGGACGAGGAGGACGAGCGGCCGCAGGACACGCCGCCCGCGGACGAGGAGGCCGGCCGATGACCGCGATGCTCGAGGTCCGGGACCTGGAAGTGGCCTACGGCAAGATCGTCGCGGTGAAGAAGATCAGCTTCACCGTCGAGCAGGGCCAGGTGGTGTCGCTGATCGGCACCAACGGGGCCGGCAAGACGACCACGCTGCGGACGATCTCCGGGCTGCTCCGGCCGACGTCCGGCGAGATCCTGTTCCAGGGTGAGCGGATCGACAACGTGGCCGCGCACGACATCGTCATGCGCGGGCTGGCGCACTCGCCGGAAGGCCGGCGGATCTTCCCCCGGCTGTCGGTGGAGGAGAACCTGATGCTCGGGGCGTTCGCGCGCAACGACCACTCGGTGATCCGCACCGACCTGGACGCGGCGTACGACCTCTTCCCGATCCTGGGGGAGCGGCGCAAGCAGCCGGCCGGGACGTTCTCCGGTGGTGAGCAGCAGATGCTGGCGATGGGCCGGGCGATGATGAGCAAGCCCAAGCTGCTGATGCTGGACGAGCCGTCGATGGGGCTGTCGCCGATCATGATGAAGCGGATCATGTCGACGGTGAGCGAGCTGCAGCGGCAGGGGACGACGATCCTGCTGGTCGAGCAGAACGCCCAGGCGGCGCTGAAGCGGGCCGACTACGGCTACGTGCTGGAGGTCGGCAAGATCGTCCTGCACGGCTCCGGCCGGGAGTTGATGGTCAACGACGAGGTCCGCAAGGCCTACCTCGGCGAGGACTGAAACCCGTTGCCAAGAGCCCCGATCCCGCGAGGGACCGGGGCTCTTGCGCTGTCCGGGCTCCGGTTCTGTTGGGGGTCAGCCGCGGACGACGATCAGGAGCTGCACCAGCAGCGGGGCGACGATCAGCGCGGGCAGCATGTCCGCGACGGCGACCTGCTTGAGCTTGAGCAGCCGCAGCGCGACGCCGATGAGGAGCAGGCCGCCGGTCGCGCCGAGGGCGGTGACGTGCGCCTCGGGCAGGACGTCGCCGAGCAGCGCGCCGACCAGGGTCATCAGGCCCTGCACCACGAGCACGACGAGTGCGGAGGCGGCCACGCCCCAGCCGAGGGAGGCGGCGAAGGCGATCGAGGCGAAGCCGTCCAGGACCGACTTGAGCAACAGCTGGTCCGCGCCGCGGCCGAGTCCGTCGGACAACGAGCCCAGGAAGGTCAACGGGCCGACGCAGAACACCATCGACGCCGTCACGAATCCCTCGACGAACGTGCTCTCGCCGCGGCTGAACCGGCGCTGCATCCAGCCGCCGAAGTCCTCCAGCCGCTGCTCGATCCGCAGCAGCGAGCCGGCGATCCCGCCGATCAGCATGGCGCCGAGCACGATCAGGATCGGTGCGCTGCCGCCGACGGCCGCGCTCAGCACCTGGTCGCCGACGGCGAGTGCCGAGGTGATCGCGATCAGCAACGTGACCAGGCCGAGCGCGTCGGTGACCAGGTCCCGGGTCCGCTGCGGCAGCCGGTGCCCGATCAGGACGCCGAGTACGGATCCGACGAGTACGGTCGCGACGTTCACGACCGTACCGATTCCGATGAACACGCCTGCTCCTCGCGACGCGGCCGGATCCGGCCGCTGGGTGGGTGGTGCCGTCACTTTGCAACGGACCGTGAAGGCCCTACTGTTGCGCGGGGACGAGCGTATCCGCCCGTCCTGTTCACCTCGGGGGTGGACCTGACCAGGAGGCCGACGTGGCGCCAGCCATCGAGGTTCGCGACGCCTGTCCGGACGACGCGGACACGGTGGTGATGCTGTGGAGTGAGCTGTCCCTCGGGGCCGGGCACCAGCGCATGCTCGCCCCGCCGACGATCTCCTCCGCGCGGACCGCGCTCGGTCGGCTCACCGACGACCCGACCGGCCGGCTGGTCGTGGGCGAGCTCGACGGCCGGGTCTGCGGGATGGCGTACCTGCGCCGCACCCCGATCAGCCCGTTGCACGAAGAGGTCACCGTCACGGTCGAGTACCTCCATGTCACCGCGCGCGCTCGGCGGCACGGTCTCGGCAAGGCACTGCTCGCAGAAGCCGCCGCGTGGGCCGAGCAGAGCAACTGCCCGCACCTCGGTGTGGTCGCCCCCGCGGTCGCACGGGAGGCGAACCGGTTCCTCGCCCGTCTCGGACTCGGCCAGGCCGCGGTCCTGCGCTTCGCGAGCACGCACACGGTACGTCGCCGCCTCGGTACCGAGCACGCGCCGAAGTTGCTCGCCCTGCTCTCGTCACGACGCTCCGTGGTCGCGCGACGGGCCCAGCTCGGCCGTCCCGTGGTCGTCGAGGAGCGCGACTACTCCGACGGCGTCGGCTTGCCGGGCGGCGTCTGAATCAGCTGACAGGTGATCCGCGCGGTACACACGCGCTTGTCCCGCTCGTCGGTGATGACGATCTCGTACGACGTGGTGGTGCGGCCCAGGTAGATCGGGGTGGCGACACCGGTGACCACGCCTTCGCGGACCGCGCGGTGGTGCGTCGCGTTGATGTCCACGCCGACCGCGACCTTCCCGTACGCCGCCGCGTGCAGCGCCGAGCCGATCGAGCCG